>DASZGA010000163.1:0-17042 GCA_035939295.1 Candidatus Elarobacter sp. | reverse complement strand
CGACAACCGCGCCGCACTCGTGCTGAGCACGCTGCAGAAGCCGCTCGAGAAGGGCTGGGGCTTCGGCGGCGGCCTCTCGGGAGAAGAAGCGGACCCGCGCGTGCGTCACAACTTCCAGCCGCTGGCGTACTTCGCCGGCGCACTGCGCACCGACGCGAACGGCGACGCGAGCGCGTCGTTCGCGCTCCCCGACGATCTGACGACGTGGCGCGTGATGGTCGTCTCGTCCAGCACCGACGGCCGCTTTGGCAACGGCGAAACGACCTTCCGAACGACGAAGCCGCTGATCGCAAACCCGGTCGTCCCACAATTCGCGCGCCCCGGCGATCGCTTCGATGCGGGCGTGTCGATCACCAACGGCACCGGCGCGACCGGCAACGTACACGTCGACGCGACGCTCGCCGGACCGCTGGCGTTTCTGTTGAACGACAAGCAAGTCGCGACGACGTCGATGGACGCGCCGCTCGACCGGATTACCAAAGCGTATCGGTTCCCGGTGGTCGCGACCGGGACCGGTGACGCGACCGCGACCGTACGTGTACACGGCGCAGGCGCAGCCGACGCGTTCGCGATCCCGGTGCCGGTGCGCGCGCTCGACGTGAGCGAGTCCGTTGCGCAAACGGGAACGACGGAGACGCGAGCTTCGGTCGGCCTGAACGTCGCGCCGGCCACGCCCCGCGACGCCGGCGGAATCGACGTGTCGCTAGCGTCCTCGCTGATCCCGGAGATCGTCGTCGCCGCTACAGATGCGTTGAAAGGCGAAGAACGGATCGCGATCACCTCGGCGGCGCGCTTGGCGGTCGCGAGCGATCTCGTCACGCTGGCGAAACGCGACGGCAGCGATGCCCACGCGGCGCGCGACCGCGCCGTGATCGAGCTCGCGACGCTGCACGACCTGCAGCGCGCAAGCGGCGGGTTCGCGCCGTTCTGGCACGCCGACGATCCGGACGCCTGGGACTCGATGTTCGCGCTGAAGGCGCTCGCGCGCGCGCACGACGCCGGAATCGCGGTCGATTCGTCGCTCTATGCGGGCGCGCAGCGCTACGCAGCCGCGGTCCTGGGCGACCCGACCGCGCACGAGAAGTGGTGCAAGAGCGACCTCTGCAAAGCGGAGCTGCGCCTGCGCGCGCTCGACGCGCTGGCAAGCGCCGGCGACCGCCGCACCACGTTCCTGAGCGACGTCGACGCGCAACGCGACAAACTCTCCTTCGCCGACCAAGCCCGTCTTGCGCGTCTCCTCACGCTCGCGCCCGGCTACACCTCGCAAGCCGCGACGCTCGCGAAGACGATCGAAGATCACCTCTACACCACCGGTCGCGGCGCGGTGGTGAACCTCCCGCAGCGCTACTCTTGGTACGACGCGCCGGTCGTCGCGCAAAGCGAAGCGCTGCGTCTGGAGCTGGCCCGCAACGCCGACGGCGAAACGCTCGACCGCCTTACGCGCTCGCTGCTCGACATGCGCCGCAACGGCTCGTTCGGCTGCGCCTGCGAGAACGCCGCCGCGCTAGGTGCGCTCGTGGATCTCTCCGCCCGCGAGAAACCCGCAAACTTCACCGCAACCGCGACGCTCGGCACCAAGACGATCGCACAGCAGCACTTCACCGGCGGCCACGCCCCGAAACGCGAAACGATGGTCCCGATGCGCGACATCCCAACGGGTGCAAACCCGGTCGCGGTCGCAAAGAACGGCACCGGCACGCTGCACTACGCGGTAACATACACGTACCGCCTCGCGGGCGCCGCACCCGGCCGCCTGAACGGCCTGCGCGTAACGCGCGTCGTCCGCGAAGCGAACACGTCGCCGGTCATCGCAACGATGGGCCTCATCACGCCGTCCTCGTCTCTGACGCTCCCGGCCGCCCACGTCTACGACGTCGAGCTGCAGATCGTCAGCGACCACCCGGTCGAGCGCGTCCTGATCACCGACCCGCTCCCTGCCGGCTTCGAAGCCGTCGACACGTCGTTTGCAACAACGTCGAAAGCGCTGAACATTCCGTCCTCGTCCTGGGCGATCGGCGACCAGCGCATCCGCTCCGACCGCATCGAAGCCTACGCCGACCACCTCGACGCCGGCATCTACCGCCTCCACTATCTCGCCCGCACGGTAACTCCAGGAACCTTCGCCTGGCCCGGCGCCGACGCACACGTCCTCGACAGACCGGATGAGTTCGGCCGCAGCGCGACGTCGGTTGTCGTCGTGCACTAGCTTGCGGAGAGGGCCGTGACTCTCTGCGTTACGCTGGGTTGATAGCCCCAACGGGATTCGAACCCGTCTAATTGGGCCCCGGCAGGTCCCTGGGGGTATCGGAGAATCCCGTAACGGCGAGGTTTTTCGCGCATCTATGTCCCGCCGCGTCCCGCCGAATCCGGTTAAGAATTGGGGCGTCTGTTAGACGGCTGTTAGACGAGCGGCTGAGGATAGACACCGCGGTCGGCCGACCTAGGGACCAAGGATTCGTAGTCCAATTCCTCGCCCGCCGGGGGTGCCCATTTGCTAAGTGTCTTTCGTGTGGGCGAGTACTGATTCAATCTTCCGCCTGTCGTGCGGTCCAGGCCCACGAAGGGGGATCTCGAACAACGTATCCGGCGCGAGCGATGGATGAATTAAATCAGATCCACTGAGCCGCGTTGTAGTTGGCGAAAGGAACTGTCGTGCCTGTTAAATCGTGCATCCCGGTCATTCCGAGCGCGGACCTGGAGAAAAGTCTGCGCTTGTGGGTTGATGGTCTCGGATTCTCGTTGAGTTCGGAAATGCGCGAAAGTGAGAAGTTGATCTTTTGCATGCTTCAGAATGACGAACTGTTTTTTATGCTGAACCTGCGTGTGGGTACTCCGGTCAAGCCGAAAGACTACGAGGGCATTCGACTCTACTGGGCGCCGAAGGACATACACAATACCAGAGAGCGATTGAAGAGCCTTGGATACGGCGTTTCAGAACTCGAACATCGAGACTACGGCCAGACCGAATTCGTCCTGACCGACGATGACGGCTATTCGCATTGCTTCGGTGTCCCAACCCAAAGATAGACATTTGAAACGGAAGCCGAACCAGTGGGCGTCCATTTCACTAAGTCGCCCAAGTTGCCTTTCATTGGTGTGGGCGTAAATTTAGGGAGATTTCTTGCGTAGACTCGCCTCGACGATACTTTCCCTCAGCGTTTTTCATCGTTCTGTTGCCGGGCTACGGAAGCAGCTCCATTCAGTCCGTCGAACCGAAGATCGCCGGTGCTACTCAACTGCCAAGCAGCGGCACACGTCACGCCTCGTAACGTCTATGAAAATTGCTTTTCTTCTCGTGATCGGGCTCGCGGCTCTTGCGCGATCGGCACCGATCGCCAGTGCGAATGAAATGCCGATCGGCTGCGGTGGGTTCCCGTTGCGCTATGAAACGTCAATTGCGTCTCGGGGACCCAGTGCGACGAAACAGTACGTAAGCGGCGTAATAGCAGTCGCTGCGGTCACGGCGGGTCAGGACTTGCACGCACGAGCGTGGATGGTCTGGGATGAGGGAGGCTTTGCGTGGCTCGGAATCGCGAAGAACAGCCCGCCGGATCTCCGCGCAATGTGGGTTTTCCGAACGCCTCCAGAATTCTACGGCCCGGGCGTTCAGGTACGGTTTACACCACTGAAAAAGCCTCTGCCGAAGACGTACAGACTAACAGACTGCCCGCGGGCGCTGCACATCGAATGATGCGGGGCGTCGCTACAGCGCACAGTGGACCTGACGTGGTAAAGGTGCTTCCCAGAGCTGTTGCCGCTCTTTTCGTTGCCTTCGCGCTCGCTTCGGTCACCGTGACCGAGGCGAGAGCGGCCGACGACACGTACTGTGTCGGAGCCCGGTACAAGCTCGGCGCACCGTTCCTCGACCTTACGAAAGTGCGCCCTCATAAATTGACGGACTTTGGGCTCGACCCGATCGTGCGCATCGATCGCGTTCAGCGGTTCGACGGGAACGCGGAGCAGACGATCGCTTACGCTTACTACAACCGGGCCGGACTCGCTGAGCTGGCACCGGTGCCGTGGGGCGACATGACGGGCGCCGACAGAGACGCTTTTGTCGCGATGACCGCGCGTATCGGCGTCGCGCTGCTTTCGTCTACGATCGCTCCGCCGCCGACGTTCGGCAACGGCTTCATTCTCTTCTTCGCCGGCAAGAAGATGAACAAAGCGTTGAACGGTGAGCTCAAGCTCGCGGAATGCGAGAAGCTGCCGCGAGACTAACCTGCCCTTCTGCGGCGATTAGCCTCCGCCTGTAGCGCTCGGTCCGTTGGTCTGGAACGTTCCCGTGGGGACTTCCGTCAGTGGGCGCGGCGATGTGCTTCGGTCGTCCGCACGAGGCTGGTTCGCCATCGCGATCGGCGCGTCGATCTGGTCGGCATCGAACGTGCCACCTTCGAGGCGTCCGGTGATGTTCACCGGCATGCCGGCCCTGAGCGCCAGCTCGGTCGGATTGATGATCGTTCCTTTGTGAAGCTTCACGCTCTCGGGCTCACCGCGGCTGTCGCGCACCGTCAACCCGTACTTGCTGTCGATCGAGCTGATCACGGCGCTGAACGTCTGGCCGCCACGTGCGCTTACCAACATTGTCGGATTCGCGCGCAGCGCGACCGGCAGAGCGAGCTCGACGACGATCAGCGTGGAGATAACGAACTTTTTCATGAGTAAAACCAAACACCTCGAATCAACTTGTTTTTAGACGGCGAGAAACGCGCGCTGGCGTGCCAGCACACGGTCTCCGTTCGGCCGAGTTCCGTAGTCGATCGAACGCTCCCAAATGGTTGCGTCGTAGCCGTGCCGCACTTGCGGGTACGCGCGTTCGAATCCGAGCTCGCACAAGGCGCTTTCGTTATCCGTGATAGGCGTCAGGCCGCGGCGAAGGAGGTCGGAAATAATCACGGCGGTGTGGACGATGCTGTTCATGACATTCTCGAATGACATACGCCACGACGGGGCCCCGCGGCTCGAGTGCCGCTAGCGCCGCGCCACGCCGGACCCCTCCCGTCGGCACGAAACCCGCGTCTCCCAGCGGCGGTTCTACCTCTCGAGAGGACAGTGCTATGAGCGATACGAGAGAACGTGCGATTCTTGCCGGCGGGTGTTTTTGGGGCGTTCAGGAGCTGCTTCGCAGCTATCCGGGCGTGATCTCGACCCGCGTCGGCTATTCCGGCGGCGACGTGCGGAACGCCACGTATCGCAATCACGGTACGCACGCGGAAGCGGTCGAGATCATCTTCGACCCCAGCAAGATCACGTACCGCCGGCTGTTGGAGTTCTTCTTCCAGATTCACGACCCGACGACGCTCAACCGTCAAGGCAACGACCGCGGCCTGAGCTATCGCTCCGCGATCTACTACACGAGCGACGAGCAGAAGCGGGTCGCCGAAGACACGATCGCCGACGTCAACGCCTCAGGGCTCTGGCCGGGCAAGGTCGTCACGGAAGTCGCGCCAGCCGGGGATTTCTGGGAAGCCGAGCCGGAGCATCAGGACTATCTCCAACACTATCCGTCCGGCTACACGTGCCATTTCATCCGCCCCGACTGGAAGCTTCCGGTACGCGCACAAGCGTAGCGAGAACCCCAACCCGTCACGTCGCGGGTATGGCTGAAGGTCAGGTCTTTGCGCCGATGACCGGCATCCAGAATAAAATCGTCTTCCGCCCGGCATTTGCGCGCGCCGACCCGCACGGCGCTGACCGGGGGTGCGCCGCGCGGGTTTCTGTTCGGCGGTCGGTCTCGCCGGCACCTATCGATGTTTACGTGCAACTTGCGCCCAAGGTCACCGTTGCGACCCACGTCCAACCGGACGGGTAGACGCTGGAGTTGATGACGTACTCGTTGGAGACGTTGCCGACGCAGTTGAGGGTAAGTCCGCGCTCGGCTTCCGCGTAAGCGATGTTGTACGCGGCGCCCGAGGTCGGCGCATATCCGTACCCCCAGGCCGAAACTAAGGACTGCGCCATAGCGGGCGAGAGCGAGAGCGAAAGGACGGCTGCGGAAAGGCCGCCGACCAAACGCCGCGCCATCGTAGCGAGGGCTCCACGTGGAGCGTTACAGAAGTTAGGCATGATTCATCCTCTAGCTGATGCGACAAGCCACTCTGGGCCGTTTGCCGCGGTGCGGTAAGGCGCTGGGGCCTCGGGAGGATGATATGCGTCCGGCGTCTCACCGGCGTCTCAGCCCTGAGCCGGAGTCCATGCGCAGCGTCAGCATAGTGAGCAGCGAAACGTGCCGCCAGAGCCGCACTACTCAGGATCCGCTCGCGCTCTACTCAGGCCGGCTGAGAATTCGCCGTCGGCGTGATGCTCATCAAGGTAGCTACGCTCAAGAGGCATCGGCAGTCGGATCTTCATACGTCATCGAGCGCTCCCGTCTGACGCCCCCAGGCCGCCCTTTCTTTCACCGCTTTTCAAGCGAACCTTCGCCTTGAAGCGGAGATCGTAATGCGCCGGCGGCGAATGCAAGCCGTGGATGTTGCCGCGGCGCCCGGGGGACGCCGACGTGCGATGCGAAGAGGCGCACGATGGCCGCAGCGCTGTATTTCGGGGAGCTCGTCCGGGACGGCGAGTCGCTGCTCGACCGCGGACGGCGTCTCGCGGGTGGCTTACGACGGCTCGGGTTGCGCGAGGGTGACGTCGTCGCGGTGCTGCTGCGCAACGATCCCGTGTACGCGGACGTCATGCACGCCTGCCGTGCCGCCGGCATCTACTACTGCACGCTGAACTGGCATTTCACGTCCGCCGAGCTCGCGTTCATCCTGAACGATTGTGGCGCGCGCGTCGTGATCGGTCACGGCGATCTGCTGCAAGCCGCGGAAACCGCGCTGCCGGCCGGCGCGCACATCTTTGCCGTCGGACCGGGCAGCGCGTTCGCGGACTACGAGACGTGGCTCGCAGAACAACCGCAGTACGACGGCCCGGTCGTCGCACCGCGCGGTCACATGGCGTACACGTCGGGCACGACCGGCCGTCCGAAAGGCGTGCGCCGTAGCGCCGTCCCGCTCGACCAACTCGCCGAGCAGCAAACGCGGCTGCGCGCGCTCGTCCGCGCCGTGTACGGCGTCGAAGACGGCTGCCGCGCCTTGCTCTCCGCGCCGCTATATCACAGCGCGCCGGCGTCGATCGCGTCGAACGCGCTGCTCTACGCCGAACGCCTCGTGCTGATGGAACGCTTCGACGCCGAACAAACGCTGGCGCTCATCGAACGCCATCGCATCGACATGGCCTACTTGACGCCAACGATGTACGTTCGCATGATCCGCCTCTCCGACGCCGTCTGGAAGCGGTACGACGTCTCGTCGCTGCGTTTCGTCGCCTCGACCGGCGCGCCGTGCCCGCCAGAGGTGAAGCGCGAGATCATCGAACGCCTAGGCCCGGTGATCCACGAGACGTATGCATCGACCGAGGCGGGGCTGATCACTTTGGCTTCGAGCGCCGACGCGCTCTCGCGCCCCGGCACCGCCGGCCGTCCAGTCGGCTCGGCGCAACTGAAGATCCTCGACGACGAAGGCCGCGAGTGCGCTCCCGGCGAGATCGGCACGATCTACGCGCGGCAGCCCGCCTACGCCGACTTCACGTATCAGAACGCCGACGCTGCGCGCCGCGCGATCGAGCGTGACGGCATGATAACGTTAGGCGACGTCGGCTATCTCGACGCCGATGGGTACCTGTTCGTCTGCGACCGCTCCGCCGACATGGTGCTCTCCGGCGGCGTGAACATCTACCCCGCCGAGATCGAGCACGCGCTGCTGCAATTGCCCGGCGTGCACGATTGCGCCGTGGTCGGGCTCCCGGATCCGGAGTACGGCGAACGGCTGCACGCGGTCGTGCAGCCCGAGAACGGCGCGGCGCTGGACACCGGCGCGATGCAGTCGGCCCTCCGCGAAGTCCTCGCCAGCTTCAAGATCCCGCGCACGTTCTCGACGACCGACGCGCTCCCGCGCGACGACAACGGCAAGGTCGCGCGAGCGCGCGTCCGCGCGGCGATGATGAACGCCTAGGGCTTGCCGTAGTTCGTCGTGAGGTAGTCGACGATCGCGGGGACTTGGTCGTCGGGGATCGGCGCGCCGTAGACGTTTTTCATCTTGGCGACCTCGGCGGTCCACTGCGCCTTCGACAGCACCGGCTGCGTCGAGACGTACGCCGAGGAATGACACGTCAGGCAGTTCGCCATCGTCGGTCCCGCGCCGGGGCCGGGTTTGAACGCCATCCCGGCATCGCCCGGGAGCGAAATCGTCGCCTTCCCTTTCGGCGGCGCGGGCGCCGCGGCGGCGAGTGCGCTCGCACCGAGCGTCGCTGCGCAAACCAGCACGATCAGCGTGCGCTTCATCATCCCACCGTCACCTTGTAGGTCTCGATCGCGTTGCGCAGGTAACCGCTGGGGTTCCAGCCTTGCGCGACGGGCTGCGTCGCGCCGTCGTTCGCCGTCGCGCGCACCGCTAGCGTCACCGTCCCGGAAGGCGCGATCAGCTCGCCTTTCCAGCGGCGGAAGCTGTACTTTCCATAGTCGCGCTCGAGCGCAGTGTCGTGCCAGCTCGCTCCGCCGTCGGCCGAGATCTCGACCTTCTTGATCCCGCTCCCGCCGTCGAACGCGATCCCGCGCAGCTCCGTGCGGCCAGGCTTGATCGTCGCGCCGTCCGCAAGGCTGGTGATGAACGAGCGCACCCGCATCCGGTTGATCGGGATCGTCGCGAAACCCGTCGAACCTGGCACGACGCTGTTGTCCGGCGTGTCGGGGATACGGTACGCGCTCTTCATCCAGAAGTTGTCGTCGACGTGGTCGAGCACGGTGATCGCGGAGAGCATCTTCACCCAGTATGTCGAGTACCAGCCCGGCACGATCAGCCGCACCGGATACCCGTTGAGCACGGGCAGCGGCGCACCGTTCATCGCGTAGGCGACGATCACGTCGTCGCGCCGCGCGACGTCGACGTCGAGCGATTTGCGGAAGTCCGGCGTCGCCGGAAGCGACGGCCCGTCGAGCCCGTCGAACTGCACTTGTTTCGCGCTCGCTTTGAGACCGGCGCGGTCGAGCACGTCGCGCAAGCGCACGCCGGTCCACAGCGCGTTCCCCATCGCGCCGTTGTTCCACTGACCGCCCGGCACGCGCGGCGACGACAAGCCGCGCCCGTTCCCCGAACACTGGTTCACCGCCGCGATCTCGACCGCCGGCATCTTCCCGAGATCGTCGAGCGAGAGCGAAAGCGGTGTGTTCACTTCGCCGGTAACGGCGATCCGGTGCGCCGTCGCATCGACCTCTTGCGGTATGTTCGCGAGATGCCAGCGCACGAAGAACGCGTCGTTCGGCGTGTACACGCCGTCGTCGAACACCGCGAACGGCGTCTCGAGCTGCGGCGGCCGCGGCGTCAGCACGAGCAAAGGCCGCTTCTGCGGAAACGCCAGCACCTGCCGTTCGCCGTTCGCGAACGGGAGCTGCACCGAGTCGGCGGCCGCGCGCAGCGGAAGCGCTGCCGCTCCCATCGCCGCGCCGGCACCGCTGAGGAAACGCCGGCGATCGATCTCAATCACGCTGAGAGCCTCCTAGCCTCCGGAACGAACGGCTGCTTCCTCAGGAGGCGAATCTCTCCTCGGTTAGCAGACGAGTGGGAGCCTTGCTGGTATGTGCGGTATCGTACATGAATGGGAGCCGGCGAGGTAAGGCATTGATGCACCATGTCGGCTAGCTACCACTTGATCCGGTTCGAGGGATACCTCGACATCGGGCGCTATCCCGAGATCCGCGAGACGTTCGAGCAGGCCCCGAAAGACGTCCCCGTTCTCGTCGACTTGCTCGACGCCGTCGGGGTCGACTCGGTCTTCCTCTCCGAGATGCTGCTGTTCAAGCGGCGCCGGCGGCCGAGCCCGGTCGCCGTCGTCATCGCCCCGGGCGGTCATCTCGCCAAGCTCTTCGGGATCGCCAGCGTCGGCGAGAAGATGGACGTGTTCACCAACCTCAGCTCCGCGATCAGCGCGCTCGGGCTGGAAGAGGGCGAGGAGGCGACGTAGCGAGCGTCCGCCGGCCGGGAACGCGCGAGGAAGCTCGCGCGTTTTGAGGGTATCGTCGTTCCCATCCTCTCTTCATTCATTCGATCGCAATCATCTCGGAGGACGCGATGCTCAAACGGTTCATCTTGGCGGCGCTCGCCGCCGGCATGGTCGTTTCGACGGCAACGGCCGCACTCGCCGACCGCGACGACCACAAACGCCATCATCACCACACCTACAACGGCGCCGCCAACAACGGCCGCTGGCACAACAACAACAACGGGACGTGGTACAACACCAACAACGGGACGTGGTACAACACCAACAACGGCAGATACAATCCGAACAACGGCAGCTGGTACAATCCGAACAACGGAACCTGGTACAACGCCAACAACAATCCGAACTGGAACAACGGGAACTGGAACAACGGCAACCGCCGCCGCGACCGCGACGACCGCCGCCGCCACCGCCACGACCGCGACTGAGCGCTGACAACAGCGCCGTCTGAACGAGAAGAGCTCCGAAGCGCAAGCCTCGGAGCTCTTCGTTCGAAAAGAGCCGTGCGCCGTCAGCCGGCGGTCGAACGCGTCGGCGGGATCGAACCGAGCTTGAGATCGCGCGGGCGCAGCTGATGGCGCGCGTCGATCGTGCGCACGGAGCGGGTGTAGGTCGAGATCACGATCGACTGCGTGAACGCGGAGCCGCGCCGGTAGCGCACGCCGTCGAGAAACTCCCCGTCGGTCACGCCGGTCGCCGCGAAGATCGCGTCCTCGCTCGCGCACAGATCGTCGAGCGTGAGCGTCTTGCGCACGTCGTGTCCTTCGGCGAACGCGATCGCTTCGTCCGCCTCGTCGCGCGGCCACAGCCGCCCTTGCATCTCGCCGCCGAGCGCGCGCGCCGCGCAGGCCGCGATCACGCCTTCCGGCGAGCCGCCGATGCCCGCCAGCACGTCGACGTTCGCGCGCTCTTCGAGGATCGCGTAGACCGCGTTCGACACGTCGCCGTCGCCGAAGACGCGCACGCGCGCACCGGCCGCGCGGACCTGTTTCATCAGGTGCTCGTTGCGCGGACGGTCGAGCAGCGCCACGGTGAGGTCGGAGACTTCGCGCCCTTTCGCGCGCGCCAACGCGCGCAGGTTCTCTTCGAGCGGAACGTCGATCGAGACGACGCCGCGCCCCGCCGGCCCGGTGACGAGCTTGTCCATGTACGGCACGCGGGTGCGGAAGAGGGCGCCGCGCGGTGCGGCGGCGATCACCGAGATCGAGCCCGGACCGCCGCGCGAGGCCAGCGTCGTGCCGTCGATCGGGTCGACAGCGACGTCCAGCTCGGGGCCGTCCCCGGTCCCGATCTCCTCGCCGTGGTAGAGCATCGGCGCTTCGTCTTTCTCGCCTTCGCCGATGACGACGATACCGTGCAGGGTCGCCGTGCTCAGCGTGCTTCGCATCGCCTCGACCGCCGCGCCGTCGACGGCGTTCTTGTCGCCCAGACCGACAAGCCGGCCCGCGGCGATCGCGGCAGCCTCCGTCGAGCGAACGAAGGCGTATTCGAGCGCATGGGTCTCCATGAGCAACCTATATCCGGGTGCCCGCTTGCTCAAAACCTCCTTCCCGCCCGCACCAAAGCCCCAGCCGCGATGGGCCGTTCGCCACGGGGGACCGGCCGAGTCGGCGGGGAGATAGAACGAGCGGAGGTGTCTCGATGCGGCGTCTGCTCTCGCTTGTGGTGCTCTTTGCGTTGGCCGGGTGCGGCGGAACCGGCCGAAGCGTCATGCCGCCTGCATCCGGCCCCGGCGGTGCAGCGCTCGACGGATCGTCGGCCTCGCGCACCACCGAACGCTCGCGCGTCCAGCTCAGCAGCGATTCGTTGACGTTCACGAGCACGGGCTGGCATGCGACGAAGATCGTCACCACGACCTGGCGCGACGGCTCGCGCAAATCGGCCGTGAGCTCGGACACGTCGGTTGCCGTCGTTACGCCGCCGTTCCAGTTGGCGGAGTGGACGGCGCCCAATAGGTTTACAGCTTCGTACTGGATCACGCCGGTCGGCCCCGGCAGCGCAACGATCACCTTCAGCGACCATCGCGGCCGTGACTCCGCGCAACTCACGGTGACCGTTTCCGCGACGCCGGCCGGAACGCTCTATCTCGCGAGCAACAACGTGATCGGCGCGTATCCGCTCGGCGCGAACGGACCGACGGCGCCGGAGCGCACGATCACCGGGTTCACCGGGCGCAACTCCGAAGCGGTCGAAGCGATCGCGACTGCCGCGACGGGCGAACTATGGGTGGTCCAGGACGCCGGCACTTCGCCGCTGAGCGCGCGCTGCAACGTGATCGTCGAAAGCGCGACGGCCGCCGGAACGAGCGGCGTGCTCAATACCTTCGCATGCCAGAGCCCGACCGGCGAGGCGATCGCGCGCGGCGCGAACGGACAGATGGACGTCGTCGTCGACGTCGGTTGCTGTCGCGTCGTTCGGCGGTTCCTCGGCAGCACGCTGGTCTCGACGTTCACGCCGCCGGCGATGTTCCGCCCCGGGATCGCGACCGACGCCGCCGGCGACCTCTACGTCGTCACCGGGTCCAACCGTGTCGACGAGTTCGCGCCGAACGTCTCCGACGGCGCGGCGCCGCTGCGAACGATAACGTTCGCGGCCGGCTATCAGATCGGCCCGATCGCCGCTGCGCCCGACGGGACGCTGCACGTCATGCGGCGGCTGACCGCCGCGGGGAGCGCACCGGAACCGGAGTACATCGATACGGTCCTTCCGGGAGCGACCACGCCGTCGCGCTCGCAAGGTCCGTGGATCTATAACGACATCACCGCGCTCGCGTGCGACGATCTCGGGGAGCTCTACGTCGCCATGCAGGCCCTGGACGGTTCCGGCGCCGGCGTCCGCGTCTTCCCCGCGAACGCCTCGGGAAAGCCGCCGCCGCTCCGGATCATCCCATCGCCCGGCGGCGCGGCGATCAAGGCCATGGCGATCTTCCAAGACGCCGCGCCGCCCGAGCCGATCTAGCGGACGAGCGGAGGTATCTCGATGCGGCGTCTGCTCTGGGTTGTGGTGTTCGTCGCGTTCGCCGGGTGCGGTGGCGGAGGATCGCGCAACGCATTGCCGCCGGCCGGAAACGGCAGCGCGATCGCGTCCGGACCGCCGGGAAAACCCGCCGGTGCCGGCAGCGCCGCGGTGACCGGCGCCGTCCTTTTGAGCACGCCGTCGCTATCGTTCACCCGAACCGGGTGGGACGCGAAGCAAGTCGTGAAGACGACGTGGAAAGACGACTCGCGCAAGAGCGCCGTCACATCCGATCCGCTGGTCGCGCTCGTCTCACCGCCGTATCAGCTCGCGCAATTCGTCGCGCCGAACGCGTACAACGCGACTTACTACATCACGCCGGTCGGTGCCGGAACGGCGACGATCACGTTCAGCGACCACGACGGAGCCGAATCCGCGCAGCTCAACGTCACCGTCAGCGCGCCGCCGACGGGGACGTTGTACGTCATGAGCGTCGACGAGATCGACGCGTTTCCGGCGGCCGCGAACGGAAGCACCGTTCCGAACCGCTTGACGTCCGGTGCGTATTTCCGCCAGCCGTACCCGGGTCACGACGAGTCGGGCAACTCGGCGATCGCGGCCGCGGGCGACGGACCGGTGTACGTGCTGCAGAACAGCTTTGGGCGCAACAACTATGGGTGCAACCTGGTCATTTTCACCTCGTTCGCGCCCGTCACCTCGACGGTCGCGGACTGCCACAATGCCAGAAACGGTTTTGGAGTCGCCGCAGGACGCTACGGCGAGCTCGACATCCTGGTAAGCACGAATGACGGCGAGAAACTCGAGCGATTCGAGAGAAACGGCACGTGGATCGCGAACATAAGCGTCTCAACCGCTTACTCCGCACCGAAAAACGGGATCGACACCGATTGGTCCGGGAACATCTTCCTCAACGGGGTGACGGCAAGTAATACGACGCAGATTCTCGAGTACGCAGCCGGACCGGTCGATGGAGCGGTACCGATTCGATCGATACCTGCTCCGGCCGGCGGCGATTTCGGCCCGATCGCGGTAGCACCGGACGGAACGGTCTACGTCGCCTTCAAGATCCCCAACCCGGCGGCAAACACCATGACGGCTTGGATCTACGCCTACACGTGGTCGTCATCGCCGTCGCGGACCATCGGCCCGTTTCCCGACTCCGACGTCGTGGCGCTCGCGGTCGATCGCGGCGGCGAGCTGTACGCCGCGATTGAACCGTG
Source organism: Candidatus Elarobacter sp. (assembly GCA_035939295.1). Classification (GTDB taxonomy): domain Bacteria; phylum Vulcanimicrobiota; class Vulcanimicrobiia; order Vulcanimicrobiales; family Vulcanimicrobiaceae; genus Vulcanimicrobium. The sequence continues at coordinate 2,805 of DASZGA010000163.1, read as the reverse complement.
GATGGGCGCGACGACGACGCGTGAGCGCATCGACGTCTTCGCCGCCGATGCAAACGGGAACGCGACGCCGGTACGGTCGATCCCGGACCCGATCCCCGCGACCGCCCGCGGCGGGACGGCGATCATGGGGATCACGCTGAGCGCACCCGATCCGCTGCCGCCGGAACAAGTCCTGGGCCGCCGCCGCGCGCACTGACGCGGAAACGCGGGACGCCGCGCGGAACCCGCCGGGGTGGCCGAACGTGACGTCGCGCTGTTCGATGCGATCGCGAGCGCGCTGACCGCGACCGACGCCGAGAGCGCGCTCGAAGCGGCGCTGCGCGAGATCGTACGCGCGCTCGACTTGGCGACGGGCTGGATCTGGCTCGTCGATCCGGAAACCGACCGCTTCTATCTCGCCGCCGCGCATCAGCTGCCGCCGTACTTGCGCGCGCCGGTGCAGATGACGGGCGATCCGTGCTGGTGCATGGAGTCGTTCACCGACGGCGACTTCGACTCGAAGAACGTCGACATCATCGCCTGCTCGCGCTTGCGCCGCGGCGCCGAAGAAGGCGGCTCCGCGATGACGCTCGGACTGCAGTCGCATGCGTCCGTGGTGCTGCGCTTCGGCGAGCGGCACTTGGGGATCATGAACGTCTGTCCGCGTCTCCCGGCGAAGCTCTCCGACGACGACCTGCGTTTGCTCTCGGTCACCGGCGCGCAGCTCGGACTTGCGGTCGAACGCGCACGGCTGGCGGAGGAAGAGGCCAGCGCCGCGCGCTCCGCCGAGCGCACGCGGCTCGCGCGCGAGATCCACGACACGCTCGCGCAAGATCTGACGGCGATCGCGTTGCAGCTCGAGAGCGCCGCGCGCGACGTCCCGCGCGACTCGCCGGCGGCGGCACGGATCGCAACCGCGCTCGACGTCGCGCGCACGTCGATGGCGCAGGCGCGCGCATCGGTGCTCACGCTGCGCTCCGACCCGCTCGCCGGCCGCGCGCTCGCGACGGCGCTCGCCTCGCTTGCGCGCCGCCTCAGCTCCGACACGGGGATGCGCGTCACGCTGCACCAGCGCGGCGCGGCGGCGCTGCCGTACGAGATCGAAGGCGAGCTCTTCCGCATCGCTTCCGAAGCGCTGGCGAACGCGCGTCTGCACGCGAACGCTTCGCGCATCGAGATCGAGCTGAGCAGCGAGGACGCGAGCGTCGTGCTGCGCGTGCGCGACGACGGCGCGGGGTTCGACCCGGCGACGCGCGATGACGATCGCTACGGCCTTGTCGGGATGGAAGAGCGCGCACGCGTCGCAGGCGGCACGCTGCGCGTCGTTTCGGCACCCGGCGAAGGGACGCTGATCGAAGCGGTCGTGCCGCAGGTGCGTCGATGATCGTCGAGGCGTTCGTGCATCGGCGGCACGCGTGATTCGCGTTGCGATCGTCGACGATCATCCGATCGTCACCGACGGCGTCGTCGCGAACCTGCGCGCCGACCCGGAGATCGAGATCGCCGGCACGGGCGCGAGCGCCGAGGACGCCGTCGCGCTCGCGGGTGCGCAGCATCCGGATGTGATGATCCTCGACTTGGAGCTCGGCGGCCGCAGCGGCCTCGACGCGATCGCGGGAATCAAAGCCGCCTCGCCGGCGACGCGCATCGTCGTCTTCAGCGCCTACGCCGGCGAAGAGCGCGTCGCGAGCGCGTTCGAGCGCGGCGCGGATTCGTACGTGCTGAAAGGAACCTCGAGCGACGAGCTGGTCGCGGTGATCCGCGCGGTCGCCGAAGGCCGGACGCTCATCCCGGCCGAGATCGGCGCGCAGCTCGCGCGCGCGGTGCGGCAGCCGCGGCGCGACCGGCTCACCGAGCGCGAGCGCGAGATCCTCGGACTCCTCGCCGGCGGGCTTTCGAACCGCGCGATCGGCGACCGGCTCGGGATCACGGAGCGCACCGTGAAGTTCCACGTCGGCGAGATCCTGGCGCGGCTCGGCGCGAGCAATCGGGCCCAGGCCGTCGCGATCGCGAAGGCGCGCGGCCTCGCCTGACGGAAGCAGGCAAGCATGAAGCGTTTCGACGTCTTCCTCAGCGACGGCCACCGTCTGACGACGAACGAGGACGGCTACCGCGCGATCGAACACGGGCTCGCCGCCTCAGGCCGCGCGCGTCTGGTGACGCTGCGAACGGCGCGCGGCGAGCGCCTCGTCCATACCGTGGAGATCAACGTCGACCAGATCGTCACGATCAGCCCCGTCGACGACGACGCCTAGCACCGTTCGCTAACGTCCGGCGCTGAGCGCGCCTTCGTTGACACCTGTCCATTCGGACAGGTGCGGCACGGTTCGTTCGAGCGTCGCGGGGAGTACCGTGCGCGCGGTACGCTCGGCGCATGGAAGACTACACCTGGTTCGAACGCTCGCACGTCGCGATCGTCACCGGCGCTTCGAAAGGGCTCGGCCGCGCAATTGCGCACGAGCTCGCGCGCGCAGGGATCTCGCTGGTCATCGACGCGCGCGGTGCCGGCGCGCTGGCCGAGGTGGAGCGCGAGCTCTCGCCGCTCGTCCCGGTCGTCGCGGTCGCCGGCGACGTCGCCGACGGCTCGCACGTGCACCGGCTCGTCGAAGCGGCGGAACGGCACTTCGGCCGGATCGACCTCGTCGTCAACAACGCCTCGACGATCGGCCGCTCTCCGCTTCCGGCGCTCGACCAGCTTTCGCCCTCGACGTTCGACCGCATCTTCACGACCAACGTCTACGCGCCGCTGCACCTGATCCAGCACGCGCTCCCGATCATGCGCGCCGGCGGAGGCGGGACGATCGTGAACATCACCTCCGACGCCGC
>DASZGA010000162.1:0-10730 GCA_035939295.1 Candidatus Elarobacter sp. | reverse complement strand
CGGCAACGCGTTGAACTTGCACGCTTGCCGTTCACGCCGGCCGGCCTCGGCGGCAAGGGGGCGGGCACCTCCAAGGATTCCCGCGGCCCCCACCGTAACGGGCCGTCCGATCCCTGCCCGCTCACGCGGGCCGGTCCGAACCGAGGAGAGAGCGAGCGACCATGGCAGCCGAAGCCTACTGCGTCAAGTGCAAGACCAAGCGCGAGATCAAAGACGCCCAGCAGATCACGATGAAGAACGGCCGCCCCGCGACCGAAGGCAAGTGCCCGGTCTGCGGGACGAAGATGTTCAAGATAGGAGCCGCGACCTAGCGGCTCGATTCAGGGGGCCGCGTCGGGGACGCGGTCCTCGTTTCGCTTTCAGGCCGACTCCGGCTATACTGAACGGGCACCCACAACATGTAGGGGTGCAGACTCCGGAGAGGACCTACTAGACCTGCTCTGTCCGCACTGTCGCAAGAACGAGACCCGGGTCGTCGACTCGCGCGACGACGACAACTCCGTCCGACGGCGGCGTGAGTGTCTCGGCTGCAAGCACCGCTTTACCACGTACGAGCGGATGGAAGCCCCACGCCTGTTCGTCGTCAAGAAAGACGGCCGCCGCGAACAGTACAACCGCGACAAGGTCCTGGCCGGCCTGCGCCGTGCCTGCGAGAAGCGGCCCGTCTCCGAAGCGCAGATGGAAGAGGTCGTCGCGAGCATCGAGCGCGAGCTGTTCGCGCGCGGCGAGAGCGAAGTCGCCGGAAAGCTGATCGGCGAGAAGCTGATGGAAGCGCTCAAGAAGGTCGACGAGGTCGCCTACGTTCGCTTCGCGAGCGTGTACCGCGATTTCCGCGACGTCGCGAGCTTCCGCGCCGAGCTGGAAGGCTTGCTCGCCAAGTGACGCCGGCCGTCGCGGTCGTGCGGCTTCCCGAAGGCGAAGGGCTTCCGCTGCCGGCGTACATGACGGCCGGCTCCGCCGGAGCCGACGTCGTCGCCGCTGTGGCAACCGAGATCGTCCTCGTTCCCGGCGGGCGGACGCTGATTCCGACCGGCTTCGCGCTCGAAGTCCCCGCGGGGTTCGAAGTGCAGGTGCGCCCGCGCAGCGGCCTCGCGATGAAGCACGGGGTCACGCTGCTGAACACGCCCGGCACGATCGACAGCGACTACCGCGGTCCCGTCGGCGTGCTGCTGGTGAACCACGGCAGCGAGCCGTTCGTCGTGCGGCGCGGCGACCGGATCGCACAGCTCGTCGTCGCGCCGGTCGTGCAGGCCGCGTTCCGCGAGACCGCTGCGCTCGGCGCAAGCGCGCGCGGCGAAGGCGGCTTCGGCAGCACCGGCCGCTAAGAATCTCGATCGTGCGCGTCTACGTGGTCGGAGAAGGGGCGGTCGGAACGTATCTCGGCGAGCTGCTGCGCGGGATCGGGAACGAGGTCGTCTACGCGCCGCGCGCGCTCGAGGACGTGCAGCCGGTGGAGGCGGATCTCGCGCTGGTCACCGTCAAGGCGTACGACACGCCGAGCGCGATCGAGACGCTGCGCCGCGCGCTGCGCGATCCGTCGGCGACCACGATCGTCACCCCGCAGAACGGTGTCGGCAACGAAGAGATGCTCGCCGAAGCGTTCGGCGCCGACAACGTCGTCGCGGCGGCGCTCACCGTCCCGGTCGACGTCGACGCGAGCGGGAAAGGCGTCGCGGCGAAGGGCGGCGGGATCGCGTTCGCGCCGGTCGGCTCGTCGAGCGCGCACAACTGGCTCCTCGCGGCGTTCGGCGCGACGGGGCTTCCGACGCGCGCGGTCAACGACTACCGTTCGCTCAAGTGGTCGAAGCTCGCGCTGAACGTCGTCGCGAACGCGGCGTGCGCGATCCTCGACGTGCTTCCGGACCGGCTCGTCCACTACCAGCAAGTGTTCCGGCTCGAGATCCTGGCGATCCGCGAGGTCCGCGCGACGATGAAGGCGCTCGGGATCGCGTCGATCGATCTTCCGCGCTATCCCGTCCGCGCGCTGCAGGGGATCGCCTCGCTTCCCAGCCCGGTCGCGCGCGCCGCGCTCGCCTCGCGGATCGCCGGCGGGCGCGGGACGAAGCCGCCCTCGCTGCTGCTCGACCTGCGCGGCGCGAAACATCGCACCGAGGTCGAGGTGTTGAACGGAGCGGTCGCGCGGGCGGCGCGCGAGGCCGGCGTTCCCGCGCCGGTGAACGCGACCTACGCGCGGCTCGTCAGCGACATCGCCCACATGCCGCAGCTCTGGGCGAAGTACCGCGAGCGGCCGGCCTCGCTCGTTGCCGAAGTCGGCACCCGTTAGGAAATTGTAGACAGCACGTGAGAAACTCGAACGTTCCTGAATCTTTGGACGGCTGGGCGATCCTGCACCGGATGTTCCGCTTCGACCGCAGGCGCTGGGACGCGCTCGGCGCCGAGCGCAAAGCCGCCGTCGAGCGCGAGGCGCTGGATCTCTTCACGTCGCTTGCGTGCGATCCGGACGCCGATGTCGGCCTCGCACAGCTCCTCGGTCACAAGGGCGAGCTGATGCTCACGCACTACGCGCGCTCGTTCGACGCGCTCGGCGAAGTGCAGGCGCGCGTCGACAAGCTCGCCCTGCGCGACTACCTCGAGCCGATGGAGTCGTACGTCTCGATCTTGGAGCTCGGCCTCTATGCAGATACCGCGAAGATCCACGCCGAGCTGCGCGACCGCGGGCTCAAGCCGCATTCCGATCCGTGGAACGAAGCGTTCGACGCGATGCTCGACGCCGCGGCGCGCGATGCGCGCAACGCCGCGCGCTTGTGGGCGCGAATCCCGCAGCGCCGCTACGTCTGCTTCTACCCGATGAACAAGAAGCGCGACGGAAACGACAACTGGTACGCGACGCCGTACGAGGAGCGCGCGAAGATGATGCTCGAGCACGGCAAGATCGGGCGCTCGTTCCACGGCCACGTCACGCAGGTAATCTCGGGCTCGATCGGGTTCGACGACTGGGAGTGGGGCGTCGACTTGTACGCCGACGAGCCGCTGGTGTTCAAGAAGCTCGTCTACGCGATGCGGTTCGACGAAGCGTCGGCACGGTTCGGCGAGTTCGGCCGGTTCTGGACCGGGATGCAGTTCTCGGTTGCGCAGCTCGGCGTGTTCCTCGCCGGCGAAGCGTCGCCGGCGCTGCTCGCGGACGGCGCCGCGCAGCCGGCGCTCCGCTGATGGCGGCGCTCGGGATCGACCACGTCGACATGCGCGTCCCCGCGCTCGGCGCGGTCGAGCGGTTCTACGATGCGTTCGCGCAGCGACTCGGGCTGACCGAGAAGCGCTACGCGAAGGTCGGGTTCGGCGGATCGTCGTGGGAAGACGCAACGCCGGACGACTACAACGCGGTCGAGTACTACGAGGAAAAGGTTCCCGGGCGGGCGCGCTTGTTCTTCGGCGTGATCGAAGAGCCGGACGCGCAGCCCGCCAAGAGCCGTGTCGCCTTCGCCGTTCCCGAAGACGAGCTGGACGAGTGGGCACGACTGCTTCCCGGGTTCGGCGCGCGCGAGATCGAGCGCGGCGACCCGTCCTATCCGGCGGTGTTCTTCACCGACCCCCTCGGAACGCGGCTCGAAGTCTGCGCCCGCCGCCCGGCCCCGTGAACGGCGCGCCCAAAGCGACGAAACGCGATCAATTGCTCGCGGTCTGTTCGCTCGCGCCGCCGCTCGCCGACGGCGCCTGCGCCTGGTGCGGCGGCGAGCTGCCGCCGCGCAGGCGAACGTGGTGCAGCGACCGCTGCGGCGAAAAGTTCTGGGAGAACCACTGGTGGCCGGTCGCCCGCCAAACGGCGAAGCGCCGCGACCGCTATCACTGCCGGCGCTGCGGTACGCGCGCGCCGAAACGCCCGGTGCAGTCGGCGCACAAAACGCGCAAAGCGTACCTCGCCGCGATGCGCGCGTGGCGCGAGCTGAAGCGCACCGCGCGGCTCGAGGTCAACCACATCGTGCCGTGCCGCGGGAAGCATCACGCGCTCGACTGCGCGCACCATCTCGACAATCTAGAGACGCTTTGCCCGCCGTGCCATAAAGAACACACGTCGGCGCTGCGCCCGCGCGCCGCCGCGGCTCAGGCCGTGTCGGGCGAAGGCGACGGTGCTTCCGTTGCGGATGGTCCGGCCGTCGCCGCAGCACGCGCGCCTCGCGTCGCCGCAATGCCGAAAACCGTGGTGCCGCCGAGGTCGGCGAGGCGCGGGGTGGTGCGCGGATAGCATCCGTTCGGATGCGCGCGCTGGAAGAGGACGCCGCGCGCGGCCATGTACTCGAAGTTTTCGTACAGCGCGTCGCCGCGCGTTTGTCGCATCCGCATGATCACCGGCTCGAGCTCGTTCCACGTCGCGTTGCACGACGATGCGGAGACGTCGAGCATGATACCTTCATCCAAGAGCCCGTGCTTCATGTACGATCCGATTTGCTCGTACCACGAACAGATCTGAATCTCCGGATGCCGCACCATGTCGACCGGGTGGTCGAGCTCGGCGAGAAACTCGGGATCGCGGATCTTTTCCTGAAGGTCCGTGCGCACGTAGCGCATGATGGCCTGGAACTCCGGATCGCGCCAGTCGTCGAGCACCTTGAGCAACCCGGCTAGCGTTGTCTGTGCGCGCAATTGCCTGATCTGCCGCAGCGCGGCGATCGCGGCGCCGGTGACGACCAGCAGCGTCACGCTGGAGACGATCGCGTTCCAGAGGTTGTAGTCAACCGTCAAGTCGGCCCTCCGTCGGGTAGGCGTCTGTTCTGTGGATCGTCGCCGGCGTCCCGCGGTAAGCGGCACCTTGGATGGGAACGCTGAGCCTACCATGAGCACGACGGCCGAACACGCGGGGTCCATCGAGACGCTGAATCCCGCCACGGGTGAGACGCTGGCGCAGTACACCGCGCACGACAAGGCTGCTATCGGCGCGCGGCTCGACGCCGCCGCCGAGGCGGCGAAACGGTGGCGGAAGACGCCGTTCGCCGAGCGGGCGGAGAAGCTGCACGGCGCGGCGCGCTACCTGCGCGAGCACAAGCGCGAGCTCGCCGAGCTTGCGACGAAGGAGATGGGGAAGCCGGTCGCCGAGGCGGAGGCCGAGGTCGAGAAGTGCGCGGTCTGCTGCGACTGGTTCGCGCAGAACGCGGAGAAGCTGCTCGCCGGCGAAGATCATCCCTCGAGCGCGACGCGCAGCTACGTCGCGTTCCGCCCGCTCGGCGTGCTGCTGGCGATCATGCCGTGGAACTTCCCGTACTGGCAGGTCTTCCGCGCCGCGGCGCCCGCGCTGATGGCCGGCAACGTCGTCGTACTGAAGCACGCCGCGAACGTCACCGGCGTCGCGCTCATGGTCGAAGAGATCTTCCGCGCGAGCGGGCTCCCGAAAGGCTCGTTCGCGACGCTGCTCGTCCCCAGTAAGGAGATGGATCCGATCGTGCTCGACGAGCGCGTTGCGGCGGTGACGATCACCGGCAGCGAAGCCGCCGGCTCGTCGGTCGGCACCTCGGCCGGCAAAGCGATCAAAAAGACGGTGATGGAGCTGGGCGGCTCCGACTACTTCATCGTACTCGCCGACGCCGACTTGGAGAAAGCCGCCGAAGTCGGCGTGAAGTCGCGCTTTCAGAACACCGGTCAGAGCTGCATCGCCGCGAAGCGTTTCATCATCGAAGAGTCGGTCTACGACCGCTACGTCGCGCTGTTCGTCGAGAAGGCGCGCGCGCTCAAGGTCGGCGATCCGATGGACCGCGCGACGCAGATCGGGCCGCTCGCGCGCACCGACCTGCGCGACTCGCTGGCCGAACAAGTGCGCGATACCGTCGCGGCCGGCGCGAAGCTGCTCCTCGGCGGCGAGCCGCTCGACCGTCCCGGCGCGTACTACGCGCCGACCGTCGTCGGCGAGGTGCGGCCGGGGATGCGAATGGCCGCTGAAGAGACGTTCGGGCCGGCGGCGGCGATGATGCGCGCGCGCGACGCCGCGCACGCGGTCGAGCTCGCCAACGACTCGCGCTACGGACTCGGCGGCAACCTCTGGACGCGCGACATCGCGCGCGCGGAGGAGCTCGCCGCCGACCTGCGGTCGGGCAACTGCTTCATCAACGGGATGACGGCTTCCGATCCGCGGCTGCCGTTCGGCGGGGTGAAGAAGAGCGGGATCGGGCGCGAGCTCTCCGAGTTCGGGATCCGCGAGTTCGTCAACATCCAGACGGTCTGGATCGGCCCGGAATCGGGCGCCGGCGGCGGGCGCGCCGCCGAGTAAATCAAGGGCATTCTCGCGGGCGCCGCCAAGGTGGGACGACTTCCTCGGTAGCAACGAAGGGCGCCGCGATGAGCGAGACGATCCGCAAGCTGTCCGTCCTGGACTCGGCTTTTCTGTTCGCCGAAACGGCGGAGTGCCCGATGCATGTCGGGAGCCTGACGATCGTCAAGCTCCCCGACGGCTACGACGGCGACTTCTACGAGGATTTCAAGGCGCGGATCGAGCGCCGCATCCACCTTGCGAAGTCGCTGACCTGGAAGCTCGCGCAGACGCCGTTCGACATCGACCGGCCGAGCTGGATCGAAGACGAGCAGTTCGACGTCAACCGGCACGTGATGCGCGGCGCGCTGCCGGCGCCGCACGACCGCGCGACCGCGGAGCGGCTGGCGGGATGGCTGCACGCGAAGACGCTCAACCGCGCGCGCCCGCTATGGGAGATCTACGTCTTCGACGGGATGCCGGACAACGAGGCGGCGATCTACTCGAAGATGCACCACGCGCTGATCGACGGCGGCGCGGGCGCGGCGCTCACCGAGATCATCTACGAGTCCTCGCCGGCGCCGGTTGCCGACGAGACGCCGCCGCCTGCGGCCGCTCCCACCGGTACGTCGAAGAAGCAAGACGTCCGCGACGTTGCCTCGTCGATGTTCGCGGCGTACGCCGAGCTGTGGCGCGCGCCGCTGCAAGGCTCGCAGCTCAAGGATCTCGAGCTGCCGCGCAGCGGCGGAACCGATCTCGCGTCGGTGCTGCTGGATGCCGCGATCCATCAGGTCGAGTGGCCGCTGCGCGTCGGCGCGAACTTCGGCGAGATCGCGAACGCGTACTCGACGGCGGTGGCGAACGCGTTCAAGCCCGACTCGCTCAAGGCGCTCGACCTGCTCTCGGCGCCGTCGACCCCGCTCAACGCGGCGATCTCGTCGGAACGGAGCTTCGCCGGCGTGACCGTTTCGATGGCGCGGGTGAAGGCGGTTGCAGCGAAAGCCGGCGGCAAGGTGAACGACGTCGTGCTCGCACTGTCAAGCGGGATGCTGCGGCGGTATTTGCGCGAGGAAGAGGCGCTGCCGAAGAAGTCACTGACCGCGTTCGTTCCGATCTCGGCGCGCGAGAAGGGTGACGCCGAGCTGAAGAACCAGGTCTTCGGGATGGTCGTCCCGCTCGCGACCGACGTCGAGGACCCGAAGGCGCGTTTGGAAGCGATCGTCGCGGGCGCCGCGACGTCGAAAGAGCTCGCGAACCCGTTCCGCTCGCTCGTGCCGTATCTCGCCGACGTTCCGACGTTCGGAACGCCGATGCTGCTGCAGCTGCTGGCGGTGTTCTACGGGCGCTCGCGGATGGCCGACCGCATCCCGCCGCCGATGAACGTCGTCGTCTCGAACGTGTTCTTCTCGCGCGCACCGATCTACATCGCCGGCGCCCGGATCGAGCACGTCTACCCGATGTCGATTCCGGTGCACGGCCAGGCGCTCAACATCACCGTGCACGGCTACGTCGACGGGCTGGACTTCGGCTTGATCGCAGGCGCGAACGTCGTGCCGAACGTCGAACGGCTGACCGACATGCTCCCGCTCGAGCTCGAGGCTCTGGAACGGGCGTACGGTTTGGCGGCATGAAGTCGGAGACGGCGCCGTCCGGCGGCTCGCTGGAGCCGATCCCGCACCCGCCGAAAAAGCCGTTCGTCGGCAACACCTTCTCGGTCGGGGGGACGACGCCGGTCCAAGATCTGGTCAAGCTGGCGCGCGAGCTCGGGCCGATCTTTCAGCTCGACATCATGGGGCGGCCGATCACGGTCGTTTCGGGATACTCACTGGTCGAAGAGCTGAGCGACGAGTCGCGCTTCGACAAGTCGGTGCGCGGCGCGCTGCACCGCGTGCGCACGATCTCCGGCGACGGGCTGTTCACCGCGTACACCTCGGAACCGAACTGGTCGAAAGCGCACAACATCCTGCTGCCGAACTTCGGCGACCGCGCGATGCAAGGGTATCACCCAATGATGCTCGACGTCGCCGAGCAGCTGATGCTCAAGTGGGCGCGGCTCAACCCCGACGACGAGGTCGACGTCGTCCACGACATGACCGCGCTCACGCTCGACACGATCGGGATCTGCGGGTTCGGCTACCGGTTCAACTCGTTCTACCGCGAGGACAACCATCCGTTCGTCGACGCGATGGTCGACGCGCTCGAGATCTCGATGAGCGTCCGCGGGCTCCCGTTCGAGGACGTCTTCAACCGCTCGCGCACCGCGCGGCTCCAAGCCGACGCGGTGTACCTGAACAGCGTCGTCGACCGGATCATCCGCGACCGCAAAGAAGAGCGCGCCGCCTCGGGCGACACGCAGAAGACCGACCTGCTCGACTACATGCTCACCGGCGTCGACCGCAAGACCGGCGAGCGGCTCGACGACGAGAACATCCGCTACCAGATCATCACGTTCCTGATCGCCGGGCACGAGACGACCAGCGGGCTGCTCTCGTTCGCGACCTACTACCTCTTGAACAACCCCGACGTTCTGGCGCGCGCGTACGACGAGGTCGATCGCGTTCTCGGCACCGACCTCTCGGTCAAGCCGACGATGAAACAGGTCAACGCGCTGACCTACGTGCAGCAGATCCTCAAAGAGGCGCTCCGGCTGTGGCCGACCGCGCCGGCGTTCGGGCTGCTGCCGTACAAAGACGAGGTGATCGGCGGCCGGTACCTGCTCAAGGCGCGCGCGCAGGTGATGCTGTTGCTGCCGGCGCTCCACCGCGACCGCAGCGTGTGGGGCGAGCGCGCCGAGGCGTTCGATCCGGAGAACTTCGCGCCGGATCGCGAGCGCGCGCGGCCGCTCAACGCGTACAAGCCGTTCGGCAACGGACAGCGCGCGTGCATCGGCCGGCAGTTCGCGATGCAGGAAGCGACGCTGGTGATCGGGATGATCCTGCAGCGCTTCCGGCTGATCGACCACCAGCGCTACGTGCTGCGCGTCAAGGAGACGCTGACGCTCAAGCCGGAAGGGCTGAAGATCAAAGTCCGCCCGCGCGCGCAGAAAAACGCGATCGCAGCCGCCGCCGCGCCGGCGCGCGCGCAGAGCAACGGCGCTGCCGCGCAAAGCAACGGCGCGCCGGCGCCGGTTGCAGCGCCGCCAGCGCAAGTCCCGTCGCACGGGACGCCGCTCATGGTGCTGTTCGGCTCGAATCTCGGCACTTCGGAAGAGATCGCGCGCAGCATCGCCGACGCAGCGTCGGCGCAAGGGTTCGCCGTGACGCTCGGTTGGCTCGACGATTTCATAGGCAAGCTGTCGACCGAAGGCGGCGTGCTCATCGTGTGCGCGTCATACAACGGCGCGCCGCCCGACAACGCGGCCGGCTTCTACCGGTGGCTTCAGGACGGGATGGCGCCGGATGCGCTCGCGGGCGTGCAATACACCGTCTTCGGCTGCGGTAACCGCAACTGGGCGTCGACGTACCAAGCCGTACCGCGATTTCTCGATGAGAAGCTGGCGGAGTTTGGCGCGGAGCGGCTGTTCGCGCGCGGCGAGGGTGATGCGCAGGAAGACATCGACGCGCAAGCGCGCGCGTGGCGCTGGTCGCTGTGGCAGCATGTCGCCAAGGAGCTCGGCGTCACGTTCGACGCGCGTGCCGAGTCCGACGCGCGGCCGCGCTACGAGCTCGAGGTCGTTGCGGGGCCGCAGGCCAACCCGCTCGCCGCCGCGCACGGCGCCGACGCGATGCGGGTACTCGTCAACCGCGAGCTGCAAACGGGCGGCGAGCGCTCGACGCGGCATCTCGAGGTCGAGCTCCCGCCGGGGACGACGTACGGCGTCGGCGATCACCTCGGCGTCGTCGCCGAGAACCCGCCCGCGCTCGTCGCGCGCGCGCTGCGCCGCTTCGGCTTCGCCGATGACACGTACGTGCGCTTGCGCGCGACGTCGTCGCGATCTGCCTCGCTCCCGGTCGACACTCCGGTCGCGCTCGAACGACTGCTCGCGCACCACGTCGAGCTGCAGCACACGGCGACGCGCAAGCAGATCGCGACGCTGGCCGAGCACACGCAGTGCCCCCTCACCAAGCCGAAGCTCCTCGCGCTCGCGGCCGAAGACGCCGACTCGGACGCGTATATGACCGAGGTGAAGCGCAAACGGCGCTCGGTCCTCGATCTGCTCGAAGAGCACCCCGCGTGCGAGCTCCCGTTCGAAGCGTATCTCGACATGCTTCCGCCGATGACGCCGCGCTACTACTCGATCTCGTCCTCGCCGCTCGCCGAGCCGGACCGCTGCAGCATCACCGCCGGCGTCGTCCGCGAGCCGGCCTGGTCAGGACTCGGCACGTTCGAAGGCGTCTGCTCGACGTACCTCGACCGCCACGCCGAGAATCAAACGATCGACGCGTTCGTGAAAAGCTCGAAGAGCGGCTTCTGCCTCCCCGACGATCCGACGCGCCCGATCGTGATGATCGGCCCCGGCACCGGCCTCGCCCCGTTCCGCGGGTTCCTCCAAGAACGCGACGCACTGCGCCGCAGCGGCAGGGCGCTCGGCCGCGCG
>DASZGA010000161.1:0-1602 GCA_035939295.1 Candidatus Elarobacter sp. | reverse complement strand
GGCCGAACGTGACGGAGCGCTGGTCGGATTCTGCGCCTACCGCGACGGCTGGCTCGACCACCTCTACGTTCACCCCGACCACCTGCGCCGCCGCATCGGCACCGCACTCTTGCGCAAAGCAACCGACGCAAACGCGAAACTACAACTCTGGACCTTCCAGCGCAACGCCGGCGCGATCGGGTTCTATGAATCCCAAGGCTTCACGCTGCTGAAGCTGACCGATGGTCGTGAAAACGAAGAGCGCGAACCCGATGCGCTCTACAAGTTCGAACGATAAAAAGGAGAGGCAGCGCCTCCCCTCTTCCCCGGGTCCCGACGTCTCGGAAACCCTCAAGCCCGCTTTCGCGGGAGACAGCCGCATCATAGTTCGTGCAGCGCGATGAAGTCAAGTCCATGGTGCCCGTCGCGTGAGCAACTGCATCAAAATTCGTTTAAAATCGTTTTCGGTTCTTAAAGCAACAGCCGCATTTCGTTGTTTGGGGTGAAGCCGAGGCGTTCGTAGATCGGCTCTCCTTCGTCGCTGGCGTGGAGGGTGACGACACGGATGCCGCGGCGTCGCGCATCGCCGACCGCCGCGTGCGTGAGGAGCGTTGCGAGGCCGTGGCCGCGGTGCTCGGGCTCGGTGTAGACGTTCAAGATGTAGCCGCGCGTGGTCGCGACGTCGTGGATCCCCGGCGGCCAGTCGAGCAGCAACATCCCGCTGCCAGCGACGATCTCTTCCGGCGCGTCAGCGCGGGCAACGAGCCAGCCGACGTATCGCTCATCAGCGAGCGCGCCGGCTAGCCACGCCCGGCTCGCCGCGGTCAGTGCCGCAAAGCCGTCGTCGCTCGCGACTCCCATGTCGGCGAACATCCGCACGCGGTGGCGCACGAGCACGTCGAGGTCCGCGGCGGTCGCGGGCCGAGGCGGAAGGTAGCTATCGGTCACGTGCGGCGACAAGGAGTTGGGGCATGCGCCGGTGAGAATCCGAACGGGAACCGCGTTTTCCTCTCGCCCCGGAAAGGATCTCGTTGTACGGCCGAATCGGGCTCGTGCTGCTCGCGCTGGTCACCGCGCTCGTTTGGTTTCTGCCCTCGTACTACACCGGGCTGCTGACGCTGATCGCGCTCTACGCGCTGGTGACGATCGGGCTCAACCTGTTCATGGGCTACGCCGGCCAGGTCTCGCTGGGACAGGCGGCGTTCTTCGGGATCGGTGCGTACACGTCGGCCGCGCTCGCGGTCAAGACGCTCGGTATGCCGTGGCACGTCTCACCGTGGTTCGGCACGCTTGCCGGCGCGCTCGCCGCGGCGTTCGCAGCCTACGTGCTCAGCTTCGTCGCGCTGCGCCTTCGTGAGAACCTGCTCGCGCTCGCGACGCTGGCGCTGGGGATCGTCATCAACGTCGTTTTCAACCAGTGGGAGTTCATCGGCGGCTCGTCGGGGTTCAAGGACATCCCGGGGTTTGCGATCGGCAGCTTCGCGTTCGACCAGCGCGCGTACGCGATCCTCGCCTGGGCGCTGCTCGCGGTCGGGCTGTGGTTCGCCGGCAACCTCGTGCGCTCGAGCTTCGGCCGCTCGCTGATCGCGATCTCCGCCGGCGAGCTCGGCGCGCAAGCGCTCG
>DASZGA010000160.1:0-3015 GCA_035939295.1 Candidatus Elarobacter sp. | reverse complement strand
TGAAGCTTCTTGGCGACGGCCTCGGCTTCGTCTTTCGGGACGCCTTCCTTGACCGGCTTGGGCGCGCTCTCCACGAACGCCTTCGCTTCGGTGAGCCCGAGCGAGGTGACTTCGCGGACGGCCTTGATGACCTTGATCTTCTCCGGTCCGGCCTCTTCGAGGATCACGTCGAAGTCGGTCTTCTCCGCGGCCGGAGCGGCAGCGGCGGCGGCGGGTGCGGCGGCCGCGACCGGCGCGGCGGCGCTCACGCCGTACTTCTCTTCGAGCTGCTTGACGAGATCCGCCAGCTCGAGGACGGTAAGTTTGTCGATCTGATCGATGAGTTCGGCGACTGCCATGATGACTGAGTGCTCCTGCTACGCAGCGGCGGGCTGATCCGCGCTCTTCTTCTCGCGGATCGCGTTGAGGACGCGGACGAGTCCGCTCTGGTTGCCGCTGAGGACGTAGACGAGTCCGTACAGCGGGGCGCTGAGCGTACCGACGAGTTTCGCGTACAGCTCTTGCTTGGGGGGAAGTGCGGCCAGCGCCGCGACCTGGGCCTTGTCGACGAGCTTGCCGTCGATCCAGGCCGCCTTGACGTCGACCGGTTTGGTCTGGTCCGAGAACGTCTTGATCGCTTTGGCCGGTGCGACGGGATCGTCGCCGGCGAAGACGACGCCGGTCGGGCCCGCGAGGATCGCGTCGAGGTGCGCGGCGAGGTCGTCGCTCGCCGCACGCTTGAAGAGCGTGTTCTTCACCACGCCGTAGGTGCTGCCGTCCTTGCGAAGCTCGTTGCGGAGCTTCGAGATGTCCTGAACGGTCAGGCCTTGGTAGTTCGTGAAGAACAGGTTCTTCGCGCTCGCGATCTTCTCGCGGAGTTCTTCGATCGTCGCTTCTTTTTTCGCGGTCGGCATCGTGTGCTCCGAGAGGGAAACAAAAACGCCTCCGCCGACGGGGCGAGGCGCACGAAAGAAAGGAAGGGTTCCCTCGATTCGGTCGTCCTCGGCAGGCGTGCGTTCGTGAGAGCGCACATTATCGACGCGGAGGTCGACCTGCGGTCATTGGAGCCAACGCACGTTATATCACGGCGAGGAGCGCCGCGTCAACGATGAATGCCGACCGGGCCGAGGCATCGTTCTGGGCAGCCTACCTGCGCAACCGCAACGTCGACGACGGCAGCGCCGAGGACGGCGCCGTGGCGGTCGCCGGGGGCTACGCACTGTGCGCGCTCGGCACCTACACCCAGCTGGCCCTCGCCGTGGGCTCGACCCGCCCCCTGACCGACGACGACGCGAGCGTCCTCGAAGGGTTCTACGGCCGCCGCGAGCTGCCGGTCCGCCTGGAGGTTCGCCAGGAGGTCGTCGACCGTGACCGCGCCCTCTTCGACGCACGCGGTTATGAGCTAGCGGATATCCGGTTCGGCATGTTCGAATCGGCGGCGGTCCCCGGAGAGCTTCCCGGCCACGTGACCGTCAGGCCGGCCGGCAGCCGCCCGGGCTGGGTGCGGCTCGTGACGCGCGCCTTCGCCGAGGGGAACGAGCCCGACGCGGAGTCGCTGAAGTCGGCCGAGATGTCGGCCGCCGCCGCAAGCCGGCTGTTCGTCGCGGAGGTCGACGGCGTCCCGGCGGGGGCCGGCGCGGTCGGGATCGCGGGCGAGGTCGCGGTCCTCTACTCCGGCGCCGTCCTGCCGCAGTTTCGCGGGCGCGGCGTTCACCGTGCCCTGTTGCGCGAGCGCGTCGCGTTCGGCGCATTGCACGGCGCCGCGCGCGCGGCGATGAAGGCGGTCGACGGCAGCCCCGCGGCGCACTCGGCGCAGCGCGCCGGTTTCGAGCGCACCATGACGCTGCGCCGGCTCCGCCGCGACTAGCCGCAAACGCGGGGAACCGTCGTGCCGCGGCGAACTCGTGCGCTAGGGGTGAACGGTGTGAGCGAACGCGCGGATCCGGCGATCGTGCGGCTCGACGGCGAGCAGGACATCGCCACGCGCAACGACGTCCAATTCGCGTTCCAGCGGGTCCGCGACAACCCGCGCGTGATCGTCGACCTCACGCGGCTGACGTACATCGACTCGACCGTGATGGACGAGCTGTTCCGCGCCGAAGCGCGCGCGGTCGCGCTCGACGGAAAGCTGGTCATCATGGCCCGCAACCAGCGGCTGATCCGCCTGCTGAGCATCGCCGGGCTCACGCGGCGCACGCCGATCGTCGCGACGCTGGACTCCGCGCTCAGCGCGATGCGCGATCTTTAGCGCGCTCTTTGCTGCGATCTTTCGACTGCCACGACGCGAAGTTCTGACACTTGCGATAGCCGCTCGGCCGGTTCACGTCGAACGTCCCGGTCGCGCGAAAGACGCCCTCGGCCCCGTTGTCGAAACGCAGCCCGCGGTCGTAGCGCCAGCATGCGATCGTCTCCGGATGCGGCCGCGCGTCGGTATCGCGCTTCACCGTCAGCGAACGCACTGTGGCGTCGAGCGTGTCGCCGGGCGCGTTGAGCTCGCCGCCGATCTGCACGTAGACCCGCGGCGCGTCGCCGAGCAGCCGTCGCCGGTCGAACCGGCGCAGCCGCTTCCCGTCGACGATCAGGTCGACGACGGAGGCGTTGCCGCGCAAGGTGACGCGATGCCGGCCTTCCCTCAAGTCGCCGACATCGCCGTAGACCAGCGACCGCTCGAGCGACGCGTCGGCCGTGAACGCGGTCAAATCGAAATGCTTTCGTTCCCAACGCATCAATCCGCCTTGAATGAACGGCGGCTCGGGGCGATCTTCCCTGAACTCGACCAGCATCAGCCACACCGAATACCACGAGCGGTTCGCGGCGAGGCGCGGGAGCGACATCTCCGCGGTCACCTCGTAGTCGGTATGAAACGGCCCCGGAACGTACAGCAGCGCAGCGCCGTTCGGCGCGCTCGCCGTCGTGGGCTCGGCGGGACGCACCGCCTGCACGCGGTCCCGGCGGACGGCCGACAGCGAAAACACCAGCACCAGCAAAGAAAAAAGAGCGCCTGCCCAAAGGAAAGCGCCCTTCTTCATCTGCCGT
>DASZGA010000159.1:0-1729 GCA_035939295.1 Candidatus Elarobacter sp. | reverse complement strand
CGGCGTCGAGTAGATCGCCGCGAACGGGAGCGCGAGAACGATCTTCTGCAGGACGCCGGGGAAGAACACCAGCGGGACGATCTGTCCGCCGATCAAGTCGCTGAGCCATCGCACCATGAGCTGCACCGCGAACGTCTCGAGGGTCCAGAACGCCACGCAGTTCATTAGGAAGTTCAGCAAGAAGTTCACCACGTAGCCGAGCACGAAGCTCAGCGCGAACGCGGCGAGGACGTGCGGCGCCGGGACGTCGATATGCACGATCACCAGCGAGAGGACCAGCGCCGGGACGATCAGGACCGCGTGCAGCATCGTCATGCCGAGGCCGTCGCTAAAGAAGTAGAGCGGCAGGCTGATCGGCTTCATCAGGTCGGTCGCGATCGTGCCTTCGCGGATCTTCTCGCGGATCTGGCGCGTTCCGTCGATCTCGAGCACCAGCGACATCAGCAGCGCGACGACGGTGTAGGTCAAGATCGCGTGAAGCGGGACCCCGGCCGGCGCCGCGTTCTGCGCGTACAGCGCGGTCCAGACCGCCTTCATCAAGTACAGCCGCACGAGGAGCGACCCGACGTTGGTGAAGACCTCCATCCGGTAGGTCGCTTCGCGCGAGAACGCCTTCGCGGCGAACGCCATGTACGGGGCCAGAATCTCGCGAAGGGAACGCGGGGCGGGCGCGAATCGTACTATGGACATATGCTAGCAGCCGCCGTCATGATCGCGCTGGTGAGCGCGCAGTTTCAGCCCGTTACCGCCGCGACGACCGCGCAGCCCGCGCAGGTCTTCGTGCGCGACTCGGCCGCACCGGCGCAGCTCGCCGAAGCGGCGGGCGGCGCGCACGATGCTGGGCTCCGCCCGCCGGCCGAGACCGACGGCCCGAGCGCCCAGCTCTACAACGCGCACGGCGAGATGCTCAAGGTGTCGATCGCCGACTGGCGCGCGGCGAGCGGGAAAGCCGACCTCACGCCGACCCCCGACGGCGGGATCCGCGTCCACGGCGCGTTCACCAAGCTGATCCCAGGCGGACGGTACAGCTTGTTCATTCGCCAGCTCGCCGGGCGCAGCGGGATCGTCCTCACGCCGGTCGACATCATCGGCGCCGCCGACACGTTCTTCGCCGACCGCGACGGCAACGGCGACCTCGTCGTGCAGTCCCCGAACGTGATCCCGTCGGGCGCGCAGCTCGTCCTGATCTATCACAGCGACGGGACGGACCACCAGTCCTCGCCCGGCAACCTGGGTGTGAACGCGCACGAGCAGCTGATCACACGCGTGCCGTAGCCGCTTCGTCCGGCGGCGCTTCGCTGTAGCCTTCCAAGTAGATGCGCCGGATGATGTCTTCCAGCTCCGGCTCTTCGAGCGAAAGATCGCTGATGCAGTAGCGGTCGGCGACGCGGCGTATCAAATCTTCCGCGGCGACGGCGCGGCGGTCGAAGCGCAAGCGCACGACATCGCCCTCGCGCGACTCGACCTCGGCGCCCTCGATCGCGATCTCGGCCGGCGGCGGATCTTCGTTCAGCGTGATGACCAGCGTGCGGTGCGTTCCGTAGCGGTCGCGCAACGCTTCGATCTCGCCGTCGTAGACCAGCGTGCCGCGGTCGATCAGCACGATCCGGCGGCAGAGCCGCTCGACGTCGGCGAGGTCGTGCGTGGTGAGGATAAACGTCGTCCCGCGCTCGCGGTTCACCCGCGCGATGAACTCGCGGATCGCTTCCTTCGCGACGACGTCGAGCCC
>DASZGA010000158.1:0-12732 GCA_035939295.1 Candidatus Elarobacter sp. | reverse complement strand
AGCGCCATGCGGCGCGCGTTGTTCACCGCTTCGCCGAGGATCGCGCCGCGCTTCGCGCCGGCTTCGATCGCGCTCTTGTCGTACGAACCGGCGAGGATCGTGACGTCGTCGGTGACGACCGGTTTGTCGGGTTCGGTGCGGTACAGCGTCGTGTCGAGCGTCGCGGCGATCGCGCCTTCGGCGGCGAACGAAGCGCCGAGCGCGCCGTCGATCCCGGCCGGGAGTGCGAGCGCCAGCGACGTCGCACCGCGCTTACCGAGGAAGCGAACCGCGGTTCCGGCATATTTGGCCAGCGCTGCGGGCGTGAGCTTTTCGCGCTCGCCGAGTCCAACGACGAGAACACGCTTGAACGGCGCGCCGGCGGCGTGGATCAGCGCCGTCTCGTTCGGCTTGCCGGTGATCTCGCCGTTCGCGAGCACGCCGGCGATCTCGCCGCCGAGGACCTTGTCGACCTCGGCAGCGACACCGTCGACGGCGGCGTTCGCGAAGACCGGGACGACGAGCGCGCCGGTCGCGACCGACGTCGCAGCGTCGTTCGAGACGTGGACCTGCATGGATTCCTCCGGATGAACAGAAGCGGTCGAACCGACCGTGATGGACAACCTGTTTGCGATTATGCGCGTTGCGCTTGCGGCCCTGTGAGCGACGCGTACACCCGGGCCGGCGTCGACATCGCCGCGGGCAACCAAGCCGTACAGCGGTACCGCGACGTGACGGCCGCTTGGACCCATCCGGATCAGCTCGGCTCGCTTGGCGGGTTCAGCGGGCTGTTCCGGCTCCCCGGTGACGCGAAGCGCGCACTGGTCGGCTCGACCGACGGGGTCGGAACGAAGATTCTGATCGCTGCGGCGCTGCGGCGCTACGACACGGTCGGCGCTGACCTCGTGAACCACTGTGTGAACGACATTTTGGTCACAGGCGCCGACCCGCTGTTCTTCCTCGACTACTTAGCTGTCGGCAAGCTGGACCCGGAGGTCGCGGCGCTCGTCGTCGCCGGCGTCCACCGCGCGTGTCGTGCGAACGCGTGCGCGTTGCTCGGCGGCGAGACGGCCGAGATGCCCGGCGTGTACCGGCCCGATCACTTCGACCTCGCCGGAACGATCGTCGGAATCGTGGATCTGGACGACGTCCCGGACCCGAACCGCGTCCAGCCGGGCGATGCGATCATCGGTTTGCCGGCGGTCGGTTTGCACACGAACGGCTACACGCTCGCGCGCGCGCTGATCGCCGAAGACGAGTACACCGCGCCGTTCGGCGAGGGAACGTACGGTGACGCGCTGCTCGCGCCGCATCCGTCGTATCTCGAGCCGGTGCGCGCGATTCGCAACGTCGCCGAGGTGAAGTCGATGGCGCACATCACCGGCGGCGGGCTGCTCGAGAACGTGCCGCGCACGCTGCCCGATCACGCGATGGCGGTGTTCGAGCAGACGCGCTGGCAGGTGCCGCCGATCATGGCGGAGCTGGTGAAGCGCGGCAACCTCGCTCATGAGGAGCGCTACCGCACGCTGAACATGGGCGTCGGCTACACGCTGATCGTGCCGATCACCGGCGTCGACAAAGCGCTCGCGGCGGCGCCGGGCGCGCGCGTCGTGGGATTCGTGCAGCCGCGGCAAGACGGCGAGCCGCGCGTCGTCGTGCGCCCGGCGCGCACGGCGTAGCCGGCTCGGCGGAAGCCCGATGCCCGTCAACTTGCTGGCGCCGCTCGACGACGAGCGGTTCGGCGTCGCCGCGCTCGCGCGCGCGCACGACGCCGTGGCGAGCGCGGGCTACACGCTGCGCCGCATCGACGGACCCGACGACCGGCTCGCGGCGTGGATCGACTTTCATTTCCCCGGTTCGTGGTGGTCGTTCGAGGCGAACGCCGGGAGCGCATGGGTCGGCGAACGCGACGGAACGATCGCCGGCTTCGCGGCGTTCGGCGCGCGCGGTTTGAAGTTTCGCTGGCTGCGCGCGTGGCGCGAACGCGAGGACGTCGGAATTTTCGGCCCGTACGGCGTCGGCGAGGCGCACCGCGGTCGCGGGATCGGCGATGCGCTGCTGACCGCCGCGTTGTGCGGCTTGCGAGAGACAGGCTATCGCTTCGCGCTGATCCCGGCGGTCGGCGGCGAAGCACTCATCGCGATGTACGAACGCCGCACCGGTGCGGCGGTCGTGGAAGAGCTCTCGTACGACGTCGGACCCTTTCGGGCCACGATCCTTGCGTCGGGCGCAGGAACGAACGCGCGCAACGTCCTCGAACGATCCGGTACGATGGCGAACGCGCGCGGCGGTGGCGGACGCGCTGCACTGCCGCTTGACGTTGCCGCGGTCATCGCAAACGATCCGCACGCCGGAGCGCTCGATGCGGCGCGCGAGCACGGCGTCGATGCGCTCGCGGTGGTGTGGAACCGCACGCGCGAGTCGCGCGCGGAGTACGATGCGCGTTTGATCGAAGCGGTCGCGCGCACGCAGCCGGATTTGGTGTTGCTCCTGGGCTGGATGCATCTGCTTCCGCCGGCGTTTCTGGCGCGCTTCCCCGAGACCATCAACTTGCATCCGTCGTTTCTGCCGCTCGACCCCGGAGTCGACGAGGTCGTCGCCCCGGACTACACGGTGATCCCGGCGTTGCGCGGAGCACATGCGCTCCGCGACGCGCTGAGAGCGGGCGTGCCGTGGACCGGCGCCAGCGTCCACTACGTCACCGAGGCGACGGACCGCGGCGCGGTGCTGGTGCGGATCCCGGTGCTCGTAGGCGAGGCGACGACCCCGGAGGCTCTTCGCGAGCGCGTGCGTCCGGCGGAATTTACGGCCGTGTCGGCAGCGATTCGCCGCTGGAGCTTCGAACGGTAGCCGGACGATGGAAGACGACGGACTGACGCGGCTGGCGGTCCCGGTCGGACCGGAGGACCACATCCGCGGCCCAGCGGATGCCCCCGTGACGCTGGTTGAATACGGCGATTTCGAATGCCCATATTGCGGCGTTGCGTACGCGGCGGTGAAAGAGCTGGAGAAGAAGTACGGCGATAAGCTGCGGGTCGTCTTTCGCAGCTTTCCGCTCGAGCAGCATCCGCATGCGCAAGCCGCCGCCGAGGCCGCGGAGTTCGCCGCGGACCACGGCAAGTTCTGGGAGCTCCACGACGTCCTCTACGAGCACCAGCGCGCGCTCGACGTCCGCCACCTGCTCGGCTACGCGCGCGACCTCGGCCTCGACGCCGATGCGCTGGAAGCCACCTTGCGCGAGGGAACGTACACGCTGATCGTCGAGGAGCAGAAAGAGGGCGGTGAAGACAGCGGAATCCCCGGCACGCCCGCGTTCTTTCTGAACGACGTTCTCTTCGAAGAAGAGCCGACGCTGGAAAACCTCTCACATGCCATCGACTATCTCCTCGAGCACGGGAGCATTGCCTGACATGGAGCCGCTGCGAAAAGGCTGACTTCGCGCGACCTTATAGGATGCTGGCAAAACGTTTTGTGGTTGTTCTCGTCTGAACGGGAACAAGCGAAGATATGCGTAGCATTTATCTCGCTCCAGCACTCGCTCTCTCGCTGTTGGTTTCCATGGCGGCGGTCGCTTCCGCAAAAGCGGTACCGTCGGGCTCGTACCAACAGTCATGCCAAAACGTCCGCATGCGCGGCGGTCTCCTCGTCGCGTCCTGCAACGGACCAAGCGGTCTCGTTCGCACCAGCATCGATCCGCGGACCTGCCGCGGCGGCGACATCGTGAACAGCAACGGCCAGCTCGCTTGCAACGGCGGCTACACGAACGGTAACGGTAACGGCCGCGGACACGCGTACGGCCACCGCAACCGCGACAACGAAAACGGTAACAACGGATACGGGAACAACCGGAACGGCAACGACGGATACGGCAATAACCGAAACAGCAACAACGGCTCGTCCTACGGCAACAACGGATACGGCAACAACGGCTACGGCGCCGTGCCGACCGGCTCGTACCAGCAGAGCTGCACGAACGCCGTCGTGCGCGGCGGTGTTCTCACCGCGACGTGCCCCGGCAACGGCGGCTCGATAACGACCTCGATCGGTGCCCGCAGCTGCAACGGCGGCGACATCGCCAACGTGAACGGCCGCCTGCAGTGCCGCTAACGCCGGCTTCGCGCTAGAACAGACGCTAGGCGAACGACAGGTTCGGATCGGCGACCAGCGTGCGCGCATCGGCGCGCGCTGCGTCGCCGCTTCCCATCGCGGGCGTTTCTCCAGCTACGAGATCGGGATCTGCGCGGGAACGGTGAACAGCCTAGATCTCACATCAACTGAGCAAGGCGCGCCCGAATCGTCTCGCCCGTACTCCTGATGGTGAGATACGAGTGTCCCACCCAGGCGCGTTTGGCTTACGGGAACGGTTAGAACCCAAAGCTGATCGCTTGGCACGATCGTAAACGATCCGATCGAGCGTTCCAATTCCTCATAGGTCTCAGGTCCCGAAAGGTTTGCTTGCACCGGCTCACGGTCGGGCGATTCGAACAGGAAGCGATACCCCTCACGGATATCGCGAGCACCACCAGGGAACGCGCGCAGAACAAATGTGCGCGTTCCGCGGGTGATCGTTCGACCCGAGCCGGGGACCACAACGACGAAATCTTGCTCCATCGAAGGCGAACGACTGCACTGGGGCGATCCAGCCCGAGCGTCAAGCCGTGCCGACGTTACCAGCGAGACGATTGCTATCGCGATGAGCAGACCGCGGTGCATGTGGCGCTCTCCTATATGCCGTCCGCTCAGCCGAACGGCAGGTTCGGATCGGCGACCAGTGTGCGCGCATCGGCGCGCGCTGTTTCGCCGCGCCGCTCTGCTGCTGCCGCGATCATTGCGGCGTTGTCGGTGCAGAAGCGGCGTTCGGGTACGAACGTCGGGACCCCCCGCTCGTTTCCGAGTGCGATGAATGCGGACTGCAGCGTGCTGTTTGCGGCGACGCCGCCGCTGAGGACGAGCGCGCGGTAGTCGTTTGCGTTGAGGGCGCGGGCGACGCGATCGATGAGGACGTCGACGACCGCGGCTTGGAACGATGCCGCGACGTCTTCGCGGCGGGCGTTCTTGCCGGCGTCGGAGTCGAGGAAGTAGCGCACCGAGGTCTTCAGGCCCGAAAAGCTCATGTCGAGCGTGCCGGGGTCGGGGCGGTGTCGCGGGAACGCGATCGCTTTCGGATTGCCGTCGCGGGCGAGCGCTTCGAGCGCGGGGCCGCCGGGGAACGGGAGATCCAGCAGACGTGCTGTTTTGTCGTAGGCTTCGCCGGCGGCGTCGTCGCGCGTTTTGCCGATGATGCGCAGGTTCGTCGGCGAGTGAACCTCGACGAGCTGCGAGTGGCCGCCGGAGACCAGCAGCGCGAGGAACGGGTACGGCGGCGGCTCGTCACGCTCGAGGAACGCAGCGAAGAGGTGGCCGTGCAAGTGGTTGACCGCGTAGAGCGGGAGGCCGGTCGCGAACGCGAGCGCTTTCGCCGCGGCGACGCCGACCACGAGGCTGCCGATCAAACCCGGTCCCGCGGTGACGGCGATCCCGTCGAGCTCGTCGAGGCCGACGTTCGCGCGGGTCAATGCGTCGTCAACCGCCGCCGAAAGCAGGGCCGCGTGGCGGCGCGAGGCGATCTCTGGGACGATTCCGCCGTACTTCGCGTGGAACTCGTCCTGGTTGGTCGAGACGTTCGCGAGCACGCGCACGCCGTCACGAACCACGGCGGTCGCCGTGTCGTCGCAGGACGTCTCGATCCCGAGAAGCAGCACCTCCGATCAGACTCGTAGCGCCCCGGCGCCGGTTGCGGTACGGTGCTGGAGTGCGCCTAGACCTGCGCTACCTCGCCGTCGCGGCCTGCGGCGGAAGCGCGTTCCTCGACATGTACGCAACGCAGCCTCTGCTTCCGGAGCTCCGGGCGGAGTTCCACACCGGCGAGGCGGCGGTCGGGGCGACGATCTCGGCTCTGACCTTCGCCTGTGCGCTCGCCGCGCCGTTCGTCGGCCCGCTCGCCGACGCGGTCGGCCGCAAGCGCGTCATCGTTGGCGCGATCCTCGGCCTCGCGCTGGTGACGTTCGCCGCCGCGGGCGCGCACACGCTGCACGAGCTGCTGGTCTGGCGCTTCGTGCAAGGGCTTTTCATGCCGGCGGTTTTTGCCGTCACCCTCGCCTACATCGGCGAAGAGTTTCCGCCGTCGGTCGGCGGCCGTGCGATCGGCGCGTATATCGCCGGAAACGTGCTCGGCGGATTTCTCGGCCGGTACGTCGCCGCGCTCGTCGCGGATCGCTGGGATTGGCACGCCGCGTTCGTCGTGCTCGGCTGCATGAACCTTGCCGGCGCGGCGTTCGTGTGGATCGCGCTGCCGCGAGCGCAGCGGTTCATGCGGCAGCGTTCCGCGCGTGATGCGTTCAGCGCGGTCGGTCGCTTCCTGCGCGATCCGCAGCTGCTGGCGACATACGCGGTCGGTGGAAGCGTGTTGTTCTCGCTCGTTGCGGCGTTCACGTTCGCGACGTATCATCTCGCCTCGCCGCCGTTCAACCTCGGCACCGTCGCCCTAGGCAACGTGTTCTTCGTCTACCTTGTCGGCGTCGTCGCGACGCCGCTGGCCGGGCGCGTTATCGACCGCGTCGGCCACCGCACCGCGCTGCTGCTCGCGATGGCCGTGAGCGCCGCGGGGATGCTGCTGACGCTGATCCCTTCGATCGCCACGATCGTCACGGGACTCGCGCTCATGTCTACGGGCGTCTTCGCCTCGCAAGCCGCATCGCAAGGCTACATCGGCGTCGTCGCGCGCGAACGCCGCTCGACTGCGGCATCGCTGTATCTCACCGCGTACTACACCGCCGGCGGCCTCGGCGCCGTGCTCCCCGCAGCGATCTGGGCACGCGGCGGCTGGCCCGCGACCGTCGCTCTGATCCTCGCCGTCCAAGCAGTCGGAGCCGCGCTGGCCGCAGTGTTCTGGACCGAGCGTGTCCGAAACAGCGACGACGCTCCGGAAGTCGCCGTGGTGGGCTAAGCGGGCGCGCGGCTAGAGCGTGCGTGCTTCGAGGCGGCGGCCGGCTTGGGCGAGGCCGAAATTGGCGGCGAAATAGATCAGCGCGATCAGCGCGAATACAGGGATCGGCTGGAACGGCGGCTGCGCGAAAACGATCTGCCCGCGCCGCGTAAGCTCGAGTATTCCGATCACTGCGGTGAGCGACGTGTCCTTGAGGAGGGTCACGAACTGCGCGACGAGCGCCGGCATCATCTGCCGGATCGCGATCGGCAAGGTCACGATGCGCACGATCTGCCCGGCGGAAAGCCCCTGCGACTCGGCGGCTTCGATCAGCCCCTTCGGGACTGCAAGAACGCCGGCGCGCACGATCTCCGCGACGAGCGCCGCAGTGAACGCCGACATCGCGATCACGCCGGCGGTGAAGGGTTCCAGCTTCACGCCGATGATCCGCGGCAGCGCGAAGAACGAGAAGAAGATCACTAGCAGCACCGGCAGCGCGCGCATCCCCTCGATGTAGATCGTTGCCACGATGCTGAGCGGGCGAATCGGCGAGAGCCGCGCGAGCGCCAAGATAACGCCGGCGATGAACGACAGCACGATGGAAATCGCGGCGAGCTCCAGCGTGACGCCGAGGCCGCCGGCGAGGAAGGTCAGCGTGCCGCGATTGAACAGCCAGCTCAGATCGCTCATCGCGCGTACCGCCGTTCGAGGACGTTGACGAAAAACGCCGTCGGCAGCGTGAGGATCAGATAGCAGATCGCCGCGCCGACGAACATCGGCACGTACTCGAACGTGCGCGCACCGATGAGGTTCGCGGTGCCGAGGATGTCGAGCACCGAGACCGTGCTCACCAGCGAGGAGTTCTTGATCAGGTTGAGCGTCGTGTTCCCGAGCGGCGGGATCGTCTTCGTGATCGCCTGCGGAAGCACGATCAGCCGCATCGCCGTCGCGTACCGCATCCCGCTCGAGAGCCCGGCCTCGAGCTGTCCTTTCGGGACTCCGGCGATCCCGCTGCGAATCGCTTCCGCGACGAACGCCGAGCTGTAGACGCCCAGCGCCAGCACGCCGCAGACGAACGCGTCGAGCCGGATCCCGATGCTCGGCAAGCCGAAGTACAGAAAGAACAGCTGCACCAGGAGCGGGATGTTGCGCAGGAACTCGACGTACGCCGTGCCGATCCGGCGCAACGCCGCCGACGGCGCGACGCGCAACGTCGCCACCACGACGCCGAGCGCGAGCGCCAAAACCAGCGCCAGCGCGGAGACTTCCAGCGTGACGAGCAGTCCTGCGCCGAGAAGCCCCGCGTTCTCGCGCAGGACCGACCAGTCCATCGAGCGTCAGCCGGGCTTCTGGTTCGCGAACTTCTCCGCGGCCGCCGCCGCCGGCATGTCGTACCAGTCGTTGAAGTCGGACGGGAGCGGCTTCTTGAGCCAGTTCTGGTGCAGCTTCGCGTACTCGCCGCTCTTCTTGAGATCGGCCAGCGTCTCGTTGATCGCCTTCGTCAGCGAGGCGTTCCCCTTGCGGATCCCGATCCCGTAGGGCTCGAACGTGAACAGGCCGCCGACGAGCTCCAAGTTGTTCGGGTCCTGCGCTTGGAAGCCGCCCAAGATCACATTGTCGGTCGTCACCGCGTCGACGCGGCCTCCGCGCAGCGCGGTGAGGCATTCGGGATACGTCTCGAAGGTGACGACGTTCGCTTTCGGGACGAGCCGCCGGATCGTCTGCTCCGGCGTCGACCCTTGCACCGAGCAAACGCCCTTGCCGTCGAGATCCTTGTAGGTCTTGACCGGCGAGCCTTTCTTCACCAGCAGCGACTGCCCGGCGCGGTAGTAGACGTTCGAGAAGTCGATCGTCTTCATTCGTGCGGGCGTGATCGTCGCGGTCGCGACGAACGCGTCGATGTCGCCGTTCTGCACCAGCGGGATCCGGTTGTCGGACTTGACCTGAACGAGCTCCACCTTGTCGGGCGAGCCGAAGATCTTCTTCGCGATCGCGCGCGCGACGTCGACGTCGAACCCGGTGACCTGATTCGTCTGCGGGTTGAGCGACCCGAACGGCGGTGCGTCGTACTTCACGCCGATCTTGATCACGCCGCGCTTCTTGATCGCGTCGACCGAGTTGTCGTCCGCGGCGCGCGAGGGCGCGAGCCCGCCGAGCACGAGCGTCGCCGCCAGAGCGCAGGTCGCGGTGAGGATGGCGCGTCGAGCAAGGATCATCGTGAACACCTCCTAGTGAGCGAGGATCTTGGAGAGAAAAAGCTGTGCGCGCGGGTTCGACGGGGCGGTGAAAAAATGCTCGGGTTCCGCTTCCTCGACGATCCGGCCGGCGTCCATGAAGACGATCCGGTCGCCGACTTCGCGAGCAAATCCCATCTCGTGGGTGACCACCACCATCGTGATCCCGGTGTGCGCGAGCGCCTTCATGACGTCGAGCACTTCTTTGATCATCTCGGGGTCGAGCGCGCTGGTCGGCTCGTCGAAGAGCAGCACGCTGGGCTGCATCGCGAGCGCGCGCGCGATCGCGACGCGCTGCTGCTGTCCGCCGGAGAGCTGCGCCGGATACGCGTCGGCCTTTTCCGGAAGGCCGACGCGCTCGAGCAGCGCGCGCGCTTCGCGCTCGGCCTGGTCGCGCGGAACGCGCTTGACGTTCATCGGCGCGAGCGTGACGTTCTCGAGCGCCGTCTTGTGCGGATAGAGGTGAAAGGCCTGAAACACCATCCCGACCTCGCGCCGGATCGCCGCGAGCTCGGCGCCGCCCGCGCTAGGCCGCTTGCCCCCGACCAGCACGGTTCCTTGCTGCACCGCCTCGAGGCCGTTGATGCAGCGGATCAGCGTGCTCTTCCCCGATCCGGACGGCCCGATGACGACGACCACCTCGCCGGTCGCGATTGTAAGATCGATGTCGGCGAGCACGTGGTTCGTTCCGAACCACTTCTGCACGCCCGAAAACTCGATCGCGGCCGGAGTCGGCATGAAGTCGGCGATGATCCAGTTATCGGCGCGAAGCGACGCGGGCCGCCAGCTCCTCGGCGAACTGCTCGACCGTCTCGGTCCGCTTCTCCTCGACTCCGCGCTCGTTGACGTTCACGGTACCGTCGGCAGCTTCGGATTTGCCGACGACCAGGATGTACGGGAGCTTCTGCGTCTTCCAGTGGCGGATCTTGTAGCCGAGCTTCTCGTTCGAGGAATCCACCTCGATGCGGAAGCCGCGCGCGAGCAGCTTGTCGCGCACTTCGTAGGCGTAGTCGAGCTGGTGCTCGGAGATCGGCGTGATCACCGCCTGCACCGGTGCGAGCCAGGCGGGGAACGCACCGCCGAAGTGCTCGATCAGCACGCCGAAGAAGCGCTCCAGCGAACCCGCCAGCGCACGGTGAATCATCACCGGGCGATGATCGGCGCCATCTGACCCGCGGTATTTCAGATCGAACCGCTCGGGAAGCAAGAAGTCGACTTGCACCGTGCCGAGCTGCCACTTGCGACCGATCGCGTCGTGCAGGTTGATGTCGAGCTTCGGCCCGTAGAAAGCGCCGCCGCCTTCGTCGATCTGATACGGGATGTTGCGCGACTCCAGCGCCTTGCGGATCGCGGTCTCGGCGATCTCGTCGGTCGGACCGCGCTGCTCGCGGGTGCTCAGGAAATACTCGAAGTCTTTGAAATCGAACGCTTCCATCAGCCGCAGCGCTTCGTCGAGCGTCTGCTCGAACTCGCCTTGGAGCTGTTCCGGCGTGCAGAAGAGGTGCGCGTCGTCTTGCGTGAATCCGCGCACGCGGGTGAGCCCGTGCAGCGTTCCGCTCAGCTCGAACCGGTAGACGGTACCGAACTCGCTGTAGCGCAGCGGCAGATCGCGGTACGAGTGCCCGTCCGCTTTGTAGATCAGGATGTGGCCCGGGCAGTTCATCGGCTTGAGCCGGAAGCGCTGCCCCTCCACCTCGAGCGGGCCGAACATTCCGTGCGCGAAGTTCTCGAGGTGTCCCGACGTCGCGAAGAGATCTTCGTGCACGACGTGCGGCGTGACGACCGGCAGATAGCCGCGCTCGCGCAGACCCTCGCGAATGAACTCCTCGACGATCCCGCGCATCAGCGCGCCCTTCGGGTGCCAGAAGATCAGCCCGCCCCCGGCCATGTCGTCGACGTGGTAGAGGTCGAGCTCTCGCCCGAGCCTGCGGTGGTCGCGCTTCTCCGCTTCTTCAAGGAACGTGTGATAGTCGTCGAGCTGCTGCTGCGTCGGAAACGCGGTGCCGTAGATGCGCTGCAGCATCGCGTTCTTCGAGTCGCCGCGCCAATACGCGCCGGCGACGTTCTCCAGCTCGAGCGCGCCGATCGCGCCGGTCGAGTCGGCGTGGCCGCCGCGGCACAAGTCGGTGAACTCGCCGATCGTGTAGAGCGTGATCGGCTCGTCTTCCGGAATACCGCGGGCGAGCTCGACCTTGTACGGGTTGTCGCGGAAGCGTTCGATCGCTTCGTCGCGTGTGACCCGCCGGCCGGTCATCGGGTAGTCGGCCTTGACGATTTCGCGCATCCGCGCTTCGAGCTTCTTCAGGTCGTCCGGCGTGAACGCCGTCGGCCGGTCGAAGTCGTAGTAGAACCCGTTCTCGATCGCAGGACCAATCGTCGGCTTCGCCTCGGGGAAGAGGTCCTGCACCGCGTACGCGAGCACGTGCGCGGCGGTGTGGCGGAGGGCGGCGAGGTCCACGGGGGGATGCTGGTGTTCCGGAGGCGCTCCGGCGGTCGAGGTCGTCACCCCGGTTCCTTCGCCGTGCGTCTTCGGCGCGCCTCACACCGCGCCGTAGGCGTGACGAAGTCGGCGCGGTCCGCTACACTCGCCGGATGTTACAAGCCGCCGAACCCGGGCGCCACGGCGCCGGGACGCAGACGATCCGAGACCTGGTCCTCGGGATGGCCGACGGGCTGACGGTCCCCTTCGCGCTTGCCGCCGGCGTCACGGGCGCGATCGCCGCCAGCAAGATCGTGCTCACGGCGGGGCTCGCCGAGATCGTCGCCGGCGCGATCTCGATGGGACTCGGCGGTTACTTGGCCGCGCGCAGCGAGGTCGCGCACTACAACAAAGAGTACGCCCGCGAGATTCGCGAGACGCACGAGATCCCGAACGAAGAAAAAGCGGAGGTCGCGCAGATCCTGCACGCCTACGGTGTTCGCGAACCGACGC
Source organism: Candidatus Elarobacter sp. (assembly GCA_035939295.1). GTDB lineage: Bacteria > Vulcanimicrobiota > Vulcanimicrobiia > Vulcanimicrobiales > Vulcanimicrobiaceae > Vulcanimicrobium. The sequence goes on along the minus strand of DASZGA010000158.1, from coordinate 623 downwards.
TGACCCGCGTCGTCACCGAGATCGCGAGCGACCGCGAGCAGTGGGTCGAGTTCATGATGCGCAACGAGCTCGGTTTGGAACGTCCCGATGAGCGCGCCGCTCCGCGCAGCGCGATCCTCGTCGGCGGCGGCTACGTCCTCGGCGGAATCTTCCCCCTCGCCCCGTACGTGTTCGTTTCCGACGCGCACATGGCGCTGTACTGGTCGATCATCTGCACCTCGGTCGCGCTGATCGCGTTCGGCGCCGTCCGCGCGCGCGTCCTCGCGACGCCCATCTTCCTTGGCGCACTGCAAACGTGGTTCATCGGCGCGCTTGCCGCCGGCGTCGCATATGGCCTCGCGCGGTTGGTCACGCACGGCGGTTGAAAACGAAAAACCTCGCGAGCATCGCGAGGTCTTCCGGACGTGGTGGGCGGCACAAGGATTGAACTTGTGACCTCTACAGTGTCAATGTAGCGCTCTCCCACTGAGCTAGCCGCCCGTTCAAGAGGGGAGTGTACCCGATGCGCCCGGCCGGCGTCAAACCCCTTTCCGGCCGGCTATGCCCGGCCTGCGCTGCGGGCAAGCGCCGACTGCACCGGTTTCATGCGGCGCTGGAGCGCGCCGCCGAGGCCGCCGGGGACG
>DASZGA010000157.1:0-3420 GCA_035939295.1 Candidatus Elarobacter sp. | reverse complement strand
CTCGAAGCGATGAAGCTGATGAACGAGATCACCACCGATCACGGCGGGGTCGTGAGCAACATCCTGGTCGAGAACGGCGCGCTCGTCTCGCTCGGCCAAGAGCTCTTCTGGATCGAACCGTGACGCCGAGCCAGTACACCGGCCGCCGCACCTTCGCGGAATTGCTGGCCGACCGCAAAGGGCAGCTCGAGCACTCGCGTTATCCCGAGCAGGTGATGGCGATCGTCGCCGCGCTCACCGACGCGTTCCGCAGAGGGAACAAGGTGCTGTGGTTCGGGAACGGCGGAAGCGCCGCCGACGCGCAGCATCTCGCGGCGGAGTTCAGCGGGCGGTTTCTGCGCGACCGCGGCGGCTTGCCCTCGGAAGCGCTCACCGTGAACACCTCCGCGGTGACGGCGATCGCGAACGACTTCGGGTACGAGCAGCTGTTCGCGCGGATGGTGGAAGCGCTGGCGAAGCCGGGCGACGTCGTCGTCGGGATCACGACGAGCGGCACGTCGAAGAACGTCGTGCGCGGCCTCGAGGCGGCGAAGAAGATCGGCGCGACGACGATCGCGTTCACCGGCAACGGCGGCGGAGCCGTCGCCGATGTCTCCGACCTGATCCTGCTCGGCCCCGACGGCTACAGCGCGATCGTCCAGGAAGTCCACATCACGATGGGCCACATCATCTGCGACCTGGTCGAGCAAGAGCTGCTGTTCGCGTGAGCGTGGCGGATGCGCTGCGGTGAGTGAGTTGATTGCGGCGCCGCGCGCCGCGGAGCTGCTGGGGCGGATGGCTGGGCGGCGCGTCGTCGTCGTCGGCGATCTGATGATCGACGAGTGGATTTGGGGCGATGTGTCGCGGATCTCGCCGGAGGCGCCGGTTCCTGTTGTTGCGGTGCGGGATCACTCGTTCACGCTGGGTGGTGCGGGGAACGTTGCGAACAATTTGCGCGCGCTTGGCGCTCGTGTGGCGTTTGTCGGCGGCGTTGGTGACGATGCGGAAGGCGCGCGGTTGCGGGCGATGTTCGATGATCTTGGCGTCGACGGGCACGGGCTTGTGACGCTTGGGGATCGGCCGACCACGCGAAAGACGCGCGTCGTCGCGCACAGCCAGCAAGTCGTGCGGGCTGATTGGGAGTCGACGGCGCCGTTGCGCGATGACGACCGTGCGCTCGTCGCGCGTCAAGTAGCGCTGGCGGTGCGGGAAGCCGATGCGGTCGTTTTGAGCGACTATGCGAAAGGGTTTCTGCATCGCGAGATCGTCGACGCGGCGCTTTCGGCGCCGGTCGTCGTCGCGGATCCGAAGCCGCAGAACGTCGCGATGTTCGCCGGGGTGACGTGCATCGGGCCGAACGTCGCCGAAGCGTCCGTTGCCAGCGGCATCACGATCACCGACGGGGACTCGCTCGAACGCGCGGCGCGCGCGCTGCTGAAGATGCTCGGCTGCCGGTACGTGCTGATCACGCGCGGTGAGCACGGTATGTCGCTGTTCGGCGCCGACGGCGAGCGGTTCGACGTTCCCGCCGTCGCGCGCACGGTCTACGATGTTTCCGGCGCCGGCGACACCGTCGTTGCAGTGCTCACGCTGGCGCTTGCCGCGCAGCTTCCGGCGTCCGTCGCAACGCAGCTCGCGAACTTCGCAGCCGGCGCCGTCGTCGAGAAGCTCGGCACCGCTACCGCGACGCCCGCCGAAATCATCGAGCTCATGGAACACGAGCGCGGTGCGTGAGACGAAGGAACGCCGTTATGGCGCATGAGCCGTTCGCCGGACTCGTCTTCGACGCCGCCGATGGTGCGATCGAGTGGCGCGAGGCGCAGCGCGCGGCGGGGCGCAGCGTCGTCTCGACCAACGGCGTCTTCGATTTGCTGCATGCGGGGCATGTCGCTTATTTGGCGTGGGCGCGGGCGCGAGGCGACGCGCTGATCGTGCTGTTGAACGAGGACGAGTCGGTGCGGCTGCTCGGGAAAGGCCCCGATCGGCCGCTGGTTCCGTTCGCCGAACGCGCGCAAGTCGTCGCGGCGTTGCGCAGCGTCGACGCGGTCGTCGGGTTCCGGCAGCGGACGCCGGAGACGTTGCTCGACCGGATTCGGCCCGACGTGCACGTGAAGAGCGCGCAGTACCGGATCGAGGAGCTGCCGGAGCGCTTCGTCGTCGAAAAGCACGGCGGGCGGATCGTTCTGGCGCCGCATCAGGCGGGACGCAGCACGACGGATCTCGTCGCGACGATCAGGTCGCGCTAGTGCGGATCGCGATCACCGCCAACGGTCCCGGCGAGTTCGCCGGCTGGGTTCGGCCGCTCGTTGCGGCGCTGCGCGCGCGCGATCCGGCGCTCGAACTGCACGTGATCTGCGTACCGGACGACTTCGCGACCGGGCGCGAGGCGGAGTACGTCGAGCAGCTCTTCCCCGGCGTGCGGGCGTACCCGCCCTCGCAGTATCTGCGGCTCGCGCTCGGGCGCGGCGTCGAAGGATTGCCGCCGGATTTCGATCGCGTGCAGTATCTCGGCGGCGATCTCTCGCATGCCGCGCGCGTCCACGCGCGGCTCGGCGGAACGGCGACGGCGTACAAGTTCTCGCGCAAGAGGTACGCGCGGATGTTCGCGCGCGTTTTTGCGGTGGACGCGGCGAACAAAGAGCAGCTGCTGGAGTGGGGAACGCCGGAAGACCGGATCCGCATCGTCGGCAACCTCGCGATCGACGGCGCGCTCGGCGAAGCGTCGGGCGCGTACGGCGATCCGCCGAGCGACGCGGCGCACGACGGCGTCGTGCTGTTTCCCGGGTCGCGCAAGTTTGAGATCGCGAATGTCCTTCCGCTGTTCGTGCGCGTCGCGCTGAACCTGCGACGGATGCTGCCGGGCGTCCCGATCGCGTTCGCCGGGTCGCCGTTCGTCTCCGACGACGCGGTTCGCGACTCGCTCGCGCGCGGCGGCGAGCATCCGCTCTCGTACGGCGCGAAAGCCGAGCTGGCCGATGGCGAGATCGTCGCGAACGGCGAGCGTTTTCCGCTCGTTCGCGCGGCGATGCGCGCTGCGGCGACCGCGCGGCTCGCCGTGACGATCCCCGGCACGAAGGTGATCGAGCTGGCTGCTCTCGGCATCCCCGCGATCGTCTGCACGCCGTTCAACGCACCGGAGCTGGTCGTGATCGGCGGGCCGCTGCAGTACGTCGGAAAGCTGCCGCTCATCGGGACCCCGGTGAAGCGCGCCGCGGTCGTCGCGTACGCGAAGCGCTTCGAGCATTTCGCGCAGCCGAACATCGACGCCGGCAAAGAGCTCGACGTCGAGATCGCGGGAACGCTCCTCCCCTCGCAGGTCGCCCACGTCGCCGCCGAACGCTGGAACGACGCCGCCTGGTGTGCCGCGACCGGCGCCGAGCTGCGGGCGTTGTACCGCCACCACGCCGGCGCCGCGGAACGGATGGCGGCCTTCTTGCTCGA
>DASZGA010000156.1:0-9318 GCA_035939295.1 Candidatus Elarobacter sp. | reverse complement strand
AACGTGAGTGAGGGGCGTGATGCGGCGGTGATCGATGCGTGCGTCGTTGCGATGGAGGCGGAGGGCGTGCGGGTCGTGCATCGGACGAGCGATCCGGTGCATCATCGCAGCGTCATCACGGCGGTGGGGACGGAGTCGCAGGTCGTGGCGGCTGCGGTGGCGCTGGCGCGGGTGACATACGAGCGGATCGACTTGCGGGTTCATCGCGGGGCGCATCCGCGAATCGGCGCGCTGGACGTGCTGCCGTTCGTTCCGCTGGGTGAGGCGACGCTGGACGACGCGGTCACGCTCGCGCACCGCGCGGCGGCGCGGATCTGGCGCGAAGTTGGCATTCCGTCGTATCTGTACGGTGCGGCCGCCAGCGCGCCACATCGCGAACACCTCTCAGAGATTCGCCGCGGTCAGTTCGAAGGGCTCGGCGAGCGGCTGGCACGCGACGAGCGCTGGCGGTTCGACTACGGCGATACGGAGCACGTCTCGGCCGGCGCTATCGCGATCGGGGCACGGCCGTTCCTCATCGCCTACAATGTCGAGCTGGCGAGCGGCGACCTCACGCTCGCGAAGCGGATCGCCAGGACGCTGCGCGCGTCGAGCGGCGGCTTGCGCACGCTCAAGTGCCTGGGCTTGCGACTGGCGGCCGACCGTGTCCAGGTCTCGTGCAACATCACCGACGTCGACGCCGTCCCGCTCTACCGTGTCACCGAAATGGTACGGCGCGCGGCGGCCCGCGAAGGCGCGCCCGTGCTGCGGAGCGAGCTGATCGGGCTGGCCCCATGGCGCGCATTAGAACGGACTGCGAAGGCGTACGCCGCGGCGGAACGCGAGCAGTAGCCGTCGTACTTTCCGCGGATGCCCGCTCGTCGCGTCGCCGCCGCGCTCCTTGCGCTCGCACTGCTCTGCTTCCCGCTGAACCTCCCCGCCGCGCACGCCGCGCAGTCGCCGACCGTGCCCGCGCCGCAAACGCGCACGCTCGCGAACGGCTTGAAGGTCGTCGTCATCGAAGACCACGCCGCGCCGGTCGCGCAGGTACACATGTGGTACCGTTTCGGCGCGCTCGACGAGACGCCGGGGAAGACCGGGCTCGCGCACGCGCTCGAGCACATGATGTTCCGCGGTACGAGCGACCTCTCGAGCGCCGGGATCGACGACATGACGGCGCGGCTCGGCGCCGAGGTCAACGCGCAGACCGAGAACGAGATGACGCACTTCTTCTTCGTCGTTCCGGCCGACCGCGTCGACACGATCGTCCATCTCGAAGCCGACCGGATGCGCGGGCTCAAGCTCGATCCCGCCGACTGGAATCTCGAGCGCGGCGCCGTGCTCGAAGAGTACGCGCAGAAGCACAGCAACCCGGTCAGCGCCTTCATCTACGACGTCAACCAGCGCGTCTACCCGAACTCGCGGCTGGGTGAGACCTCGCTCGGCGCGAAAGCCGACATCGAGAAAGCGACCGTCGCCGACCTGCGCCACTACTACGACGAGTGGTATCGGCCGAACAACGCGACGCTCACCGTCGCCGGCGACGTCAAAGCCGCCGACGTCTTCGCCGAGGCGGAACGCTGGTTCGGCGGCATCCCCTCGGCCCCGCTCCCGCAGCGCCGCACCTACCCGCTGAAGCCCGCGGTCGGGCAGACCTACACCAGCCGCTCCGACTTTCCGTACACGATCGTCGACGAAGCGTACGCCGCGCCCGGCAACGCGAAGCCGTACGAGCACGACCAAGTCCGCAACGACGTCGCGCTCGGCGCGATGTTCAACCCGCGCGGCCCGTTCCGCACGCTGGTCGAGCGCGGGCTCGTCCTCGCGTACAATCCCACGCCGCTCGAAGACCGGCGCGCCTCGGTCGTGCACGTCATGCTGATCGTCGCCCCCGGCCACACGCCCGGCGAAGTGCGTTCGGCGTACGAGAAGATCATGGCGAGCCTGCTCGCCAAAGGGCTCGACCCCGACCTCTTCGCGGCCTCGAAGCGCTCGGAGCTGGCGTCGATGACCTACGCGCGCGACTCGATCGTCGGAATCGGCGATGCGGTCGGCGCGAACATGGTCTTCCCCGGCGACACGGATCCCTCGCAGTTCGACGCGCTCTACGGCGCGATCACACGCGATGAGTCGACCGCGGTCGCGCGGCACGTCTACGCGAAGGCCAGCGTCGTCGCGATCCTGCAGCCGACGCAGTTCGACCCGGAAAAAGCAAAGCCGCCGGCCGGTGTGACCTCGTCGGTCAGCGACAACTTCGGCAACCGTACGTCGAACGGCCCGCTGACCCAGCCCGACTGGATGAAGACGGCGCTCGCGAAGCCGCTGACGCTGCGCAGCGCGGTCGATCCGGTCGTGACGACGCTCCCGAACGGGATGCGGCTGCTCGTGCAACGCGTCGCGACGAACCCGACCGTCTTCATCGACGGCTTGGTGCGCACGTCGCCTTCGTTCGATCCGCGCGGCAAGGAAGGTCTGGGCGAAGTCACCTCGGCGCTGCTCGACTACGGCAGCGCGAAGTACGACTACGACGCGCAGCGCAAGCTCGCCGACGACCGCGCCGCCGACCTCTCGTTCGGAACCGGGTTCTCGGCCCACGGCCGCGCGAGCGATTTCTCCACCTTGCTCGACGCGCTCGCCGACGACGTGCGGCACCCGCTTCTCCCGGCCGACAAGTTCGCGCTGGTGAAGTCGCAGCTCGCCGCGTTCACCGGCCGGCGCGCGCTGCAAGCCGGCTACGAAGCGCAGCGGCTCTTCGACGCCGCGATGTATCCGGCCGGCGATCCCGCGCTGCGCGTCCCGACGGAGCGCTCGATCGCGGGCGTCACGCTCGACGACGTCAAAGCCTATCACGACCAATATTTCCGCCCCGATCTCACTACGCTGGTCGTCGTCGGCGACGTCGATCCGGTCGCGGTGCGCGCCGCGGTGACGCGCGCGTTCGGCGACTGGAGCGCGACCGGCCCGAAACCGGAGTCGCATCTACCGCCGATCCCGCTCCCCGCACCGACGACGCGCGTCGTCACCACCGCGACGCAAGACGTCACCGTGCAGCTCGGCGCGCCCGCGCTCGCACGCAGCTCGCCGGACTACGACCCGCTCACGCTCGCCAACGCGATCTACGGCGCGAACGGATCGCTCGAGTCGCGGCTGTTCCGCGAGGTGCGCGAGAAGCGCGGGCTCGTCTACGGCGCGGCGAGCTCGCTCGAAGCGAACCGCGACCGCGGAACGTTCACCGTCTCGTTCAGCGCCGTCCCCTCGAAGATCGACGCCGCCGAAGCGCTCGTTCGCTCCGAATTGAAGCGGATGCAGACCGAGGACGTCAGCGCTGAGGAGCTGGCGCGCGCGAAGACGCGCGTCGTCGCGACGGCGCTCAACGCCGAGCAAGCGACGAGCGCGATCGCCGGCGATTTGCTGCGCATCGGATTGGACGATCTCGCACCTTCGTACTACGCGACGCTCGCCGACCGGTACGCTTCGATCACCGCCGCCGACGTGCGACGCGCGGCGCAGACGTATTTCCATCCCGACAATCTGGTCGGGGTGCGCATCGGCCCGCCGAGCTGAAACGAAACAACGCCCGTCGGAGTAACCTCGTCATGCTGATTCGCCGAATCGCCGCCGCCCTTGGGGCCGCGGCGCTGCTGCTTGCGCCCGCCCGCCCGCTTCCGGCGGCCGCGCAGAGCGCGCCGCCCAGCGCGCAGGTGCGCACCCTCGCCAACGGAATGCGCGTGGTCGTTCTCGAGGACCATGCGGCGCCGGTCGTCCAAGTGCATACCTGGTACCGGTTCGGCGCGCTTGACGAGACGCCGGGGAAAACCGGGCTCGCGCACGCGCTCGAGCACATGATGTTCCGCGGCACGCACGCGCTCTCGAGCGCCGGCCTCGACGACATGAACTCGCGGCTCGGCGCCGACTTGAACGCGCAGACGCAGAACGAGCTGACTCACTACTACTTCGTAGTGCCTTCGGATCGCACCGACTCGATCATCCACGTCGAGGCGGATCGGATGCGCAACCTCAAGCTCGATCCGAAGGACTGGGCGGTCGAAAAGGGCGCGGTGCTGCAAGAGTGGGCGCAAGACCACAGCAACCCGATCTTCGAGTTCATCTTCGGCTCGGTCGCGGAGAAGGTCTACCCCGGTTCGCGGCTCGGTGAGACGGCGCTCGGCGCGAAGGCCGACATCGAGAAGGCGACCGTCGCCGATCTGAAGCGCTACTACGATGCATGGTACCGCCCGAACAACGCGACGCTGGTCGTGACCGGCGACGTCAAAGCCGCCGACGTGTTCGCATCGGCGCAGAAATGGTTCGGCCCGTTCCCCTCGCACGCGCTCCCGGCTCGGCATCAGTACACCGCGAAGGCCGCGCCCGGCGCGACGGTCTCGACGAAGGCCGAGTTCCCGTTCACGCTGATCGACGAAGCATACGCCGCGCCCGGCAACGCGCCGGCGACCGAGCGCGAGCAGCTCCGCAACGACATCGCGGTGAGCGCGATGTCGAACCCGCGCGGGCCGTATCGCACCGCGATGGTCGACTCCGGCTTGACGCTCGGGATGATCCCGCTCCCGCTCGAGGACCGGCGCGCCTCGGCCGTGCACGTGATCATGATCGTCGCGCCCGGTCACACCGCCGACGAAGTGCGCGCCGCCTACGACAAGACGACCGCGGATATCCTCGCCAAAGGAATCGATCCCGAGTTCATCGCCGCGGCGAAGCGCTCCGCGATCTCCGGGCTGACCTACGCGCGCGACTCGATCGTCGGCCTCGGCGACGGGATCGGAAGCGCGTACGTCTTCCCGGGCGACACCGATCCGACGCGCTATCCCGCGATGATCGCCGCGATCACCCCCGACGAGGTCAACGCCGTCGCGCGCTCGATCTATGCGAAGCCCAGCGTCGTCGGCGTCCTCGAGCCGACCACCACCGATCCCTCGAAGTTCAAGCCGCCCTCGAATCTGGCGTCGTCGGTGACCGACAGCTTCGGCTCGCGCGTTCCGAACGGCCCGCTGGTGCAGCCCGCGTGGCTGAAGGCGCAGCTCGCCAAGCCGCTCGCGCTGCACAGCGCCGTCAACCCGGTGGTGACGACGCTTCCCAACGGGTTGAAGCTGCTGGTGCAGCGCGTCACCTCGAACCCGACCGTGTTCGTCCGCGGCGTCGTCCGCACGTCGCCGACGTACGATCCCGCCGGCAAGGAAGGCTTGGGCGCGATCGCGTCCGGGCTGATGAGTTGGGGCGGCACGAAGTACGACTTCGCCGCGGAGCGCAAGCTCGCCGACGACCGCGCCGCAACGCTGACGTTCGGCACCGCGTTCTCCTCGCACGGCCGCGCGGAAGACTTTCCGACGCTGCTCGACGCGCTCGCCGACAACGTGCGGCATCCCGCTCTCCCCGCCGACAAGTTCGCGCTGGTGAAACAGCAGCAGACCGCGGTCGCCTCGCGTCGCGCGCTGCAGCCCGACTACCGCGCGCAGCGGGCGTTCAGCGAAGCGCTCTTGCCCGCCGGCGACCCCGAGCTGCGCCAAGACACGCCGGCATCGATCGCCGCGATCACGCTCGACGACGTGAAGTCGTACCAAGCGCAGTACGTGCGCCCCGACATGACGACGCTGGTCGTCGTCGGCGACGTCGATCCCGCGGCGGTCGCAAAAGAAGTCGCCGCGCGCTTCGGAGACTGGACTGCGACCGGCCCGAAGCCCGACCCGCATCTCCCCGCGATCCCGCTCCCCGCGCCCAAGCGGCAGAACGTCGAGACGGCGGCGCAGGACATCTCGGTCGAGCTCGGCGCGCCGGCGCTCGCGCGCAGCTCGCCGGACTACGACGCGCTCGTCCTCGCCAACGCGATCTACGGCGGCGGCGCGTTCGACGCGCGGCTCTTCCGCGAGGTGCGCGAGAAGCGCGGCCTGGTCTACTTCGCCTTCAGCTCGCTGCAAGCCGGGCGCGACCGCGGGACGTTCCGGATCTCGTTCCGCGCCGTCCCTTCGAAGGTCGACGCTGCCGACGCCGTCGTGCGCGCCGAGCTCAAGCGGATGCAGACCGATCCCGTCACCGCCGACGAGCTCGCCAAAGCGAAGACGCGCGTCGTCGCGGCGGCGATCGACGCCGAGCAGGCGACCAGCGCGATCGCCGGCGACCTGCTGCGGATCGGGATCGACGAGCTCCCGCCGACCTACTACGCGACGCTCGCGCAACGGTACGCCGGGATCACGCCGGCCGACGTCCAGAAGGCCGCGAAAACCTGGTTCCACCCCGACAATCTGGTCGAGGTGCGGACCGGACCAAAAACCTGAGGATAAGCTGCTAAGGAATTAGTTGACACCCAGGCTGGGGCTGGAGTACACTCCTACTAATTTCTTAGCAGCTCGCCGGAGGACCGCCACGTGGCCCGTCGCCGCACGCTTGGACTGACCGACGCAGAGCTTCGGCTCATGGAGGTCCTCTGGCGCGACGGGCCCGCGAAGGTCGGCGACGTCGTCGACGCGCTGGCGCCGCCGGCGCTCTCGTACAGCACCGTGCTGACGACGATGCGCATCCTCGAGCGCAAGGGCTACGTCGCGCACGAGCAGCTCGACCGCGCGTATCTCTATCGCGCCCTCGTCGACCGCGACGCCGCGGCCGAGAGCGCGGTCGGTCATCTCGTGAACCGCTTCTTCTCGAACTCGCCGGTCGAGCTCGCGCTGCAGCTCGTCGAACGCGACCGTCCCTCCGAGGACGAGCTGCAGCGGCTCAAGGCGCTGATCGAGCGCTACGAGGAGGACGCGCCGTGATGCCGTTCGCTTGGCCCGCGCTCGAGCCGCCGGCGCTGGCCGTCGTCGCGTACATCGTCGACAGCGTGTGGGAAGGGATCGCCGTCGCGGCGCTCGCCGCGCTGGTGATCCGTCTGTTCAAGCGCGCGAACGCGACGACGCGCTACGCGGTGTGGTACTTCACATTGCTCGCGATCGTCGCGCTGCCCGCGCTAACGGTCGGCGCGATGGCGTTCGATCCGCACCGGCTCGCGCGCCCGCAGATCGTCCTGCCGCACGTCGTGATCCTTGCCGGCGCCGCGCTGTGGGGGCTCGGCGCGCTCGCCGGGCTGCTACGCATCGCCGTCGGCTACGCCGCGCTCGCGAAGCTGCAGCGCGACGCGCTTCCGCTTCCGCCCGGCTATCGCGAGGCGATGCCGCTGTGGGAAGACTCGATCGGGCACGGGCGCGAGACGCGGCTCTGCGTCTCCTCGAACGTCGCCGTGCCGGTTGCGGTCGGGCTCTTCGACGGGATGATCCTGATGCCGGATCATCTGCTGCACAGCTTCGACCGCGCCGACGTCGACCGTTTCAGCGTGCACGAGATGGCGCATCTGCAGCGCCGCGACGACTGGACGTGCGCCCTCGAGCGGATCGCGTGCGCCGTGCTGTTCTTCAACCCGGCGGTGCGGTTCGTCTCGCGGCAGCTCGACCTCGAGCGCGAGGTCGCGTGCGACGACTGGGTCGTCGCGCAGACGCGCGAGGTGCGCCCGTACGCCGTCGGTTTGACGAAGATGGCGGAAGCGACGAAGTGGCCGCACCGCGCCGTTCCGACGCCGGCGATCTTCGCCTCGCGCAAGAGCATCTCGATTCGGATCGAGCGGCTCCTGAACAAGCACCGCGACGTGCGCCCGACGCTGCTCGGCGCCCCCGCGCTCACCTGTGGCGCCGCAATCCTGGCGGCGTCGGCGGTCCTTCTGCCGATGGCGCCGGTCATCGGCAACGTTAGCACGCCGGCGATCGTCGTCGTCGGGGAAGCGAAGCCCGCTGCACCGGTCGCGAGAATACGAGCAGTTCGCCACGCACCTCCTGCGCGAACCGCTTCGACCGCGCGCCCGGCTCAGGCGCAGATGCGCGTGGTCGCGACGGTGACGACGCAAGCGCCGGTAAGGGCACACGTCGCAGAGACGAATACCGTCGTCGCGACGGTCAAGAACCACGTTGCAGCAGCGAACACGCACGTCGCACCATCGAGCGTACGCGTTTTTACGGCGGACGCCGGCGCGGCGAACGCGAGCAGAGATCTCGCGAGGCTGACCCTGCTGGTCAACGCCGTTTCGGCGAGGGCGCGTCATGCCGCGCAGCGCTCCGAGCAGCGCGAGCTCGACCGGATGGCCCGGCACCTCGCGCGCGTGCAGCTCGCGCAAGTTCCCGGCATCGAGCCTCCGGCGCCGGCGCCGATCCCCGCGCCGCACCTGATCGCCGTGCCGCGGCTGGTCGCGCAGGCGATCCCCGTTCCCGTCCCGCAGCCGCGCCGCGCCGACTACCTCGACGCGCTCTCCGCCGCGGGCTACGACAGGCTCACGGCCGACGAGATCATCGCGCTGCACGACAACGGCGTGAGCGGAAGCCTTCTCGTCGCATCGTCGCGCTACTTCGACCACCGTCTCAGCACCCGCGAGATCATCGCGCTCTCGGCGTCGGGGGTCTCGTCGACCTATCTCGACGATCTGAACCGCTACGGGCTGCGCGCCGGGCCGAAGGACGTGATCGCGTTCACCGTCAACGGCGTCTCGGCGAGCTACGCGGCGATGGTGCTGCACGCGTACCCGCAGCTCGCGCCCGCGTCGGTGATCCAGCTCATGCAGAACGGCGTCTCCTCGCGCGTCGTCACCGGCTTGCGCGAGCGCGGCTACGTCCCCTCGCTTACGGAGATCGTCGACCTCGCGACGCACGGCGTCTCGCTCTCGTACGTCGACGCGATCAACGCGCGCCGCCGCTCGAAGATGAGCCTCCCCCAGATCGTCAAGCTGCACGACCACGGCGTCAGCGCCGATGCGAGCTAACGCCACGCAGCGCGCAGCAGCCTGCGCTTGCACGGTCGTTCTCCTCGCCGGCCTCGCGTTGGCTGCGGTCACGCGACCGCGACCGGCATCCGCCAACGAAGACGTCACCCGCCGTTTTTGGCTGTGGCCGAAGGATGCCGCGAGCGCGAACCTGCGCGTCTTCTTCGAGCTGCGCGACGGCGAGGGCACGACCCGCGTCGATCAGAGCACGAACGCGGTTCCGTACGCCCTGCTGCGCGGGCTCACCGCTGCCGACGTGGTCGCGACGACCCCGGAGACGCGCAAGTTCGAGATCGTCGAAGATCCCGGAACGCTGACCTTCAAAGGCGTCTTCGGAAACGGCGGCGGCAAGGGCGTCTACGACTTCACGAGCGACCCGGCGTTTCAGCGCCAGCTGGAGCGGCGCGGGATGCGCCCGGCGAGCGAGCTCGAAGCGTTGCAGCTCGCGCTGCACCATTTCAAGGTCGCGGCGCTCGACGACGTGACGGCGAGCGGTTTGCAAGGGCTCACGCCGGCCGACTTGGTGACGATGGTCGACCACGGGATGACGA
>DASZGA010000155.1:0-8305 GCA_035939295.1 Candidatus Elarobacter sp. | reverse complement strand
TGATCGACCTTGGGCGCCGGCGCTACGCGCCGGTGCTGGAGCTTCAGCGCGCGCTCCATGCCGCGGTTGCCGAGGGGCGGGAGCCGGATACGTGGCTGGTGGTCGAGCACGAGCCGGTCATCACGTTGGGCCGGAACGCGAAGGCGGCGAACGTTCTTCTGCCGCGGCCGCTGCTCGAAGCGCGCGGTGTCGACGTCGCCGAGATCGAGCGTGGTGGCGACGTGACGTATCACGGCCCGGGGCAGGTCGTCGTTTATCCGATCCGGCGGCTCGAGCGCTTTCGCGAGGTAGTTCCGCTTGTTTCGGCGCTTGAGACCGCAGTCACCGGCGCGCTTTATCGCTTCGGGATCGAGGCGCAGCCGCGCAGCGAGCACCGCGGCGTGTATGTCGGCGACGATGCGATCTGCGCGATCGGGCTCGCGGTGAAGCGGATGACCTCGCTGCACGGGCTCGCGCTGAACGCCTGCACCGCGCTCGACTACGACCGCTTGATCACGCCCTGCGGCACGCCGCAGTTCGGCATCACCTCGATCTCGGCTCAAGTCGGCCGCGAGGTCTCGTGGGCCGAGGCGCGTGACGTGCTGCTCGACTCGCTCGAAGGCGCGTTCGGCGTCGAGTTCGAGCGCGAGACGCTCCCGCCGGGGGCGCCCCTTCCCTTTCCGTCGAACTCCGTACCGGAATCCGCATGACCACCATCGATCTGATCGACCCGCAACCGCCGAAGCGCAAGCCCGAATGGCTCAAAGTCCGGCTCCCCTCCGGCGAGTCGTACGAGAACGTCCTCGGCGAAGTAAAGCGCCTGCAGCTCCACACCGTTTGCCAAGAGGCGATGTGTCCGAACCTCGGCGAGTGCTGGGGCGCCGGGACTGCGACGATCATGATCCTCGGCGACACCTGCACCCGAGGCTGCCACTTCTGCAACGTGAAGACCGGCTCGCCGAAGGGCGAGGTCGACTGGCTCGAGCCGAAGCGCGTCGCGCAAGCGGTCGCCGAGCTGGGCTGGAAATATCTCGTCCTCACCGCCGTCGACCGCGACGATCTCGCCGACGGCGGCGCGGCGATCTTCGCCAACACCGTCCGCGCGATCCACAAGAAGGTCCCCGACGCGAAGGTCGAGTGCCTGACCGGCGACTTCGCCGGCGACCTCGCCGCGCTCGACATCGTTCTCGAAGCGCGCCCCGAAGTGCTCGCGCACAACCTCGAGACCGTCGCGCGCCTGCAGTCGAGCGTGCGCGACCGTCGCGCGAACTACAAACAATCGCTCAGCATCCTCGAGCACGCCAAGAAGTCCGGCAAGGTGACGTACACTAAGACGTCGCTGATGCTCGGCCTCGGCGAGACCGAAGCCGAGATCGAGCAAGCGATGGACGACGCGCGAGCGATCGGCGTCGACATTTTCACGATGGGCCAGTACCTGCAGCCGACGAAGCGCCACCTCAAAGTCGAGGAGTTCGTCACGCCGGAGAAGTTCGCGCGCCTCAAAGCGCTCGGCGACGGCAAAGGGTTCGTCCAAGTCGTCTCGAGCCCGCTTTCACGCAGCTCCTACCACGCCGAACAAGCGTTCACCTGACGGACACCGACTGGTAACATCGATCGTGTTGAATCAAAGCGTGACCGACGAAACGATCCTGGAAGGCTTCAAGAGCCTGCACGAAGCGATGGCCGGCGGCTTCGATGAGATGCGCGTCGAGTTCCGCCGAGAATTCGCGCAAGAATTCGCGAAGGTATACCAGCGCCTCGACAGGCTCGAAGAGAAAATGGACCGGCGCTTCGCCGAGTTCGATGCGCGCATGATGCGGCGGTTCGACGAGCGCGACGACCGCCTGGACGGACACGAGCAGCGCATCACCGCGCTCGAAGCGAAGCTCTGAGCTCGGCAAGCGAACCTTCCGACGGTCTGCCGCTGCCACGGCGGCGTATCGCGTACCTCGCGCTGGCGCTCGCGGTCGCGATGTCGGTCCTCGACGGAACGGTCGCAAACACCGCGCTGCCGACGATCGCGCGCGATCTGCACGCTTCGCCGGTCGAGTCGATCTGGGTCGTCAACGGATTTCAGCTCGCCGTCGCCGCGTCGCTCCTCGCCTTCGCCGCGCTCGGCGAGCTGCGCGGCCCGGTGCGCGTCTACCGCGCCGGCGTGCTGCTGTTCGTCCTCGGCTCGCTGGCGTGCGCGCTCGCACGTTCGCTCCCGCTCCTGATCGCCGCGCGCGTCGTGCAAGGACTCGGCGCATCGGCGGTGATGGCGATCTCGCCTGCGATCTTGCGAGAAGTCTTTCCGCGCGCGCAGCTCGGCCGCGCGCTCGGCCTCAACGCGGTCGTCGTCGCCACGAGCTCGGCTGCAGGCCCGACGCTCGGCGGCCTGATCCTGGCGGTCTTGCCGTGGCCCTGGCTGTTCGCGATCAACGTCCCGTTCGGCCTCGCGAATCTCGCCCTGAACCGTTCGCTGCCGAACGACGCACCGCGCAAACCCGGCTGGCTCGACATCCCGAGCGTCCTCACGAGCGCGCTCGGCTTCTCGCTCGTCGTTTACGGCGTCGACGGTTTCGCCCGCCACGAACCGGCGTGGTCGATCGCGTTGCGCTTGATCGCCGGCGCCGCGGCGATGGTCGTGTTCGTGCGCCGTCAGTTCACGCTGCCCAGGCCGATGATCGCGCTCGATCTCTTTCGCATCCGCGCGTTCGCGTTCGCCGCTGCAACGTCGTTCGCGACGTTCACGGCGCAAGGGATCGCGTACATCGGCCTGCCGTTCTACTTTCAAATCGCGCTCGGCCGCACGCCGCTTGAGTCGGGCTTATTGCTCACATCGTGGCCGCTCGCGGTCGCGTTCGTCGCGCCGGTCGCAGGCCGTCTCTCCGACCGCGTCCCGGTCGGGATCCTCGCCACGGCCGGACTCGCGGTCTTCGCCACCGGGCTCGCGTTCTACGCAGCGCTCCCCGCGAATCCAACCGGTGCCGAGATCGTGCTGCACGGAGCGATCTGCGGCCTGGGCTTCGGTTTCTTCCAAGCGCCGAACAATCGCGAGCTGATCGGCAGCGCACCGCGCGAGAAGAGCACGAGCGCGTCAGGTTTACTGGCGGCGATCCGAACCAGCGGACAAACCGTCGGCACCGCGATGGTCGCGATCATCTTCGGCGCGTTCGGCGCATCGCTTGCAGCCGACGCCGTACCGCGCGAGGCAGTCGCGCACGCCGTCCCGATCGCGCTGTGGATCGCGTGCGGGTGCGCGACGATCGCGACGCTGGCGAGCGCGTTGCGGCTGCGCGGCGCCAACCTCAAGGAGTCAGCTTCTCGCTCGTGAGATCGAGGTCAGCCGCCTTGATCACCGCGACCGCGGGATGCGCCTTGCGAACCGCGTCCAGGAACTTCGACGCGTCGCCGACCAGCACGATCGTCGGCGGCGCCGCGAGCGCCGTCCCGCCGAACCGCGCGACCGCCGCCGCGTCGACCGCGCCGAGCGCGGCGTTGCTCGCCGTCAACGCGTCGAGTGGAAGCCCGTTCCACGCGTTCGAAGCGATCGCGCGCACGAGACCGCTCGTCGTTTCGACCGAGTTCGCGATCCCGCCCAGCAACGACGTCCGCCGAACGGACAGCTCGTCCGCGGTCGCGGGCGTGCTGCCGAGCGAGGCGACGGTGCGAAGCATCACGTCGAGCGCTTCGGGCGCCTTGGCGTGCTCGACCAGCGTGCTCGCGACGATGCTGCCCGCATAGCGTCCGCTCTGAAAATTCGAGCCGGCGCCGTACGAAAGCCCGCGCTTGACCCGGATCTCCTCGTTCAGCCGTCCGGAGTACCCCGAAAGCACCGCGTTCGCGACGGATGCTGTCGCCCACTCGGGCGCGGTGCGCAGCGGCCCGGTGTGCGCGAGCACGATTGCGGTGCGGCCGGCGGACGGCTGGTCGACGACGACCACGCTCGGCGTGGCCGCCGCGGCGGCGACCGGCACCGGCGCCGGCGAACCGCCCGCTTTCCACGCACCGAAGGCGGCCTGCGCCAGCGCGAACGCGTCGGCCGGCGCAAGATCGCCGCCGATCGTGAGCTGCGCGGTGTCGGGCCGGTAGTTCGCCGCGTGATATGCAGCGATCGCATTCCGGTCGATAGCCGCGATCGAGCGCGCCGTGCCGGACACCGGGCGGCCGAAGCGGTCCCGGAAGAGCGCGCGCAGAGCGACGAGGTTCGCCAGCGCGGCCGGCGAGCCGTTCTGCAGCGCGACGTTGCTCGCCGCGCGCTGCTTCGCCAGCGTCACCTCGTCGGGCACGAACGCGGGCTCGCGCACGGCTTCCGCGAGAATCGCCAGCGCGGCCGGAAAGCGCGCCGCGAGCGCGTCGGTCGTCACGTCGGTACGATCGACACCGGCCGACGCGTTCAGCGTCGCGCCGAGCGCGTCGAGCGCGTTCGAGAGCTCTTTCGCGGAACGGTGCGCGGTGCCGCGCGTCAGCAGCGCCGCGGTGATCGACGCGACGCCGGGCGCAGCGTCCGGGTCCGCGATCGCGCCGCCGCGCACGGTGAGATCGGCCGCGGTCAGCGCGCTGCCGGGAACCCGAACCGCGAGCACGCGCAAGCCGTTCGGCAACGTTGTCGCGACCGGTGCGGGGTACTGCACCGGCCGTTGCGGACCGGGCGGCGGCGGCGTCGACGTCGCGCCGGGAACGATTTGGCTCTCTTGCGCACGCGCCGCGCCACCGGCCGCCAAACACGCGCCGGCGACCAGCGCCGCGAGAACGCTCGCGCGCTTCACTTCGCACCACCCGCGGCGGCCGGCGCAGCGCCTGCCTCGTACGCGATCACCGTGCTGTTCGCGACCGTGAGATACTTCTGCGCGACGCGCTGCACGTCGCGCGCCGTCACCCGCTCGATCTCGGGTCCGGCACGGTTGACGGCGGCCGGATCGCCGTCGATGACCGCGGCCCGCACCAGCGCTTGTGCGACGTTGTCGTGCGTCTGCACGGAGCGCACGAGCGAGACGACGGCCTGCGTCTTCGCCTTTTCGAGCTCCGTTTCCGAAATCGGCTCGTCGCGCAGCCGCGCGACCTGTTCGACGATCGCGTGCTCCAAATCGCCGGTCGTCTTTCCGCCGTTCGCGATCGCGTACACCTGGAAGAGCCCCGCCTGCTGACGCATCGACGCGTTCGCGACCGCTTGCGAGGCGAGCCCGCGGTCGACGAGCGCGACGCGCAGCCGCGAGCTCTGCCCCGAGCCGAGCAGCGCCTCGATCACGTTCAGGGCGGCGCTGTCCGCCGAACGCTCGGGCGGGATGTGATACGCGACCAGCGTCGCCGGAAGCGGCGCGCTCTTGCCCGTGTACGCGATGCGCCGCTGCTTCGTCTGCGGCGGCTCGACCGCCGTCACGCGCGGGATTGCGCCAGACGGCTTTTTGAGGCGCCCGAAATACGCGTCGACCCACGTATTCGCTTGCGCGGGATCGAAGTCGCCGACGAGCACGAGCGTAGCGTTGTCCGGCCGGTAGAACGTCGTGTGGAACGCGATCACGTCGGAGAGCGCCGCGGCGTTCAGCTGATCGGGGTTCCCGATCACGCCGTACTTGTAAGGATGCGTCGTGTACGCGCCGTTCGAGAGTTCGAACAGCATCCCGTACGGGCTAGCGAGGATGCGCTGATCGTACTCGCCGATGACGACCTTTCGCTCTGTCTCGAAGTTCGGCTGGTCGACGGTGAGGTTCGCCATGCGATCCGCTTCGGCCCACAGCAGCCGCTCGAGGTGGTTCGACGGCACGACTTCGTAGTAGTTCGTGATGTCCTGTGCGGTGTACGCGTTGTTGTAGCCGCCGACGTCTTCGGTGAACCGGTCCATCGACTCGGGCTTGACGTTCGCGGTGCCTTTGAACATCAGGTGCTCGAAAAGGTGCGCGAACCCCGAGCGCCCGCTCGGATCGCTCTTTCCGCCGACGTCGTAGCCGACGTCGATCGCGACCGTCGGCGTACGATGGTCCTCGGCCATCACCACGCGAAGGCCGTTCGGAAGCGTGCGCTGCGTGAACGCGATCGGCGCAACGGCGAGCGGCTGCGCGACGACGGCGGACGGAACGGCGAGCAGCGCGCTCGCCGCGAGCGCCATACCACACAAGTACGGTTTCATCCGGAGGTTCTGCGCGACTGCCTGGACGGTTCCCTAGCGACCCGGCCGGGTAGACTACGGGCGATGGAGATCACGGTCGAAGAGCTGCGCGCGCTCGGTGATTCAGGCGCGACGATCGTCAACGTCGGCAAGCACCAGGGCCACGCCGAGATCCGCGGCGCGATCCGCTACCGTCCCCACGACCTGCTGACGCCGGACCACCTGACAATCCCGATCGCACCGGACAAACCCGTCGTGCTTTACGACGAAAAAGGCGACGGCGACCTGACCCGTCAGATCGCCGAGAAGCTGAAAGCGAACGCTTTTCAGGACGTCCGCACGCTCAAGGGCGGCTTCGCCGCGTGGGAGCAGGCCGGCGGCCCGACCCAAGAGCCAACGCTCGAGCAGGTCGTGCCGCCGGACCGTCCCGACGAGGTCCAGAAGCTAGACCGCCGGATCTAGCCCTTCGGGCGCCGACGGCGCCGGGGCCGGCTTCCGCCGCGCCGCGACGTTGGCGAACCCGCCGACGAAGCCGAGCACGACGAAGAGCCAGATCAACCCCGCCGTCCAAACCGCGCTCCAGCCAAGGACCGCGTCGAGACTCAGCGTTCCAAAGCCGGCGAAGGCATAGAACACCGCGACGAGGAGGTACAGCAGCGGCAGCTCGACGCCGTTGCTGCTCGCAAAGAACCCGTTTCGCAGGTGCACGACGACGATCGCAACGAGCATCGCCGAGATGATGAACATCGGTCCGATCGGGCCGCCGAGCCCGAGTGCGAGGAGCAGGCCGCCGACGAACTCGGCGAAGCCGGCCGCGCCGGCGAAGAGCCGTCCCGGCTTGAACCCGATGGTTTCGAAGAAGCCGCCGGTCCCGGCCAGGCCGTAGCCGCCGAACCAGCCGAAGAGTTTTTGCGCGCCGTGGGCCGCGAAGGCGAGCCCGATGACGAGGCGCACGAGGAGGAGAGGCAGCGCCAATTCCATGAGTCTAGTCTTTCGTGTGTAACTTACAAAACGTAGGTGAGGTGGCCTAATCCTACACCGTGTGCTATACTTACGTCAAGTAGCCTACTGAGATTCCATATGCAGCTTCGCCCCACCCCAGCCCAACCGAGCCCCGAGCCCCACGACGGCCTAAGCCCGTTCTGCCCCCGCTTCCAGTACGCGATCGAGCTCATCGGCCGCCGCTGGATCGGAGCAGTGCTGCGCGTGCTGGTCACGGGCCCGGCCCGCTTCAACGAGATCCTATCGGCCGTCCCCGGCCTTTCCGACCGCCTCCTAACAGAGCGTCTCAGAGAGTTAGAGCGCGAAGGCTTAGTGACGCGCACCGTCTCCCCAGACCGCCCGATCCGCGTAACCTACGCGCTCACCGAATGCGGCAAATCCCTGAGCGAAATCATCTGCTCGATCGGCACCTGGTCCGAGCGCTGGGTGGAATAGACACCGACGCTACGCGCACAAAAAAATCGTGCCGGGTCGTGGGGGCGGCGCATCACCACGTCGGGTCTTCGTGAGCGAGCGGGCGCAGGATGCGCAGGAGCGAGCGAGCGCGGAGCGAGCCCGCGCAGGGATGCGCGGGCTCGCGTGCCCGACGTGGTGATGCGCCGCCCCCGCGGCCAACCACAATCGCTACATTGCGGTCGCGCCTACGCGTAAACCCCACGAATCTTCAGCGACCTAACAACCCGATCGATAGCAATCATATACGAAGCAGTCCGATAGCTAACCCCGCGCGTCTTCGCAATCTCCGCAACCGCGGCAAAGTTATCCAGCAGATTTTCTTTGAGCCGCTCGTTGACTTCAGACTCTTTCCAGAAGTACCCCTGCCGGTCCTGAACCCACTCAAAGTACGACACCGTCACGCCGCCGGCGTTGGCGAGGATATCCGGAATAACGGTAATCCCGTTCTTCGCAAAGATATGATCGGCCTCGGGCGTAGTCGGCCCGTTCGCGCCCTCAACGATCAGCCTCGCCTTGATCCGCTGCGCGTTATCAACGGTCAGCACTTTCTCAAGCGCCGCCGGCACAAGCACATCGCAAGGCACCTCGAGCATCGCCTGGTTCGACATCTTGTAGCCGCCACGGTACCCGTCGAGCGAATGATGCTCTTGAGCATACGCGATCGCCCCGTCGATATCGATCCCATTGTCGTTCACATACGCGCCGGTGACGTCGCTAATGCCGACGATCGTGCATCCTGCGTCAGCGAACATCTTCGCCGCGATCGACCCGACGTTGCCG
>DASZGA010000154.1:0-7415 GCA_035939295.1 Candidatus Elarobacter sp. | reverse complement strand
GTGGTAGCGCCAACGGGAATCGAACCCGTCTCTCCGCCTTGAAAGGGCGGCGTCCTAACCGATAGACTATGGCGCCGGGACCGGGCGGGTTTGCCCGCCGGGCGGCGCCGTCCCTTCGTTTAGAAGGCGCCCAGCCCGTTCGGCGTCCCCTGCGAGAACGACCCCGCCAGCGGGTTCAGCTTGGCGCCGTTGGCGTAGATCCCGCCGGCACCGGTCGCGCCGCTGGGGTAATTGCCCGCCGCCGCGTAGAGTCCGGCGACCAGCGGCGCCGCGACGCTCGTTCCGCTGACGACGACCCAACCGCCGACGGCCCGGTCGTAGATCGCGATCCCGGGGTTTGACGTCGCGACGGCGGAGACGTCGGCGACGGCGCGGTTCGCGCAGCCGTACGAGTCGGTCTGCCAGTCGGGCTTCGTTTCGAGCGTGCTGCAGCCCGCGCCGGAGTTCGTCCACGGCGTCTCGGACCAGCCGCGCGCAACCGCGCGGTTCTTCGCGAGCACGGTTCCGCCGACGGCGGTGACCGACGAGAGCGTGGCGGGAAACGTCGCGGTCTTCGCATCGCCCGAGCTCGCGACGATCGCGATCCCCGGATGATTCCAGTGCGAGGCGAGCGCCGAGCTGTCGGCCGACTCCGCGACGCCGAAGCTGTTGCTGATCGCCGCGGGGTGGAGCGCCGCCGCTTCATCTTCCGCGGCAGCGAGCGCGGAGAGATCGCTGCTGGCGGCTTCGACGAGGACGATGCGGCATGTCGGGCATCCCACCGACGCCATCGCAAGGTCGATGTCGGTTTCCATCGTCCATGCCGGCGCCGGGGTCGTCGATGCGGTGGCGATGCGCTTGAAGCATCCGTTCGCCGACGTGCACGCAGGCATTCCGAACGCGTGGCGATACGCCGCGAGATCGCTCTCCGCGCTCGGCGCGGCATACGCGGTGACCACCGCGATCGTGCGACCGTTCGCGACCGCGCCGGCCGGCGGTGCCGTCAGCCCGTACGCCGACCACAGATCGCGCGCACCGAGCCCGTTCTGGTACGACGACGTCGCGGCGACGCTGGTGTTCAGCGAGCTGTGACAACCGGCGGAGGTCAGCGAACCCGCGACGCAGCCGACCAGGTTCAGCACGCCGCCGAGCAAACCGCCGAGCAGACCGCCGAGCAAACCGCCTTGCTGCTGGGGAGCCGGTGTCGGCGTCGGCGACTGGGCGGGAAGCGCGCGCGACTGGTTCGAGGCGTACAGCGCGTGACCATCGCTGCTGGGCATCAGCGACGAACCGCCGCCGCCGGCACAGCCGGCAAGAATCGCCGCGATCGCGAGCGTCGCGAGGGCGGGACGGGAGAAGGCCTTGCGCATCAGACTCGTTCCTGCTGGGCGGTGCGGTTGGTGACGACATCGATCATCGCGTCGACGACGATCGGATCAAATTGCGTGCCGCGGTTTGCTTCGAGCCGCTCGAGCGCGACCGCGGGCGAGAACGGCGGGCGGTACGGACGCCGCCCGATCATCGCGTTGAACGCGTCGGCGACGGTGACGATGCGCGTCGCGATCGGGATCGTGCTCGCGCGCAGACCGTCCGGATACCCGCGCCCGTCGAAGCGCTCGTGATGGTTGCGCACCGCGGGCGTAAGGTGCGCGACCAGCGGGATCTCCGAAACGATGTTCGCGCCGGCGACCGCGTGGTGGCGCATGATCGTCATCTCTTCTTCGTCGAGCGCGCGCGGCGCGTTGAGGATCGCGGACGGCGTCGTCAGCTTGCCGACGTCGTGAACCAGCCCGGCACGGGTGACGAAGATCGCGTCGTGCTTCGCGAGCGCGAGCCGCTGCGCGAGCCGCGCGCACCAGGTCGACACCGCGCGCGAGTGCTCGGCGGTGAGCTCGTCGGCGCCGTCGAGCCGCGTGAGCAGATCGTCGAGCGCGACGTCGATCTCGTCGAGCGCTTCGTGGCGTGCGGCATCGCGGATCAGTCGCGGGCGCGCCGCCAGCCGTTCGACCTCGGCGCAGACGACGTCGAGCTCGCCGGCCGGGAGCCGTACTCCCGGCGCGTCGTCGAGCTCGGCGGCGATCGCCTTCGCGGCGGCGGCGACGAGCGTCCCGACCGGGAGGATCCCGGCGTAGCGCTTGCAGCTCGCGTCGACCCAGGAGAGCAGCCGCGTCCAGTCGGCCGCGTTGATCGAGCCCGCGAACCGCTCGACGAAGCGCATCACGAGGATCTCGGCCGCTACGGTGCGGTCCGCGGGTGAGACCAAGTCGAGCGCCGCCGACGCGAGCTCGCGGGTCCGTTCGTTGAGAGCGTACGCGAGACGCTGGTCGCCGCGACGCGCGCTAACACTGAGCTGCATGAGATCCTTCTCCGCCCACATCGCGTACATCCGTGCCGCGTCGTGTCCACAGTCACAGTACCGCCGTTCGGCCTGCCTCTACACTACCCAAGATTAGGTAGCGATCGAAAAAGGGCTATCCTGCCGAGCGCTCGGGGCGGCGCCGCTCGCCGATCAGACCCTCGCGTAGGGCGAGCGCGACGGCCTGCCGACGGCCGCTGCAGCCGAGCTTCCGGCAGATCGAACGGATGTGGACGTCGACGGTCTGAGGGCTGCGCTCCAGGTCGGCTCCGATCTCTTTGCTGGTCGCGCCCGAGGCGACGGCGGTCAGGATTCGCTTCTCGTGATCGCTGAGCAGCCCCAGCTTCGCCTGATCCGAGCTCGGCAGCGGGAGCGCGCCGAAGAAGCGGGCGACCCCGCCCAGGTCGAGCCGCTCGAGGTTGTCGAGCGCCTCGGCGGTCGCCGGGGCGCCGTGCCAGCCGGTCGTCCAGCGCAGGTACAGCGCACGGACCGCCTCGACCAGCGCCGCGAACCGCGGGCCGCCCCGCCGTGCGAGCGTGCGCAGCTCGGCGATCGCGCTGCGGGCGCGGCCGTCGTGGGCGAGCAGAATCTCGGCCAGCGCGAGGTAGGCGCGGGCCCGCATCGTGAGCCGGTCGGCCGGGTCGACCTTGCGCAGCGTCTCGCGGCACTGCCGGATCGCCGCCGCGCTCTCCGAGCGCCGCCCGGCCGCGGCGGCGTACACGGCGACCTCGGCCCAGCGATAGGCTGTCCGGTCGTCGTCGAAGAGCCGCTCCGCGCTCGGCGCCAGCAGCCCGTAGGCGTGCTCGAAGCGGCCGTCCCAGGCGGCGCGCAGCGCCTGCGCCGGCAAGAGCGCCTCGCTCGCCATCGGCGTCATGAAGATCTGCAGCTCCCGCAGCTCGGCGTCGAGCCGCGCGATCGCCTCGTTGTCGCCGGCGTCGACCTCGAGGCCGTAGGCGTTCAGCGTCGCGTATAGACGAAGGGTCGTGCTGCCGGCTTTCCGCGCGGCGCCGGCGAGCTTCGCCAGCGCGAGCCGTCCGGCCGGGACGTCGTCATCGTAGAAGACGGCGACGTTGTGCAGCACGCTCAGCGCCCGCGCCGCCAGATCGTAGAGGTACGCGGCCTCGGCGCCCTCGTAGGCGCGCTGCGCCAAGTCTTTCGCCGCGACGTAGTCGCCGTCGTTGAGCGCGACGTAGGCGGCTTGGTGCAGGATCCGTGCGCGCGCGCCGCCGTCCGCGACGTCGTGGAGCCGCGAGAGCGCGCGCCGCGCGGCGTCGCGCGCGTCGTCGGGACGGTGCGCGCCGACGTACGCCGTCCCGAGCAAACCCCACAGCTCGGCGGCGAACCCGTCGCCGTCGCCCGAACCGACGCGGGCCGCCTCGGCTTCCAGCAGCTCGACCGCGTCGGTCCGCCCGCGGCGGACCAGATCGACGCCGTAGCGGACGACGATCGCGCTGCGCACCGCGTCGGTCGACGTCTCGATCGCCATCCGGAACCAGGCTTCGGCGACGTCGTAGCTCTCGTCGAGGGAAGCGACGATCGCGCGCATCGCCAGCGCGATCGGATGGCGGTGCAGCACCTCGTCGGGGATCGCGGCGAGCGCGGCGCGCACCGTCGCCATCTCTCCGGAGTCGATCGCGCGAAAGCCGCGCGCGTCGAGGCCGAGCGCGACCGCCTCGCCGTCTCGCGCGCGGATCCGCAGCGCGACCGCTTCGCTCCAGCGGCCTCGCGCCTCCAGCGCCATGGCGGCGCGCGCGTACGACAAGTTGCGCCGCGGCGCCGGCATCGCTTCGAGCTGCGCCAGCAGCCGCTCGCGGAACGGCTCGTGAAACGCGTGCGTGTGCTCGTCGACCGCGTAGACGAATCCGGCGCTGGTCAGCGCCGCGATCGTCGCGGCAGCGTCGGCGCTGCGATCGATCGCGCGAAGCAGCGACGCATCGAACCGTCCCAGGAGAGCGACCTCGCACCAGCGCTGCTGCGTCGCGCGGTCGCGCGCCTCCAGCTCGGCGGCGGCGAGCCGGTCGTAGAGCTGTTCCGGCGACTCGGCGGCGTCGGTGTGGCCGCCCGCGAGCGCGATCGCCAGGCGCAGCGGCGCCTCGGCCGCCGAGGCGTGGATCGCGGTCAGCGCGGCGTCGTCGAGCGCAAGCCCGGCGGAGGCGGCGACGGCCCGGACGTCGTCCAGGTCGATCCGCAGGTCGTCGTCATCGATCGGGAGCTCGGTGATCCCGCCCGCGAGCCAGCGCGCCACGGGGAACGCGGCGGCGTCTCGCCCGCTCAGGATCCAGCGGATCCGCGGAACGGTCGCGTCGATCAGGCCGCGAAGGAGCGCGACGTCGCGCGGCTCGGAAATCAGCTCCAGCTCGTCGACCACCACGGTCGTCGCGATGCCCGCAAGGTGCTCGCAGAGCCAGCCGAGGACGGCGCCGTCGTCGTCCCCGCTCGCGAATTGCGCCAGCATCCCCGGCGCCGACGACGGCATCGCCGGCGCGACGCTCCCGAACGCCTCGACCAGCGCCCGCAGCAGCTCCGGGGAGCCGCCGAGGCGGAGGTGGGTGACGGCGCGGGCCGCCAGGTACGCTCGCAGCGCGGTGCTCTTCCCGCGCTCCGCGCCGGCGACGACCATCGCGATCGGCGCGCGCCGGACCGCATCGAGCCGTAACGACAGCCGATCTCGCGGAAAGACGAGCGACGAAGGAGCGATCACGTCAAGGTTTGTCGCCGATGGAAGTGGGCCCGGCTGGATTCGAACCAGCGCGCTACCAGTTATGAGCCGGCTGCTCTACCGCTGAGCTACGGGCCCCAGCTCCCTATCGCTTCGACGGGGCCGCGAAGGCTCTCTCTCCGGGGTAGCGCGCCGTGCCTGCACCTAAGTCTTCGGCAATCGCCATCAAACGGTTATACTTCGCGGTCCGCTCGCTGCGCGCCAAGGACCCGGTTTTGATCTGGCCGGCGGCGGTGGCCACGGCGAGATCGGCGATCGTCGTGTCCTCGGTCTCGCCCGAGCGGTGCGAGATCACGGCGCGGTAGCCGGCCTTGTGGGCGGTTTCGATCGCGTCGAGGGTCTCGGTCAGCGTCCCGATCTGGTTCACCTTGATGAGGATCGCGTTGGCGCAGCCGTCGCGGATCCCGCGCTCCAGCCGCTCGACGTTGGTGACGAAGAGGTCGTCGCCGACCAGCTGCACGCGCGCGCCGAGCCGGTCGGTCAGCAGCTTCCAGCCGGCCCAGTCGTCTTCGGCCAGCCCGTCCTCGATCGAGACGATGGGGTAGTTGTTGCAGAGCCCTTCGTACAGCCCGACCATCTGCGCCGCATCCAAAGGGTGATCGTCGGGGATGTGCGGCCAGTACTTGCCGTCGCGGAAGAACTCGGTCGCGGCCGGGTCGAGCGCGATCGCGACCTCGGTCCCGGGTTTGTAGCCGGCTTTCTCGATCGCGTTCACCAGCATCTGCAGCGCTTCGTCGATCGTGTCGAGCTTCGGCGCGTAGCCGCCTTCGTCGCCGACCAGCGTCTGGTGACCGGCGTCGTGCAGCATCTTGCCGAGCGCGTGAAAGATCTCCGAGCCGCAGCGCACCGCTTCGGCGAACGTCGGCGCGCCGAGCGGGACGATCATGCATTCCTGAAACTGCAGTGCGCCTTCGGCGTGCTTGCCGCCGTTGATGACGTTCATCATCGGCACCGGCAGCGTCGCCGCCGCCGGTCCGCCGAGATAACGATAGAGCGGAACGCCGAGCGAGACCGCTCCGGCGCGCGCGACGGCGAGCGAGACGCCGAGCAGCGCGTTCGCGCCGAGGTTCGCCTTGTTCGGCGTTCCGTCGAGCTCTAGGATCGTGCGGTCGATCTCGCGCTGGGTCGTGCAGTCCATCCCTTCGATCGCCGGGCCGACGATCTCGTTGACCGCGGCGACCGCTTTCAGCACGCCTTTGCCGCCGTAGCGCTTCGGATCGCCGTCGCGCTTCTCGACCGCTTCGTGCGCGCCGGTCGACGCGCCGGACGGAACCATCGCTTCTTCGACCGCGCCGAACGAGGTCGCGACGGCGACCGCGACGGTGGGGTTTCCGCGCGAGTCCAACACTTCGCGCGCGCGCACGCTCTCGATCAGCGGTCGCCCGCCGCCGCGCAGGGATTCGATCGACATTATTTCGCGGCGATCCAGTCGCCGAGCAGGTGCGGGCGCGGGAACAGCTCGTCGTCGCGGAAGAAGATCTTCACCTCGCGCTCCGCCGACGCGGCGGAGTCGGAGCCGTGAACCAGGTTGCGGCCGATCGTTTGACCGTAGTCGCCGCGGATCGTGCCGGGGTTCGCTTTGATCGGATTCGTCGCGCCGATCGTCGTGCGGCAGCCTTCGATCGCGTCCTCGCCTTCGATCACCATCGCGACGATCGGCGTCGCGGTGATGTAGTCGACCAGACCCTTGAAGAAGCCCTTGCCTTCGTGTTCCGCGTAGTGCTCCTTCGCTTGCGCGTCGGAGACGAGCAACATCTTCAGCCCGAGGATGACGTAGCCGCGCCGCTCGAAGCGCGCGAGGATTTCGCCGGTCAAGCCGCGGACGACCGCGTCGGCTTTTGCAAGGATCAAGGTCCGTTCGACTGCCATAGCGGACCAGCTATACGTGCCGGACGATGACGCACCTTTCGCAACGCTGAACGCCGAGCGCGTGCGCGCGGCGCTGGCCGGAACGCACTTCGCCGACGTGCGCGCCGTGCGCGAGACCGCGAGCACCAACGACGACGCGGCCGCGCTGCTCGGCGATCCCGCCGCCGCCGGCGCCACGCTGGTCGCCGACTTCCAGACCGCGGGGCGCGGGCGCAAGCCCGGCCGGAGCTGGCTCGCGCTGCCGGGGAGCGGGCTGCTCTTCACGACGATCCTCCCCGAACCGGTCGCCACCGCGGCGCTGTGGGGCGTGCCGTTCTGGACCGCGCTGGCGGTCGCCGACGGCGTCGAGGAGGCGTGCGGCGTAAGGCTCGAGCTGCGCTGGCCGAACGACCTCGACGTCGACGCGCGCAAGGCCGGCGGGATCCTCTGCATCTCGCGGGTGCTCGGGCCGGAGGCGTTCGCCGCCTGCGGCGTCGGGCTGAACGTCCACCG
>DASZGA010000153.1:0-7325 GCA_035939295.1 Candidatus Elarobacter sp. | reverse complement strand
CCCACCGTCGGCTCTGCATCCTTCTCGCGTTCGCGCGCGTCGTCGAAGAACGTGAGCGATCCGATCGAAGTGAAGCCGTTGTGGCGGCGGGCCGGCGGGCTGGCGCTCGTGTGCGAGAAGTGCCTGAACGTGCGCTTTCCGGAAGACTTTCCGGAACACGCGGGCGACGAGCGGCTGAAGCTGCGCGAATGGCTCAAGGACCGCCTGAAGGCGGACGGCCATTGGGGCGCGGTCCGCGCGACCGGTACGACGTGCCTCGACGTCTGCGCGGTGGGCCGCGTGACGATCTTCATCGATCCGATCGGCCGCGGCGGCGAGCAGAAATGCCTGGTCTTCGATCCGCTCGAAGACCGCGAGCTGATCTACGAGACGATCGTGCGCGAGCTTGCGCCGCCCGTTCCTCATCCGGCCGAGACCGAAAAAGCCCCGCACTAGGCGGGGCTTTCTATTTTCCGTCGGTCTCCTCGAAGACGTCGGCTGACGGATCAGCTACGCGTCCCTATGTCCTTTCAAGGTAGCTCGATCTCGGCCAGGTTCTTTTCGATCTTCCGCTTCACGCGCTGCAGCGCGTTGTCGATCGACTTCACGTGCCGGTTCAGGTCGCGCGCCATCTCTTGGTAGGACTTGCCTTCGAGATACGACAGGAGCACCTGGGATTCGAGGTCCGAAAGGTTCTCCTGAATCCGCGCCTTGATGTCCTCGGAGACTTCCTGATTGATCACGAGCTCTTCGGGATCGGATGTCTTCTGCGAAGGCATCACGTCGAGGAGAGTTCTTTCACTGTCCTCGTCGTAGATCGGCTTGTTCAGCGAGATGTACTGGTTGAGCGGAATGTGCTTCTGCCGCGTCGCCGTCTTGATCGCGGTGATGATCTGACGGGTGATGCAAAGCTCCGCGAAGGCCCGGAAGCTCGAGAGCTTGTCGGCCTTGAAGTCGCGGACGGCCTTGTAAAGGCCGATCATCCCTTCCTGGATGATGTCCTCACGGTCCGCGCCGATGAGGAAATAACTCTTTGCCTTGATCCTGACGAAGTTCTTGTACTTGTTGAGCAAGAACTCCATCGCCAGGTTGTCGCCCGATTTCGCCGCTGAGACGAGATCCTCGTCGGGCCGCTCGTGGTAGTCGAGGGGCTCGACGGCGGGCTGCGCGATCGCCATGAAACCTACCTTGCCGGGGGAACCGTCGAGCGCGAAAACGCGGGCCGGAGCCCGTCTGCGCCGCGCACGACCGTCTAAGTATAGGAGGGTCCTTCTAGGAGGTCAAGGACAGATTATGGGTTCGCTTGGCCCTATCGGCCCCGCCACCGGTCCGGTCCCGCAAGGGACCGCCCGCCCTACCGGCCGTTTCCGGCAGGCTCGCCGCCGCGCTGGCGGACCGCCTCGTAGAGGAGGATCCCCGCCGCGACGGAGGCGTTCAGCGACTGGACCTTCCCCCGCACCGGGATCGAGATCAAGGCGTCGCACTCGCGCTGGACGAGGGGCGCGATCCCCTCGCCCTCGGCCCCGATGACCAGCGCGACGTCGCCGTCGAGCGGCGCGGTCGTATACGGCTTCGCCCGCTCGCCGAGAGCGGCGCCGTAGACCCAGATCCCCGCCTTCTTCAACGTCCGGACGGCCTGGGCCACGTTCGCGACCCGGGCGATCGGAACGAACGCGGTCGCCCCGGCCGAGGATTTTCGGACGGTCGGGTTCACCCCGGCGCTGCGCCGCTCGGGCAGGACCACCGCCGTCGCGCCGGCGCACTCGGCCGAGCGGACGATCGCGCCGACGTTGTGCGGGTCGGTCACGTGGTCCAGGACGACGTACAGTGCCGGCCGCGCGCGCTTCCCGGCTTCGATGACTTCGTCGAGCGTCGCGTACTCGAACGGTTCGCCGAACGCGACCACGCTCTGATGTGCCTTGTACGGAAACGACGCGAAGTACGCGCGCGACTCGAACCGCACCGGAACGTTCGCGGCCCGCGCGCGCTCAAGCAAGTTCTTCAGCGCCGGATCGCGCTTGCGGTCATCGCCGACGTGGATGTGCCGCAGCGGTTCGCCCGCGACCAGCATCTCGTCGACCGCGTGCACGCCGTACACGACGTCGTCGAGGTCGATCCGCGGCGCGCGCCGCTGCTGCTGCGCCGGCGGGCGCTGCGCGCCTACGTGCCGGCGACGATCCACGTCGTCCCGTCCTTGGAGTCCTTGAGCGCGATCCCTTCGGCAGCAAGCGCGTCGCGCAACCGGTCGCCGAGCGCGAAATTCTTGTTCTTGCGCGCCTCGGCCCGCGCGTCGATCACCTGCTGAATCGCCGCTTCGGGCGAGGTCACGCCGTTGAGATGCAGAGCGTCGCCGAGACGCTCTCCCAAACGCTCGACGAAGTCCTCGTCGAACGTCACCGGCTGCTCGCGGTCGAGCGCGGGTTCGATCCCGAATATCCCGAAGATCTCGCGCATCAGCGCCAACCCGTCGTCGCGCAGCCGCGTGTCGTCGTAGCGCACCAGATCGCCGGCGAGATCGAACAACGCGCCGAGCGCGCCCGCGGTGTTCATGTCGTCGTCGAGGTGCGCGAGGACCGCTTCACGATGCTGCGCCGGCTCGCGGACACTTCGCCCCGGAACGACGGGTTCACGGTCGCCGCTCTCGGCGCGCCGGAAGCTGCTCACCAGCTTCTCGAGCGCAGTTGTCGCGGCGGCGATCGACTCTTCGGTGAAGTTCATCGGCTTGCGGTAGCCGGTCTGCAGGAACAGCAGCCGGATCGCGAGCGGGTCGTGGCGCTTGAGCAGTTCCGAGAGCGGCTCGAAGTTGCCGAGCGACTTCGACATCTTGCGGCCGTCGAAGTTCAGCAGCCCGCCGTGGACCCACATCTCCGCCATCGGCGGGTGCTCCATCAGCGGCTCGCTCTGCGCGATCTCGTTCTCGTGGTGCGGGAAGATCAAGTCGTAGCCCCCGCCGTGCACGTCGAACGGAACGCCGAGCAGCGCGCGAGACATCGCGCTGCACTCGATGTGCCAGCCGGGACGCCCCGCTCCCCACGGCGAGTCCCAGCGCGGTTCGCCGGGCTTGGCGAACTTCCACAGCGCGAAGTCGAGCGGATCGCGCTTGTGCTCGTTTTCGGCGATCCGCGCGCCGACCATCAGCTCTTCGACGTTCTTCCCGCTCAGCGCGCCGTAGCGCGGAAACTTCGCGACCTCGTAGTAGATGCCGTCCTCGCTCACGTACGCGTAGCCGCGCTCGATCAGCTCCGCGATCATCTCGACGATTTGCGGGATGAAGTCCGTCGCGTACGGTTCGTGGTCGGGCTCGCGGACGTTCAGGGTCCGCATCGAATCGCGGAACGAGTCGTAGAAGCGCTTCACGACCTGGTCGAACGTCGTTCCCTCGCGCTGCGCCGTCGCGATCGCGCGGTCGTCGACGTCGGTGACGTTCTTCACGTAGGTCACCCGGTAGCCGTTGCGCGGGTGCTCGAGGTAACGCCGCAGCACGTCGAAGAACAGGAACGAGCGCGCGTGGCCGAGATGCCCCTCCGCCGACGGCGTGAGGCCGCAGACGTAGATCCGAACGTGGTCGGGCTCCAAGGGACGGAGCGGTTCGACGCTGCGCGTGCGCGTGTTAAACAGCCGGAGAGACATTCTTGCGTTCGACTTCGGCAAGCCGCGCCTCCAACGCTGCGATCCGCTCGGAAAGTTGCGCGATGATCGCCGCGTTGGGGTCCGGCATGTCGACGCGCGGGCGAGGATCGGTTGAAACGGTGACCGGTTTGCCGTCCTGCAAGACGACGCGGCCGGGGATCCCGACCACCGTCGCGTTGGCAGGAACGTCCTTGACGACGACCGAGTTCGCACCGATCCGCGCGCCGTCGCCGACGTAGATCGCGCCGAGCACGGCGGCGCCGGAACCGACCGTGACGTTCTGCCCGAGCGTCGGATGGCGCTTGGTGCGCTGCAGCGAGGTCCCGCCGAGCGTCACGCCCTGGTAGATCGTGCAGCCGTCGCCGACCTCGGCGGTCTCGCCGATCACCACGCCCATCCCGTGGTCGATGAAGACGCCCTTCCCGATCGTCGCACCCGGATCGATCTCGATCCCGGTGAAAAAGCGCGATACCGAAGAGAGCAGGCGCGGCAGCAGCGGGACGTTGGCCTTGTGCAGCGCGTGGATCATCCGGTGCGCGGCCAGCGCGCGCCAGCCGGGATACGAGAGGAGCACGTCGAGGTACCCGCGCGCGGCTGGGTCGCGTTCGACCGGCGCGCGCACATCGGCGAGAATGTCCTCGAAGGGCTTGGGGAGCACGACGCTCTTACGACCCGCGCTCGTCGTGCCCGGTTGCTTGATCCGGCGGCGGTGTGGCCTGGATCGTCTCGAACGGAACGCCTCCGGGCCCGTACTTGATCGGCTCCAACCCGCGGCCGTGCAGGATGTGCGAGCTGATCGCGCCGATGCGAATCATGATCCGCTCGTGGCCGAGGAGCGGAAAAAGCAGCGTGAGCGGTGGGCCGTCGTGCCGCCCGGTGAGCGCCATCCGCAGCGCCGCGAACGCGTCGTTCTTCGCGATCCCGAACTCGCCGGCGATCGCCGGGACGTCGTTCGCCAGCGGAAGCCCGCGCAGCTCCGGCTGGTCGTCGACGTACTGCGAGACCGCGTCGAGAAAGAACAGCACCTGACGGTTGCGCAAACGCTCCAGCTCGAGCGCAGGAACGGTCACCGCTTCAGCGCGCAACGCAGCGATCTCCTCGAGCGCTTCGCCGAGCGTGTGCACTTCGTCGCCGAACGCGTCGACGAACGTGTCGATCCAGCGCTCCGCCGGCGGCGGGACCGGCGCTTCCAGCAAACCTGCGCGCTGCATCCACTCGGCGATCAGCGCCCGATATCGCTCGCGCGGGAGCGCGCGCAGCGCGCGGCCGTTGAACGCGCGCAGCCGCGCCTCGTCGAACACCGCCGGCGAAGCGTGCACCCGCTCGAGCGAGAACGTGCGCGCAAGCTCGTCGAGCGCGAACGTATCGTTCCCGTCGGGCGGCGACCAGCCCAGCAGCGCGAGATGCTCGATCACCGCTTCCGGCAGATAGCCGGCACGGCGCAGCGCGCCGATCGTCGGCGCGTCGACACGCTTGGCGAGCGCGTGATGCTCCGCGTCGAGGAGGGCGCCGAGGTGCGCGTAGCGCGGCGGCTCGTATCCGAGCGCGCGCGCGAGCGCGATCTCGCGCGGCGCGTCGTCGAGGTGCTCGTCGCCGCACACGACCAGATCGATGCGCATCGTCGCATCGTCGACGGCCGTTGCGAACCGCGGTCCCGCAACACCGTTCGCGGCGCGCAAGATAAAGTCCGCAATCGCACTATTGTCGAATTCGACATCGCCGTGGACGCGGTCGTGCACGACCGTCGGTCCGGGCGGCATCCCGAACCAGACCGCGCCGTCGCGCTCGTACGCGGCCCCGCTCGCGCACAGCTTCGCGACGTGCTCGTCGTAGATCGCGGCACGCTCCGAGCGCCGGTACGGCCCCTCGTCCCAGTCGAGGCCGAGCCAGCGAACATCGTCCA
Source organism: Candidatus Elarobacter sp. (assembly GCA_035939295.1). Classification (GTDB taxonomy): domain Bacteria; phylum Vulcanimicrobiota; class Vulcanimicrobiia; order Vulcanimicrobiales; family Vulcanimicrobiaceae; genus Vulcanimicrobium. Next base: position 1,813 of record DASZGA010000153.1, on the reverse strand, counting down.
GCACGGCCGCTTCGCCGCTCGCGGCGGCGCCGGCCGCGTCGTCGACACGTACCAACAACGAACCACCCGTCTTGCGCGCGAGCAGCCAGTTGAAGAGCGCGGTGCGCGCGTCGCCGGCGCGCAGCGACCCCGTCGCGGAGACGGTGAAGCGCACGCGCAGCGGGCGGTCGACGTCGAGGCGGTCCATCCGTCTCGAGATCATGCCCCGCGGCGGAGCCTTCCTCCGCCGCGCGTCATGTCAGCTCGGCTCTTCTTCCTCGTCGGTCTCTTCGTCTTCGGGCGCATCGCCGCCGCCGGGCGGGGGCGGCGGACCACCGGGACGGCCGGGCATACCGCCGGCCAGAATTGTCGTGTCGCGTTCCAATTCGAGAAGCATAGGGGCCGCCCGTTCGGGTCCGGACTAGCAAAACCATGCGTCTGCGGCACGTTTGTCGAAACGTGCAAACCGTGATCTCTTCGGGCGTCTTCTGCCGGGAGCTCGTCGGCCGTCGCAACGAGCTGGCGCATCTGACCGAGCGGGCGCGCCGCGACGGTTCGCGCCGCTCCGCGCTGGTCGTGGTGCGCGGCGAGTCCGGTGTCGGCAAGACGCGGCTTATCGCCGAATCGGTGGCGAGCGCCTCGCGAGCCGGACAGCGCACCGTCGTCACCACCGTCCGCGAATACGCGAACGCGCCGTACGCCGCGATCGTCGAGGCGCTCGACGCGCTGGGCGCCGAAGCGGGGCTCGAACAGGAGGTTCGCAGCGACAGCGACGGCGACGAGAAGTCGCGCCGCTTCGCGTCGGTCGCGACGACGTTCACCGAGATCGCGCGGGGTTGCGCAGCCGGCTTGCTGGTCGTGTTCGAAGATCTCCACTGGGCGGACGGCGGCACCGTCGAGCTGCTGCGGTTTCTCGCGCTCCGGCTCGCAGCCGAACCGATCACGTTCGTCGCCACGTATCGCCTCGACGACTCGCAGCAAGAAGCGCAGCGGGTGCGCGTCTTGGCCGCGCTCGAGCGCGACGCCGAAGACACGCTCGCCTTGGAGCCGCTGAGCGACGACGACGTCGACCGGCTGTTGCGCGCCGCGCTCCGCCAGATCGATCGCACGCTGCCTCCGCAAGCGCTCTCACAGATTCGCGAGCTCTCCGACGGACGGCCGCTCTTCGCCGAAGAGCTGCTGCGCGGCGCGCTCGAGCGGCGCGACCGCGACAGCTCGAGCGTCGCGGTACCGGCCAGCATCCGCGTCACCGTGCGCGAGCGCTTCGCCTCGCTCCCGGAGCGCGACCGCGACGTCCTGCTGCTCGCGGCGGTCGTCGGCCGCCGCTTCTCGGCGCGCTTCATCGGACAGCTCACCGAGCTGCCCGCCGTCGCCGTGTACGCGGCGCTGCGCCGCGCACGCGATCTGCAGCTCGTCGTCGAAGAGCTCGACGACGATCACGGGGACTCGTTCGCGTTTCGGCACGCGCTCACCCGAGAAGCCGTCTACGCCGAGATGCTCCGCGCCGAAGCGCGGGTGCTGCACGCCCGGGTCGCGGAAGCGCTCGCGCACGAGGAGCCGCTCGACGTCACGGCGATCGCCGAGCACGCCTGGCGCGCGCACGACGTCGAGCACGCGATCGGCTGGAACGAACGCGCCGGCGATCACGCGCTCGCGCTGTTCGCGTACGCCGATGCCGCCCGTCACTACGTTCGCGCTTGCGATTTCGCGAAGGATCCGGTACAGCGCGCGCAGCTCGCCGAAAAGGCGGCCGAGGCGCTGTACGCGACCGGCGACGTCGCGAACGCCGTGCACTGGCTCTCCGAAGCGATCGAGTCGTTGAAGGAAGACTCCG
>DASZGA010000152.1:0-23796 GCA_035939295.1 Candidatus Elarobacter sp. | reverse complement strand
TCGGTGAGCGAGCCGCGCACGTAGTCGCCCGAGCCCTTCCCGCCCGGCGCGAAGCGCCATTGGGCGGGAACGGTGGCATCGAGGCGAACGGCAGCGCGCTGCTTCGCGGCGGTGAAGACTTGGAGCGTCTCGACGCGCTCGGGGAGCGCGAAGACGGCGGTCGCGCCGCGAACGGCGGCGCATTTGGCGGAGAAGCGAAAGCGCCCGGAGGCGTTGGCGTACGAAAAAACGCCGGTTCCGCCGACTTTCATGTCGGGGAGCGCGGTGATCGTCAGCCCGCGTTCGTTCAGCCCTTCGACGCAGACCGAACCGCGCGGGCCGTGGCCGATCATCACGACGTCGACGAAGCTGTTGAGCGCCGGCAGCTTCAGCTTGAGCTGCGGCGCGATCTGCTTCGGTCCGAAGCCCAGCATGCGCAGCACGGGTTAGACCCCTGCTCCCGCGGGTTCGAGCGACTCTTCGGTCGTCGAGACTTGGCCGATCGACTCGACGCGCAGCCCCGGCGCGATCTCGCTGTACGAGAGCACCACCAGCGAGGGCGCGGCGCGCTCGGTCAAACGCTTCAGCGCGAGGCGCGTCCCCGGTGAGGTCAGCACGATCGGCTGCAAGCCGCTCTGCTGCGCTTCGGTGATGCGCTTGGTGAGCGAGGCGTAGATCTTCGCGACCGTCCCCGGATCGAGCAGCGCGTAGGCGTCTTCGCCGCGCCGAACCGCTTCGCCGAGCAGCGTCTCCAAACGCGGGTCGACGGTGATCACCGAGAGCAAGCCGTTCTCCGCGTACTCAGCGCAGATGTGGCGCGCCATCGCCGCGCGGACGCGCTCGGTGAGGTAGTCGATGTCTTTCGAAGCGCGCGCACCGTCGGCGAGGTTCTCGAGAATCAGCAGCAGGTTGCGGATCGGGATCCGCTCGCGCAAGAGGTTCTGCAGGACGCGCTGCACTTCGCCGACCGTGAGCAGGCTCGGGATCAGCTCGTCGACGACGACCGGGTAATGCTGTTTGACGTTGTCGAGCAGCGCGCTCGTCTCTTGGCGGCCCAGGAGATCCGGCGCGTGCGTCTTGATGATCTCGGTGAGGTGCGTCGCGATCACCGAGGTCGGGTCGATGACGGTGTAGCCGGCCATCTCCGCGTCGCCGCGCGCGCTCTCCGCGATCCACAGCGCCGGCAATCCGAACGCCGGCTCCGTCGTCGGAATCCCGTCGATCCCGTTGGTCGCGGTGCCGGGGTTCATCGCGAGCAATCGCGAGACCATCACCTCGGCGCGCGTCACCTCGAGGCCGTAGATCTTCACCACGTACGTCGAGGGCTTCAATTGCAAGTTGTCGCGCACGCGAATCGGCGGAACGACGATCCCGAGCTCGCGCGCGGCGTGACGGCGAATCATCGTGATCCGCTCGAGGAGATCGCCGCCCTGCGAGACGTCGACGAGCGGGATCAAGCCGAAGCCGATCTCCAGCTCCATCGGATCGTACGAGAGCAGCGGAACGACCGATTCGGCGGGCTTGACCGCAGGCTGTGCCGTCGAGCCGGTGATCCCCGGCGCGCCCGACCCGCCGCGGAGGCCGGCCTGACCGGACTTCATCGCGGCGGCCTTCGCGGCGCCGCGGCCGCGCAGCCACAGCGCAAGCACGATCGCGGCCATGAGGAACATGAAGAGCGGCGGGAGCCCGAAGAATCCGAACAGCAGCAGCAGCAGCCCTGCGATCAGCAAAGCGCGCGGCTCTTGGACGAGCTGGCGCGAGAGGTCGTGGCCGAACGAGCCTTCCGAGGCCGCGCGGGTGACGATGATGCCGGTCGCGGTCGAGATCAGCAGCGCGGGGATCTGGGTGACGATCCCTTCGCCGATCGTCAGCAGCGTGAAGCGCTGCAGCGCCTCCATGATCGACATCCCTTGCTGGAGAACGCCGACGACGAACCCGCCGATGATGTTGACGAACACGATGATGACCGCCGCGATCGCGTCGCCGCGGACGAACTTCGACGCACCGTCCATCGCGCCGTAGAAGTCGGCCGCGCGCTGGATGTCCTTGCGGCGCTGCCGCGCTTCGGCTTCGGTGATCAGGCCGGCGTTCAGGTCGGCGTCGACGGCAAGTTGCTTGCCGGGCATTGCGTCGAGCGTGAAGCGGGCGGCGACCTCGGCGACGCGTCCGGCGCCGTTGGTGATGACGACGAACTGAATCACGATCAGGATCGCGAAGATCACCAAGCCGACGGCGTAGTTGCCGCCGACGACGACGTTTCCGAACGCTTCGATCACCTGTCCGGCGTAGCCGTGCAACAGGATGGAGCGTGTGCCGGTGATGTTGAGCGAGAGCCGGAACAGCGTGACGATCAGGAGCAGCGTCGGAAAAACGCTGAACGCGAGCGCGTTCTCGGTGTAGAGCGTGACCAGCAGGATCACCAGCGCCAGCGTGATGTTCATCGACAGCAGCAGGTCGAGGACCCACGGCGGCACCGGAACGATCATCAAGACGACCAGGACGACCGAAGCCGCGGCGACCCAGGCATGGGACGTCGAAGCAAGGCGGTCGAGTATACCCGGACGCGCCGGAGCGGCCGTTGCCACTAGGTCACGGTCTCCACGTTGGTATAATCATCGGCCGAACCAGGCACCGCCGTGAGGGCGGTCACCCCGGTTTGGGTCCGGCCCGCAACAGGGCCTTGCGTCGCATTAGGCCCCAAGGAAAGCGAGGGCCAAGAACCGAAGGCCACCTACCCGGGCTGGAAGGGAAGGCGTGCACATGCGCGGACTGCGTTTTCTTTCCGTTACCTTCGCGACATTGTCGCTGGCCGCGTGCGGCGGCGGCGGCGGAGGGACCGCACCGAGCAGCGGCGGCCCAGCGCCGCCGCGCGCGCCGCAGCGGACGGCGACGATGCCGATGACGCTCGCGATCCCGATCCGCAGGAAGAGCAGTTCGCTGCGCCGGCCGCGGTTCGTCTCGCCGGGACTTCAATCGGTCGCCTTGTACGACGCGAATTTGCTGGTCTACGTCGCGAACGTCTCGCTCGGCGCGAACCCGCAGTTCACCACGGTCTACTCGGCTCCGGGCTCTCCGACGACCGTCGCTCCCGGTTCGTGCACCAACAACACGACGACCGAGACATGCACGGTCACGCTCACGACGACGAACGGGCCGCACATCTTCGGACTCGTCGCGTATCCCGCGCAGTCGAGCGCAACGCCGCCGCCGTGCGGCGGCGACGTGTGCCCGCCGGTGACCTTCAACGGCGTCATCTCGTCCGAAGGGGAGGTCGCCGTCATCCTCACCGGAGGCGCGAATCCGCCGGCGACGCTGACGATGCTCGGCGTCGCGTCGGGCGCGTTCATCCACGACCCCGGGGTCCCGCTCGCGTACAACACGCCCACGCCGGTCGGATATCAGATCTTGGACTCCGCGGCCGCGCAGATACTCACCCCGGGCGACTACGACAACGGGCCGGTGACGTGGGCCGTCATGCCCGCCGGAGTCCTCACGATCGATCAGAGCTCGAATAGCACCCCGCCGAGCTCGTCGGGCGATCAGACGTTGACCGTGACGTGCACGAACGCTGCGGGCGGCGCGGCGACGATCACCGTCAGCGCCAACAGCGCGACGAACACGCCCTACGCCACCGCGTTCGGCTACTCGTCGGCGAACTACTGGGGCGGAGGCGCCTTGACGACGCTCAACGTGTCGTGCAACCCAATGTGACCGGCCTTCTGATGGTGGGCAAACGTATGAACGTACTCAGAACGATCGCCGTCCTCAGCGCTACAGCCGTGCTGATGACCGCATGCGGCGGAGGCGGCCGCGTAGCGCCGGTCGGAACGGCGCCGGAGTCGGACTCGGGCACCGGCCGTCTCACCCTGTCGGCCGCGTTCGGCGGGGTCGCCATCGCCGCGGCAGGCAGACAGCGGTCGCCGGCCTCCGGGCCGCGGCGGCCGAGCTTCATCACGCCGGGACTCCAGTCGCTGGCGGTCTACGACGGCACCACGCTGGTCTACGTCGCCAACGTCGACCTCGCGGCGTCGCCGCAGTTCACGACGGTGTACGCGAACCCGAACCCCAGATACGCCGTCATCCCGGCCGGGTGCACGAACAACGCCACGACCGAAACCTGCCAGCTAGAGGTCGACGCGAAGCCCGGCCCGCACGCGTTCGATTTGATCGCGTATCCGGCACCGCAAACAGCGGTGCCGGGGGGTGGTCCGCCCGTGTTCATCGGGGTGATTTCCTCCGAAGGCGAAGTCAGCGTAAAACTGCACCCGCACGAAGTGACGAACGCGTCGCTCGTGATGTTGGGCGTTGCCTCGAACGCGCAGCTCTCCGGCCCCGACGAAGCGGCGTTCAATCAGACCGTGCAGTACAGCTATGAGGTCCGCGACTCGACGCCGCTCCAGATCCTCATCCCCGGTGCGTACGACAACGGACCGGTGACGATCTCCGTGCTGCCGAGTGACGTCGCGACGGTCACGCCGCCCACATCGTTCGCATCGCCGGCGTCGTCGCCCGGGTTCCAAACCTTCAGCGTCACGTGCGTGAACCCGAACGGCGGATTGGCGTCGGTGCTTCTGCAGGCCAACGCGCAGCCGAACACGTCGTACGCCTCCCAGCTGACGTACTCGGCTGCGAACTACTCCTCCGGGACGCTTGCAGCCACGACCCTCACCTGCGACGGATCCCCGGCGACGCTACCGATCACCGTGCAGTCGCACAAGCGCGCCCACTAGGCCGGATTTACCGCATCAGGCTGACGGCGAGGCTCGCCGGGCGCAGGCTCGGCGAGCCTACCTTTTTGCACGGAGCGCCCGGCGGTGACGAGCGGATCAGAGCTTCGTGGAGAGCTGCAATTGGAGCAGATGCCGGACCGCGTCGCGGTCGATGATCGAGCGGTAGTCCACGTAGAAGAGCCAGCCGCTCGGGAGGCGGAGCGTGGTCCCGGCGCCGAGCGTTAGCGGTTGCGATCCGATTTGATGGGCAGGGATGTTGAACACCGTGTCCGGCCGGTCGGCGTACCAGACCGGCCCGACGCTGGTCGCTGAGAGCCGCCGGCCGTATTCGAGATCGAGGTGGGGAGCGACGATTCCGATTCGAGTTGCGTAGTGCGCGTCGGCGCGCAGGCCGGCAACGGCCGAGACTTCGCGGATCGCCTGGTCGCCGTAGGTGAGGTCTCCGATTCCGGCCCCGGTCTCGGTGAACGCGCGCAGGTTCGCTTCGTCCGCGGTTAGGCCCGCGTACGGCTCCAGGCTGAACTTGCCGACCCGGAAGCGCTGGCCCGTGGTAATCGAGGCGAAGGCGTCGTCACCGTCTCGCGAGCCGCGCGCCGTTGCGAACGTGTTCGGATCGAAACGCCGCGTGTCGAAGTGGATCCGTCCCCAGCCGATCAGCGCATCGACGAACCCGCTCTGACCAACCCGCAGCGTTCCGTAGAGCGCGACGTCGCTCGCGTACTGGCGGGTGCCTTGATCGCGTCCGCTGATCAAGTCGTTCGCGTCGTGCGCGTAGCCGCCCGAGATCCCGAACGTGAAGCGATCGTTCGCGCGGAAGTCGACGCCGGCGCTGACCTCGGTCTCGCCGAAGTTCAGGCCGGTGCGCGACGGCGTCCCGTTATGCGACCCGGCCCCGAACGTCGCATCGGCCCAGACGCCGACGCGCGAGGCCGCGCCGTTCGGCGCGAGCGACGGTGTAGCCGCCGTCGCGCCGTCGTACGCGCTGCCGAAGGTGCGGACCATGAGCTCGCGCGCGGAGTCGGAGGTGAGCGTCGCGAGCGAGTGCCCGTTCACGGTGATGCTCAACCCCGCGCCGTTGCCGCCCGTCCCGCCGTCGCCGCCGTGGAGCGAGCCCATACGGTCGCCGAGGTTCGTCATCTGCGTTCCGATGAAACGTTCGGTCGCGTCGGTCATCGCCGTGACGAGCGCGTTGACATCCGCATCCTTGGAGGGATCCGTGCGGCCCTGGACCCTGACGGTGATGAGCGCGGGCGCCGACGTCGCCGTCGCGTTGCTCAGCGCGAACGTGAACGTCGTCGATCCGGTGAACGTGACCGCCGGCGTGAAGACGATCTTCAGCCCCTGAACGGCCGCCGTGCCGGTCGCGGGATTCGGCGGCGTCACGATCGAGACCGACGTGAACGGCCCGCCGCGCGCGCCGATCGTCGGATCGATGCTGACCGCGGTCGATTGACCCGTCGTCACGCTCTGCGGTGACGCGACCGGCGTCGGCACCGGCGACGGGCTGGGCGTCGCGGTCGCGGTCGGCGTAGGCGTCGGTGTGGCCGTCGGCGTGGGCGTCGGCGTGGCCGTCGGCGTCGGCGTGGCCGTCGGTGTCGGCGTCGGCGTCGGAGTCGGTGTCGGTGTGGGTGTGGGTGTGGGTGTGGGTGTGGGCGTAGGCGTGGGTGTCGGCGTTGGCGTCGGCGTTGGCGTGGGCGTCGGCGTGGGTGTCGGCGTCGGCGTGGGAGTCGGCGTCGGCGTTGGTGTCGGTGTGGGCGTCGGCGTCGGCGTCGGTGTGGGCGTCGGCGTGGGTGTCGGTGTCGGCGTCGGCGTCGGTGTGGGTGTCGGCGTTGGAGTCGGCGTTGGCGTTGGCGTGGGCGTAGGCGTGGCGGGGGCGCTGATCGTCACTTGGACGTCGTTGTCGAGGACCGCCAGCGGGCGGCGATCTTTCCCGAGCGGGACGCGACGGCTGCTCAGGCCGCTCGTACTCGAGCCGAAGTGCACATCGTCGAAGCCGACGTAGTTCAGCGGCGGCGTGTAGGTTATTTGTGCCGACGTCACGACCAGCGTTCCACCCGCGGTTCCGGTGTGGGTCCCCGGGAACGCGAAGACCGTGCACGCCGAAACCGGCGCGCTGACCGGTACGTTCTCGAGCGTCGCCAGCATGTAGGTGCAGTCGGACGCGGCAGAAACCGGCGTCGTTGCCGGGGTCTGGAACGTGACGAACGCTGCTGTTACGAATGCCCGCGCTCCCCACACCAACATGCGCCGCCCGTCGAACAACGGAGGGACCGGTCGCGCCATGAAGAAGGGGCACGTATCGCAACCGAGCGGGCGAGACCTTCAACTACGATGCAACACTAGGTCTTTTTGGGGTCGAATAGACCAACGATCGCCCGCGAGATGGGCCGTTGTACACGTGCGCGATCGTTCTATCCGGCGCTCAGAGGCGGCCGTCAGAACTTCGCGCTCACTCCAAGGGTGAGCAGATGCTGGACTGCCGCGCGATCGATGATCGAACGGTAGTCGACGTTGAACAGATAACCGCGGGGTAGCCGCAGCGTCCCGCCGGCGCCCAGCGTCAGGGGTTGCGTTCCGCTTTGATTCGCGGGCGCGCTGAAGATGACGCCGGGACGGTCCGCGTACCACAGGGGTGCCGTGCCGATAGCCGACAGCCGCCGGCCGAGCTCCAGCGAACCGCGCGGCGTGACGACGCCGACCGCGGTCGCGTAGTGCGCGTCGGCGCGCACGCCCGCGACTGCGGAGACCTCGCGAATCGCTTGATCGCCGAACGTCAGCGTGCCGATCCCGGCGCCGCTTTCGGTGAACGCCTTCAGACGCGCGACGTCCGCCGTCAGGCCGGCGTACGGCTCGATGCTGAACTTGCCGCGTTCGTAACGCTGTCCGGTCGTCAACGACGCGAACGCGTCGCTCCCCGTCCGTGAGCCCGTTGCCGTCGACGACGTGATCGCGTCGAGGCGCTGCGTGTCGAAGCGCAGGTTGCCGAAGCCGAGCATTCCGTCGAGGAACCCGCTCTGCCCGAGCCGCAGCGAACCGTACACGGCGATGTCCCTCGCGCTCGCGCGCGTCCCTTGGTTTCCTCCTGCGATCAAAGCCGTTCCGTCACGAGCGAATCCGCCGGCGACACCGAGCACGAGGCGATCCGAAATGCGCAGATCGACACCGGCGCCGATCGCGGTCTCGCCGGAACTCAAGCCGCCGCGCGACGCCGTCCCGCCATGCGAGCCGAGTCCGAACGTCGTGTCGACCCATACGCCGACGCGGTGGTGAGCGATCGCGCTGGATGACGTCAGTGCGTGGCCGTTCAACGCGAGGCGCAAATTGCTTCGGTTTCCGTTTCCGTTTTCGAGATCCGGACCGGCGGTTCCGTGAAGGCCGCTGAGATGCTCCCCGACGTTCGAGATTCGTGTCGAGATGAATCGTTGCGCCGCGTCGGCCATCGCGGTGATGACCGCCGCGACTCCGGCATTCTTGGTCGGATCAGGACGAACGGCCGGCGCCGGCGTGGCGGTCGGTGACGGCGACGGCGACAGTGACGGTGACGGTGACGGTGACGGTGACGGTGACGGACTCGGCGTTGGCGGTGATGTCGGCGTTGGAGTCGGCGTCGGTGTTGGTGTCGGCGCTGCTGTTGGTGTCGCAGTAGGCGTGGGCGTAGGACTTGGTGTCGACGTGGGTGTCGGTGTCGGTGTCGAAGTAGGCGTGGGTGTCGGTGTCGGTGTCGGTGTCGGTGTCGGCGTCGGTGTCGGTGTCGGTGTCGGCGTCGGTGTCGGTGTCGAAGTAGGCGTCGGCGACGGCGTCGGCGTCGCGGTCGGTGACGGCGACGGAGACGGCGTGTCCGTCGGAGCCGGCGTCGGCGTTGCCGTCGGCGACGGAGTAGGCGTCGGAGTGTCGGTCGGCGACGGTGTCGGCGTCGGCGAGTCGGTCGGGGCGGGCGTCGGCGTGTCGGTCGGCGCGGGCGTCGGCGTCGGCGTTGCGGTCGGCGGCGGCAGGATGGGCGCGGCGCCGAGTGACGTCGTGCTCGGCAACTGGAACGTGACGAACGCCGCTACGACAAAAGCGCGCGCTCCCCAGATCAACAGGCTCCGGCCGAAAGACACACCCGCGAATCGCGCCACAGAGATAGTAACGGCATGTCAGGAGCCGGACATGAGGTAATGAAGCTAGGCTATCGTGCGGTTCTTCAGCTTGTAGACGAACGCGATGACTTGCGCCACGGCGGCGTACATGTCCGGCGGAACCGGCGAGTCCAGCTCGACCTTCGCGTAGAGCGTACGCGCGAGCGGCGGGTTCTCGAGGATCGGGACGTCGTGCTCCTCGGCGAGCTCGCGGATGTGCTTGGCGATCAGGTCCGCACCCTTTGCGACCAGGACGGGCGCGTTCATCTTGAGCTCGTCCCACGTCAGCGCGACGGCGTAGTGGGTCGGGTTCGTCACCACGACGGTCGCCTTCGGCACGGCGGCCATCATCCGGCGGCGCGCCATCGCGCGCTGACGCTGGCGGAGCGCCTGTTTTGCCTCGGGGTTCCCCTCTTGCTGTTTGTGCTCGTCGCGGACTTCGGTCTTCGTCATCTTCAGCGACTGCTCGAGGCGGCGGCGCTCCCAAACGTAGTCCACGAGCCCGAGGAGGAGGAGCAAGATCCCGACCTTCAGCCCGATCCAGAAGACGATCCCTTCGATCGAGACGATGATGTCGTGCGGCGAGGCGTGCGCCAGCGCGTAGAGCATCGTCAGGTTGTCCTTCACGCCGAACCAGCAAATCAGGATCACGATCGCGAGCTTGAGGAGCTGCTTCGCGAGCTGCACCAGCGTCTGCGGCGAGAAGAAAATCCGCTTGACCCCGGCGAGCGGGTTGAGCTTGCTGAACTTCGGCGCGACCAGCGCCGGCGAGAACAGCAGCCCGAACTGCAGCACGTTCGCGACGACGGCGAGGACGAGCGCCGAGGCGAACGCCATCGCAAGCAGCGGCGAATACGGCATGATCGCGCCGACGAACAGACCGCCGACCGAACGGATCGTCAGCTCCTCGTGCGCGCCGGCATGGGTGAGCGCGACTTGAAACGCCTGCGCGCCGGCGCCGAGCGCCGCCATGAACCCCACGTGCAGCGCGATCACGATCGCGATGAAGATCGCCGAGCCGCCGATGTCCTGCGAGCGCGCGATCTGCCCGCGCTCGCGAGCCTCGCGCTTGCGTTTCGGTGTGGCCTTCTCGGTCGCGTCGGGGCGAGCCATCTTACGGCGTCGGGCTCGCGAGCGGCGTGGGCGAGGCCGCGGGGCCCATCGCGCGCAGCACGGTGTCGAGCTGCCGTTGCGACGTGTCGATGAGCGCCGGGAACACCGCGCCGAGGAGCGGGAGCGCGACGATCAGCATGATGAGCCCGACCGTGATCTGAATCGGGAAGCCGACCACGAAGACGTTCATCTGCGGCGCGACGCGCGCCATCAGGCCCAGCATCACGTTGACGAGGAACAGCGCTATCGCGACCGGCGCGGCGATCTGAAACACGATGAACAGCGACTGCCCGAAGAACCGCATCACGTCGCCCGCGACCAGCTCCGGTGCGCCCGCGTACGGGAGCGGGACGAGGTTGAACGAGCCGGCGATCCCGGCGATCAGCGTGTGGTGCGCGTCGGCGGCGAGGTAGAGCAGCGTCGCGAGCGCGAGCTGGAACTCGCCGATCACGGTGACGTTCTGCGAGGTCAGCGGGTTGATGATGTTGACGACCGCGAACCCGATCTGCACGTCGATGATCTCGCCGGCGAACTGGATTCCGGTGAACAGCAGAAACGCGACGAACCCGAACACCAGCCCGACGAACACCTGCGCCGCGATCGCGACCGCAAGCTCGCCCAAACTTCCGAGCGGCGCCATCGGCGGCAGCACGCGCACGATGACGAACGCCAGCAGCACCCCGAGCCCGAAGCGCGCCAGCTGCGGCACCTGCGTCTGCGAGAAGATCGGCACCAGCATCAGCATCGCCGAAACCCGCACCAGCACCAGCAGCATCGTCTCGAACTGCCCCGTCGACAATCCAAAGACGTTGAACGCCGAGGTCATCGGATGAACTGCGGTATGCCCGTGAAGACCCGCGCGGTGAAGTCCGTCAGCAGCGCCAGCATGAACGGGCCGAACAGCAAGATCGCGAGCGCGACGACGACGATCTTCGGGATGAACGCGAGCGTGGGCTCCTGGATCTGCGTCACCGCCTGAAAGACCGAGACGATCAACCCGGTCGCGAGGCCGAGCAGCAGCGCCGGCGCGCAGACCAGCAAGGCGATGAAGATCGCCTCACGGCCCAGCGACAGCGCCGCCGCATACGTCATCTCTGGAAGCTCGCGAAGAGCGCGGAGACCGTCAGGTTCCAGCCGTCGACCAGCAAGAAGATCAAGATCTTGAACGGGAGCGAGATGATCACCGGCGGGATCATCATCATCCCCATCGAGAGCAAGACCGAGGCGACGACCATGTCGATGACGATGAACGGGATGTAGATCGCGAAGCCGATCTGGAACGCCGTCTTCAGCTCGCTGATCACGAACGCGGGGACGAGCAAGTACGTCGGGACGTCGTCCTGGTTCGCCGGGCGCGTCTCCTTCGTGAGCGAGTAGAACAGCGCGATGTCCTTCTCGCGCGTCTGCTTGAACATGAACGCGCGGACCGGTTTGGCGGCCCGGTCGACCGCGACTTTCTGCGAGATCTTGTTGCTCAAGTACGGCTGCAGCGCGTTCTTGTTGACGTCCTGGATCACCGGGTTCATCACGAAGAACGTCAGCAGCAGCGAGAGCCCGACCAGCACTTGCGTCGGCGGAACCTGCTGCGTCCCGAGCGCCGTGCGGACGAACGAGAGGACGACGACGATCCGGGTGAACGAGGTCAGCAGCACCAGCATCGTCGGCGCGAGCGTCACGACGGTGAGCAGCAAGAGGATCTGCAGCGAGAGCGCGACGTCGGACGGCTTGGTCGCCGGCGAGACGCCGATGTTCACGCGGGGGATCGGGATCGTCGGGCTCGATGGGCCGGGGACGCTCTGCGCGAGCGCGGGCAGGGCGAAGACCACGAGGGCCAACACTGCGCCCAGCGCGGAAAGAACGATCAGGAGACGGCGGTTCACGTTATCTTCGGAATCTCTGCAGCAGGCGGAGCACCGCGTCGCGTTGCTCCCCGAGCGCCTTCCGTTGCGTCTCGATGTAGGGGTCGACGACGTCCGGGGAGACGTCGGCGATGTGGGTCACTCCGGCGGATCCTCCGCCTACCAGGTAGTATCGGTCGCCGACCTTGATCACGTGAACGCTGACGTTCTGCGCCAGGACCGTCGACTCGACGACGGTCACCAGCCGCCGCCCGGTCGCGGCGATCAGCCGGCCGCGGTTCAGCGAGCGGACCAGGTACGTCAGCCCGACGAGCAGCAGGGCGACGACCGCGAAGGCCCACAAAGCGCGAAAGACGACGTCTATGCCCATATCTGTTGGACGCGCTGCGTCCGAGGGTTCCGCGGCAGCGGAACCCTAGACTTTGTCGACGACGGGGTTGAGCTCGCTGATCTTCACCGCGAACTTGTCGTCGACGACGACGACCTCGCCGCGCGCGATCAGGATGTTGTTCACGTACAGGTCGATCGGTTCGGTCGAGAGCTTGTCGAGCTCGAACACGCTCCCGGTCGTCATCGAGACGACCTCGCGCAGCGAAAGCTCCGTCTGGCCGAGGACTGCCGAGATCTCCAAGGGGACGTCGTGGACGAGGTCGAGGTTCGCTTGGCCGGGCGCCGCGGTCCGGATCGCGGTCGGCGCCATCGGCGTGAACGCGACCGATTGGCCCTCGGAGACGCGGGAGCGCGCGGCCTGCGGCGCTTCGGTAGCGGCCGGCTCCGGCGCTTTCGCCGCCGCTTGCGGCGCGAGCCGGTGCTGCGCGAGGACGTCGAAGTCGAGTGTCAGCGTCGTCTTGAAGCCGCCGCCGAGCTCGAGCGGCGCGGCGAAGGTCGCGAACGGCGGCGCCGGAAACGCGCTCGCCTCGGCGGCGACCGCCGACTCGATCCCGTTCGTCGCGTGGCCGGTCAAGGCGGCGAGCTGCTCGCCCATCGCGCTCGAGATCTGCGCGACCGTCTCGGCGACGATCGAGAGCTGCATCGCGTCGAGGTCTTTGCCGTCGCCGGGGCTTCCGAGCATCAGCTCGACGACGCGCGCGAGGTCGCGCTTCGCATAGCGGCTGACGAAGGCGAGGTCGGCCGACGGGATCCGGGTGACGGTCGCGACGACGTCGGGGTCGATCTTGATCGACCCGTCGGCTTCGGTCCGCGCCGACGGGCCGGCGCTCACGGTTCGGCCGGCGAGCGCGCCGAGGACGCTCGCCGCCGAAGCGAACATCGCGTCGGCCAGCGGCTTGAGGTTGTCGGGCACCCTTACTCCTCGCTCTCGATGACCTGGCTCACCCGGACCGCGAGCCGGTCGCGGTTCACGCCGGGGAAGACTTTGAACTTCTCGCGCTCGTTCACCGTCACGGCCAGCGGCTCCCCGACCGGCTTGTCGAACATGAGCAGATCGCCGGGCTGGAGCGCGATCAGGTCGCGCAGCGAGACGACGGTCTTGCCCAGCTCGACCTTCACGTCGACCGGCGCGCGCTCGACGTTGCGCGCCAGCTGCGCGATGTCGTGCTCGGTCATCCCGCGGCCGGCGACGACGCTCGGCGACCACTGGAAGTCGGAGAGCTGCGGCCCGATCTGGTTCAGCACTTGGTACGGGAGGCAGAAGTTCATCACGCCGGCCATGTCGCCGACCTTGAGCTCGCAGGTGACGAACGCGACGATCTGGTCGAGCGGGATGATGCGCGGGATGAACTGCGGGTTCGAGTCGAGCGCTTCGATCTTCAGCGAGAGCGTGAGCAGGTAGTTCCACGACTCGCGGTAGCTGTTGAGCATCCGCGCCATGAAGCGCTGCATCAGCGTGCGCTCGATGTCGGTCAGGTCGCGCAGCTTGTTCGGGTACCAGCCGGGGCCGCCGAGCAGCCGGTCGATGATCGAGAACACCAGGTTCAGGTCGACCTGCACGATCCCGGAACCGGGGAGCGGGTCCATCGAGAAGATCGAGAGGATCGACGGGATCCCGATCGAGGCGATGAAGTCGCCGTAGCTGATCTGCTCGATCGAGACGATCGTCGCTTCGACCCGCGTGCGCAGGTAGACCGAGAGCGAGTTGTTCAGCAGCCGGGTGAAGTTGTCGTGCAGCGTGCGCAGCGTCTGCAGCTGGTTAGTGCTGAACTTGTCGAGCCGCTTGTTGAAGCGGAAGTCGAACGACTTGATCTTGCGAACTTCAGGAACCGCGGCGGCACCGGGTTCCGGAGCGGCGAGCTGGTTGACGAGCGCGTCGATCTCTTCCTGCGACAGCATGCTCATTTTAAAGGCGCTCCGCCCCCGGCTGCGCGCCCCCCACGCGTAGCGTGGGGCCCCCCGTCCGACCTCGCAACGAGATTTCGGTTCGGGGTGGATGCTGCTGCGCTCGGTCCATCGCCATTGCTGCTGCTTTCATTGGCTGAGCTTTGCTTCGTGGGGCCGTTGAGGATCACGATGTCGACGCGGCGGTTTTGCTGGCGGTGCGCGTCGGTGTCGTTGGGGAACTTCGGGCGGAACTCGCCGAACCCCGCGAACGAGATGCGGGTCGGAACGATCTTGTCGTGCTCGACCAGGTAGCGCGTCACGCCGGTCGCGCGCGCCGCGGAAAGCTCCCAGTTGGTCGGGTACTCGGCGGTCGCGATCGGAACGTTATCGGTCGAGCCTTCGACCCGCACGTCGTTGCGCACGCCGCGCAGCTGGCCCGCGACGACGTCCAGTAGCTGCTTCGTCTCGGGCCGCAGCTCGGCGGAACCCGAGTCGTAGTACGTCTTGTCGCTGAGGAGCGTGATCGTCAGCCCCTGCTTGTCGATGCGGGTCTGCACCTTGGACTGGATGTTCTGCTGCGCGATGTACTCGTCGAGCTGCGCCTTGACCGACGCCATGTTCGCTTCGTCGGTGCGGCCGTGCTGCGCGCCGGTCGTCCCGCCGTTCGGCGGGTTGTTGACCGCGTCGGTGCTGCTGAAGCCGCCCGAGATCTCCTGCGCGAGCCGGTTGAACTTCACCCGCGAGATCGTCGAGATCGCGAACAGGATGATGAACAGCGCCAGCAGCAGCGTGATCATGTCGGCGTACGTCAGCAGCCAGCGCATCATCCCCGCGCTCTCGAGCGCTTCGCGGTTGCCGGCGCGCCGGCGCGTCCGCGGCTCGCTGCCCGAGACCGCCACCTAGGCTCCCGCGAACTCGGGCTCGGGAACGGCGCCGCCCGCTTCGATCTCGGTCTCGCGCTCTTCCGGATCGAGGAACGCGTGCAGCTTCTCCTCCAGCAGGCGCGGGTTGTCGCCGGCCTGGATCGAGAGGATCCCTTCGACCATGATCTCGCGCATCAGCAACTGCTCGCCGGCGCGCTCCTTGATCTTCGAGGCGAGCGGAATCCACAGCAAGTTCGCCAGCGCGATCCCGAAGAACGTCGCGACGAACGCCTGCGCGGTCGCGACGCCGAGCTGTCCTGCGATGTTGCTCGAACCCGACAGCGTGCCGAGCGCCTTGAGCATCGCGATCAGCCCCAGCACCGTGCCGATGATCCCGAGCGTCGGCGAGAAGCCGCCCATCGTCATGAAAACCGCTTCCGATTTCGCGTTGCGCTGCTGGACGAAGTCGATCTCGGTCTCCAGAATCTTGCGGATGATGTCGGTGTCGCGGCCGTCGATGACGAGCTGAATCCCCTTGCGCATGAAGTCGTCTTCGAGCGCGGCGGCCTCGTTCTCGAGCGCGAGCAAACCTTCGCGGCGCGCCTTCTCGGCGAACGAGACCAGCGTCGCGATCACCTCGCGCTCGTGGTAGATCGGCTCGGTGAAGGCGGTGCGCAGCCCGTGCGAGATCCCGCGCACGAACGTGCGGAGCGGGAAGGAGACCATCGTCGCGCCGACCGTCCCGAGGAAGACCAGCAAGAACGCTTCGTAGCGCGCGAAGATGATGCGTACGTCGACCCCGCCGATCCACGCTGAGAGCGCGAGTGCGGCGACGGCGACCGCGAGGCCGATGATGGTCGCGAAATCCAAGGTGCGGCCTTTCCGAACGGGGGACCGGGGCGCGAGGGTGCTCTTGGGAGACTATCGGCCTCGCGGACCCCGCATTTGAGCCCGGGAAAGAGCGCTGAGCCATACCCCTTAGGGGGCGGTTGCTTGTCCTTCGGGGCCGTAGACCCGCCGCTTGAACTCGATGATCTTCTCCCGCACCTCGTCCATCGTCTCGCGAACCAGCATTTTGTTCCCGGAGGTCAGGGTCACCACGGTGTCCGGATGGGACTCCAGCGACTCGATCAAGTCCGGATTGACCATAATCGGCTCGTTGTTAAGTCGGCGCAAGGCGATCATCTCGGCCCTATCATTGCACAAAAGAAGAGAGGACCGCCTCCTTGCGGTCCCCTTTCCCGTCCCTCGCGCCCTCCGTGGAGCGATACGCCTGATCTAGCGGATCAGCTGGGTGACCGTCTGCATGTCCTCGGAGGCGATCGTGATGCTCTTCGAGTTCGCCTGATACGCGTTCTGAGCCGCGATCATCTTGGTGAACTCGTCGGCGATCGAGACGTTCGACTGCTCGAGTGAACCCGAGATCATCGTCCCGAAGCGCCCGACGCCGGCCGTGCCGACCTGCGCCAGCCCGGAGTTCGCCGAAGCCGAGAAGTCGGAGCCGCCGACACGCGTGAGCCCCTGCTCGTTCTGGAACGTCGCGACCGCGACGCGCCCGAGCGTCGTCGTCTGGCCGTTCGAGAACGCGCCGCTGATCGTGCCGTCCTGCCCGACCGTGATGTTCGAGAGGATCCCGGCCGCGAAGCCGTTCTGCGCGATCACGTTGGCGCTGGGCGTGCCCGAGAGCGAGGTCGTCTGGTGCAGGTCGAGACCGATCGGTCCGGTCTGCGGCGCGGGCCCGCCCGCGGTCGGCGCGACCGAGTTGTTCGTGTTCCCGGTTCCCCAGCCGCGGATGTTGAGCTGGTTGCCGTTCGCGAGCGCCGGCGCGCCGTTGTTGACGTGCACGTTCGCCGCGCCGGCGATGTTCTGGCCGGGCGCCGTCCCCTCGATCGAGGAGGTGTTGACGTACTGGCCGTTCTGGTCGAAGTACGCGAATCCGAGCGTGCCGCTCGAAACCGGCGCGGCCGTCGTCGTGGCCGGCGTGACCACGCCGGCGCCGCTGATCGAGCCCGGCGTCTGGATCGCGTCGAACGTCGTGCCGTCGGCAAACGAGACGTTGACCTTCCAGCGCGCGGCGACCGAATGCAGCGTCCCGCTGGAGTCGGCGACCTGGTTCGGAAGACCGCTCACCGCCGGCGGGCCGGCGGTCGCGCCGACCGCGTCCGGCGTGTAGGTGATCTGCGCGAGGTGCCCGTTGCCGAGCGAGTCGTAGATCGTCGTCGAGATGGTGTACGGCTGACCCGTACCCGGCGCGCTCGGAACCTGCTGGATGCCTTGCGCTTCTTTGATCCACTGCGTCTGGTCGAGGCTGCCGCCCATCGAGACGTCGAAGACCTGGTCGCCGGCCGAGCCGAACTTCAGCTTCGAGTTGAGCCCCGTGCCGACGGCCTGCGAGCCGAGCCCGAGCGGGATCGTGATGTCGCTCGGCGTCCCGGTCTGGGTGATGTTGCCGCTCTTGTCGGCCGTGTAGCCCTGGACCGCCATCCCGTTCGACCCGTCGTAGAGCAGGCCGCTCGAGTTGAGCGAGAAGTTGCCGTTGCGCGTGTAGAGCGGCTGGCCGTTCCCGTTCGGCTTGCGCAGGATGAAGAACCCGTCGCCGTTCATCGCGAGGTTCGTGTTCACGCCGGTCGTCTTGAGACCGCCCTGCGCGAAGTTCGTGTCGATCGAGGCGATCTTCACGCCCAGACCGGCTTCGACACCGTTGATGCCGCCGGTGTTCTGGGTCGGCGCGGTCGAGAACGACTGCGCCTGGTAGATCAAGTCTTGGAAGTTGACGTCCTGGCCCTTGAAGCCCGACGTGCCAACGTTCGCGATGTTGTTCGAGATGACGTCGATCTGGTTCTGATACGACTCCAGACCGGTGACGCCGACGAACAACGAATCGAAAGCCATGTTAGACCCTTCGTGTCATCGAGATCGCGAGGCGTCGTTCGATCCGCCCCGCGCGAGAGCTCCACGACGTGGTCCGCTCTCCGGTGATAATGGTTGTATCGGCAGCTTCGCGCATCGGTTAATCGAGGATCGCGGCGCTGTCGATGTTGGTGAAGACGTTCTCTTTCATGCTGCTCTGGTCGACGGCGGTGATGACCGTGCGGTTCGTGATCGACACGACCATCGCGACGTCGCGCATCATGAAGAGCGACTGTTTCGCGCCTTTCGCCGCCGCCTTGTCCGCCATCGCGTTCATCTTTGCGACGTCGTCGTTGGTCAGGCGGATGTTGCGCGACTCCAGCCGCTGCTGGGCGTGAGCCGAGAACTTGAGCGGCTGCGCGACCGCGGGCGCCTGCGCCGTGCGCAGTACGTCGCGGAACGAGCCCGTTCCGGTGGGCGGAATCTGAACCGGTACGCCTTGCGGGCGCGCTACCGGGTTGATCGCCGGCGGGATGTTCACCGCGTCGATCTTCGGATCGGCCATGTTAGAGCACGGGTCCCGTGTCTGCGGTAGGCTGCGTGCCGATCGAGAGGATCGCGGAGGTGGGGATCTGCAGCGGGATGCCGCTGCCGTCGGTCAGGAGCTTGCCGCTCTTGTCGGCGAGCGTGAACTCGGGCTGGCCGTTGACGACCGAGATCGTCTTGACCGTTCCGCTCACCGTGGCGACGTTGCCCTTCGCATCGGTCGCCTGCGCCGAGACCGTCTTGCCGAGAAGCCCGGCCGACTGCATCACGGAGAAGTTCGACTGAAACGCGGAGAACGCGTCCTTCAGCTCGGTGGTCGCCTGCAGGCTCGAGAACTGCGCAAGCTGCGCGATCGACTGCGTTTGATCCATCGGGTTGAGCGGGTTCTGGTTTTGCAGCTGCGTCGTGAGCAGCTTGAGAAAGGCGTCCTGCCCGAGCTGTTGGTTCAGCGCGGACGGCGGCGCCGTCGTGTTCGGGTTGGTGATCAGCGAGTTGATCGGAAGACCGCTCGCCGATCCGGTGGTGGACATTTTTTGATCTCCCGATCGAGCGAAGCTCGATCGTTGGTTCTACGCCAAGTAGTTGAAGGCGCCGGGCAGCGAGCTCGCCGTGTAGATCGGCGGGCCGAAGCTCGGTACCGCAAGCAGCGTGTCGTCGGGAACGTCGGCGTCGACCGCTTCCACGCCGCCGATGCGGCGCGGGTTCGGTCGCGTCCACGCGCCGTTCTGACGCGACTGGTCGCGAGCGTCCGCGAAGTTACCGCCGGCAAGCCCGACGGTGAAGCTCTGCAGCTTCAGGCCGGCGTCGGCGAGCGTCTTCGCGAGTTGGTTCATCCCGCCGGCGAGCGCGTTCTGCGCGTCGGCGGTGTGCGCGACGATCGACGCGTCCACGTTTCCGCCGGAGACGATCAGCTTCACGCTGACGTCGCCGAGCGACTCGGGGACGAGTCGAAGCCGCACTTCAGACTGACCGTCGGTGGTGCGGAGCGTCATCCCGCGCAGCATCTGGTCGACGACCGCGTTCGCGTCGACGTGCTGCGGTTGCGGCATCGGCGAGGCGGGCGGAGACGCGACGATCTGCGCGGCGTCGCTCGCGACCGAGATCGCGAACGGCATCGGCGGCCCTTGGCCGGGCGGGTTGGCGGGAAGCGGCGCCGCTCCGGCGACCGTGACGGGCTCGCCGTTGCGGCGGACCGCGCCGGTCGAGTCGGTGCGCGCGAGCTCGCTCGCGAACGCGCCGAGGAAGGCGTCGAGCGCCGCCGTCGCGGACGGCGGTGCGTTGGTGCCCGTCGCGGACGCGGAGTTCGCGACGGTCTGCGGCAGGTTCGCCGCGGTGCGGTGCAGCTCGCCGTTCGCGAGCGCGGCCGCCGCAGCGGTCGGACTCGGGTCGTTGAGCGCGGCACGGGTGAGGATGCGGCCGAGCAGCGTGTCGCCGCCGGTCGAGACGGCCGTTGCGGCCGCGGGTAGCGCGACGGTGCGGCCGTCGCTCGCCGCCGCGGGTGCGGCGGAGACGGCGGACGTGTTCGTCGCGTCGGGTGCGGGAGACGCGGGCGCCGCGAGCGCGCTGAGCGCATCGCGGAGGATGCTGTCCGGTTGGGGGGCTGGATTCGCTTTCGCCGAGTCGGCGTCCAAACTGGTTCCTGCGATCTGTCGGATCGGGTGCCCCGTCTCTCCGTTCGTCACCCTCGTCGCCAGCTCGGCCATCTGCCGAAACCGTGCTACGAGGGATGACGCCCTCTCTGCGTTACTAGCGGGCGGTCCGCTCCCGGTGGTTTGGAGCGCCTGCGTGAACGCTTCGGTGAGTCGTTGCTTTGCGGCGTCCGTCGTGATGCCGAGCTGAGCCGCGACCGAAGCCGCGAGCGAGCCCGCCAGTTTCGCGACGATGTCGCCGAGCGAGTCGCCCCGGTCGAGCTGTGCCTTGACGGCGCGAACCAGCGCGTCGGCCGAGGCCGTCGTGCTTGCGTCCGGCGCCGCGGTCTTCCCGGCGAACAGCGCGGCGATCGTGCCGAGCTGGGCCTTGAAGAGCGCACCGTCGCCTGAGGCCGACGGCGTCGCCGTCGCGCCGGAGGACGCGGTGCCCGCTGCCGATCCGGGGATGGTGGTGGGGATCGAGATTGGGTTCAGGGTGTCACCTCCCTTCGCTGAAATTGAAGTCGAAACGGGACGTCCCGCGAGGGACGCCTGTGTGGTCTATCGGTTCGCGGTCGCCGGGACCTGAGCGACGGCCCGGCTGATCCGCGCCGCGACGCCGGCCGGAAGAGCATTCATGATCGCGCCGGCGGAGTCGGCGTCCATCTGGGCCAGGACGCGGGTGACCTCGCCGTCGGGGAGCCGTTGGACGATCGCGGCCGCCTTCTCCGGCTCCATCGCGGCCCAGGTCGCGGCGAGCCGCTTCTCCTCGTCGGTCGCCGGCTGTCCGGCGGTCGCGGTTCCGGGGACTGCCGCGAGCGCACCCGGAGCAGCAGTGATACGCGGCGCGGGAACGGCGGTCGGGTGCGGCTGGCTCGCCAGCGCGTTGACCTGCTGCTGAAGCTGCTGCACGCGCGCGTCGGCGTCGGCTTTGGCGCGGCGCTGCGCTTCGAGCTGCCCGCCGAGATTTTGAATTTGCCGGTTGCGGTCGGTGATCGTCTGCTGCTGCGCCGCGAAGCTGAACGGGCGCGCGACGACGCCGCCGGCGTTCGCACCGGCGAGCCAGACCGGCCGGAGCGGCCCGTTCGCGATCGCGCGCTGCGAGGGCGGGAACCCCAGCGCGAACCCGATCGCGGCGATGACGAGCAGCGGGATGAGGAAGCGCCCGAGGTGCGGGCGGCGGCGGCGTTGGCGGGTGACGATCACGACGGAAGTCCTTCGATGGCGTTCGCGCGGTCGAAGAGCCGCGCGTTTTGGTCGTCGAGCTCGCGCTGGTCGGCCTGCGCGGCGTCGAGGTCGAACGCCTCACGGCGGCGTTCCTTCAGGGTCTCCAGCACCTTGCGGTCCTTGGCGGCGTCGACGAGCGTCAGCCTCACGCGCTCGGTCTCGTCGATGCAGGCGTCGACGCGCTGCTGCGCCAGGAGGATCGCACGGTCCAGATAGTCGAGGTGCGCGTAGGTCGTCCGCAGCGTGTCGACGTCGAAGCACGCGTGCTCGCGCACCAGCCGCTCGCGCAGCTCGTCCCGCTTCTCGACAAGCTCATCGTACACGCGCTGGGCCGCCAACTGATCGGCAAGCGCCTGCGCATGCTCACCCGCACGCTCGCGTTCGATGCGCTCACGATGTCCAAGCACAGGATCGAGTCTGAAACTGAATCTCATCCCAGAGCCATCACTCCGCGTTGGGCGTCGTCGAAGGTGGAGGCTTCGTAGATTCCCTGGCGCAGGAACGCGCGGACTTGGTCGATGCGCGCGAGCGCGTGGTCGACGCGCGGGTTCGAGCCGGCGACGTAGGCGCCGATGTTGACGAGATCTTCGGCGTCGCGGTGGGTCGAGAGGATGTCGCGGACCGTCGAAGCGCCGGCGAGGTGCGAGGGCGGAACGACGTCGGGCATCACGCGGCTCACCGAAGCGAGCACGTCGATTGCCGGATAGTGGTTCGCGGCGGCCAGCTTGCGCGAGAGGACGATGTGCCCGTCGAGGATCGCGCGAACCGCGTCGGCGATCGGCTCGTTCATGTCGTCGCCGTCGACCAGCACGGTGTAGAGCGCGGTGATCGTGCCGTGCTCGGCGCTGCCGGTGCGCTCGAGCAGCCTCGGCAGCAGCGCGAAGACGGAAGGCGTGTAACCGCGCGTGGTCGTCGGCTCGCCGATCGCGAGCCCGACTTCGCGCTGCGCCATCGCGAAGCGCGTGACGCTGTCCATCATCAGCATCACGTCGAGCCCTTGATCGCGGAAGAACTCGGCGATCCGGGTCGCGACGAACGCCGCTTTGATTCGGACCAGCGCGGGCTGGTCGGAGGTCGCGACGATCACGACCGAACGTCTCAAGCCGGCTTCGCCGAGGTCGCGCTCGAGGAAATCGCGGACCTCTTTGCCGCGCTCGCCGACCAGCGCGATCACGTTGACGTCGGCGGCGGTGTTGCGCGCGATCATCCCCAGCACCGTCGACTTGCCGACGCCGGAACCGGCGAAGATCCCGGCGCGCTGGCCTTTGCCGACCGTGAGCAAACCGTCGATCGCGCGGACGCCGACGCCGAGCGGCTCGGTGACGCGGCGGCGGTGCATCGCGCTCGGCGGCGCCCCGGTGATTTCGGCGCGGCGCGCGTCGACGATCGGCCCGAGACCGTCGATCGGGCGGCCGAGACCGTCCAGGACGCGGCCCAGCAAACCGTCGGAGAGGCCGACCTGCAGCGGTTTTCCGAGCGCGATCACGCCCGAACCGGCGGCGATCCCGCCCAGCTCGCCGAGCGGCATCAGCAGCACTTTCGCATCGCGGAAACCGACCGCTTCGGCGAGGACCGGGGTCCCCGTGCGCCGGTACGTGATCGAGGCGGTCTCGCCGATCGACATCGGCGGCCCGTTCGACTCGATCACGGTCCCGATCACCTGGCTGACCTTACCGTTGGTGCAAATCAGATCGGCCTCGGCGATCTCTTCGAGATAGCGGGCCGCATCGAAGGGGCGCGTCGCGCTCGCGGCCACGCTATGCCGTCCTGGTCGCCGGAATTTCGCCCTTGATCGTAATCTCCGAGGGCGCCGGCTCGACGATCACGTCGTCCTCGATGTGCAGGATCTTGCGCGCTTCCTCGAGCTGCGTCCCGATCCGCGCGTCGATCGTCCCGGCGTCGGTGTCGACGACGACGCCGCCGCGGTCGACGCGCTGGTCTTCGACGACGCGCAAGTTTCTGATGTCGCCGATCGCGATCAGCTCGTCGCGGTGCTCGCGCATCCGTTCCAAATCCGCCGGGTGAACGCGGACGGTGACCGTGTCGCGGTCGATCAGCCGCGCGATCGCGACCTTCGCCATCTCGACGACGACGCCGCGGTCGAGCGCGATCTGCTGGTGCAAAACCCGCTCGGCGATCCCCAGCGCGAGCCGCACCAGCTCGGGCTCCGCGCCTTCGATCAGCTTGTGCCGCTCGACGCGCGCCATCTCGAGCAGGCCGCGCATCGTCACGAGCATGTCGTTCATCTCGCCGTCGGCGGCCTCGCGCCCCTCAGCGAACCCTTCGTCGTGTCCGCTGCGGCGCGCGTCTTGCGCGATCGTGTCGGCGCGCGCGGCGGCGTCCTCGATCAGCGCGCGGGCGCGGTCGTGCGCGTCTTCGAGCAGCGCGTCGGCCTCGCGCGCGGCGCGGTCGAGCAGCTCCTGCGCCTCGGCGCGGATCGCTTGGACGTCGACCGCCGGTTGCGCCGCCGCGCGGTACGGTTGCGCGCCGTGTGGTACCGTCCCGAGCGGCGCGTCTTCCAGCAACGCCTCGCCGGAAAAGCCGAACGCCTCCGGCGACTCAAGGTCGTCGAAGGCTGTCGGTTCGGCCGGCGGGGCTGCGATCTC
>DASZGA010000151.1:0-2326 GCA_035939295.1 Candidatus Elarobacter sp. | reverse complement strand
GGTCCCGAACCCGAGCGATTCCGCGAAGAGACGGCTGCGCACGATCCCCACCGCGCCATGACACCACGCGACGGCGTATCCCGGCGCGGACGGCGGTTGACCCGGCATCACGCGGAAGTCGGGCCAATTCGATCGGGCCGCATCGAAGGTGCTGCGCTCGTACGCGAACGTCGCCGCGACTGCTTCGTGCAGCCTCGGATCGGGCGCGAGCGCGCTGAGCGCGAGGAGGGCGTGCGCGATCCCGGCGGTGCCGTGCGCGAAGCCGGTCAGGTTCGCGCGTTTGTCCTGCATCGTGCTCCACGAGAGCGTCCCGGCCGCGTCACGCATCCCGCGCGCGAGCAGCCTCTCCGCGGCTTCGCGAGAACGTGACAGGAGCGCGGCGTCGTTTCCAAGCGCGCGCGCGGCGACGGCGAGGGCGAGGACGGTTCCGGCGATCCCGCCGAGCACATCGTTCGCGTCGGGATGCTCGTCGACGAGCGGTACGCTCGCCAGCAGTGCGCGGCCGTCTTCGATCAGCGCGTCGTCGCCGAGCTCGCGACCGCCGAGCACGAGTGCCGCGCCCGCACCGGCCGCACCGCCGTAGAAACCGGTCTGCGGCGCACCCTCGGCGCGCGCTCGCACCGCGGCTTGGCGCAGCCCACCGCGCGCGGTCTTCTTCAGCAGCGCGTCGTCGGCGCGCGCGCTCAGCTGCGCGAGAAAGAGCCCGATCCCCGACGCGCCGCCGTACAAATCGGCGCCGCTGGTCGTGCTCGTCGCGGGGTTCATCTCGGGCAGCACCGGGATCGCGTCGAGCCAGGTGCAGCGCTCGCCGCCCCACAGCGCTCGCCGGGCGATCCCGTAGCCGATGCGTTCGGCCGCTTCCAGCGCGTCGTTGGGCACGATCGCGAACGCGACGGTCACGCCGCCTCCGCAACGATCGCGTCGAGCGGGTACGGATAGCGAGAGCTCGGGTTGCGCTCGAACGAATCCAGATCGAAGCCGTACTTCGTCAAACGCTCGCAAAGCACGCCGAACCGCGCTTCGTCGTTCGCGGCGTTGCGCTCGAACGCCCACACGAGCCCTTCGGCGATCAGGTCGCAGCGGTGCATGCCGAAGCTGTCGCGCGTCGGCGGGCTTTCCGCGAAGCTCAGCCCAGGCGCGAGCTCGCGTGCGAACAGCGGGACAGGCGCGCGCAGGTTCGCGCGCACCGCGCGATACGTCGCAGCGATCGCGTCGCTCGCCGCGGCGACGTCCTCGTCGCCCAGGTAGAGTACCCCGGCGTCGGTTCGACCGTAACCGTCGGGCCGCGCCGGCACTTTCGCCTGGAACGGGATCCGCCGCCGCTCTAGCCGTGTGCCGATCTCGCGAAGAAACGTCGCCGCACCCTGCGGCGCGAGGCTCCAGTAGAACCGCACTTGCCGGCCGCTCGACGCGTCATGGATCGTCCGCCCGAGGATGACGTAGTGGCCGAACGGCGAGCTCACCGTCTCGCGCGGCGCGAGATACGCGCCGCCCTGGTAGCGCGTCCCGATCGGGTTCGCCGCGCGCAACTCGGCGAAGAACGCATCCGGCGCGACGCCCGGCACCGGCGCGGCGTACGAGAGCGCGCTGTAGTGCCCGGCGTACAGCGCTTCAGCGAGACCGAGAAATGCGCCGCGCTCGTTCGCGATCGCGACCTCACTCCGCTCGCCGAGCGCGCTCCTCACCCGCGCACGCTCCGCCGAGACGATCTCCACCGCGCCCGCGATCGCGCGCAATTGCGCTTCGTACGCGTTCACGCCGCTCGCTCCCAGCGCGCGCGCGTTGCTTCGGGCTGCGTCATCAGCTCCATTCCCATCGCGAGGACGCCTGGGATCGCGGGATGGATCTGCTCGGTGAACTGCGCGCTCTCCAAGCACGTCTGCAGCATGCGCACGCCGGCGAGCCGCAGCAGCGTCACGCGCGGGTCGTCCCCCGGCGGCAGCTGCGGAAACGCCGCGGCGTAGCCGGCCCACAGAGCGTCGAGGAGTGGGCGCGCGCGGCGCTGCGCGGCCTCGAGCGGAAGCGGGATCTCGATCGGGTTCGGAACCAGGAGCGAGTGCACGAGCCCGCCGAGGTCCCACAAGCCGTCTCCGAGCGCGGCGATCTCCCAGTCGATCACCCGCACCGACCCGTCTTCCAGCACCATGATGTTCGCCGCTTTGGCGTCGCCGTGGATCACGTGCTCGTCTCGCCACGCCGAGCGCGCGCGTTCGAGCGCGAAGAGCGCGTCGGGGCGCTGCGCGACCTGCGCGAGGATCGCGCGCGCCGCGTTGGTCGACGGAACGTACTGCTGCTGCGCGGAGCCCAGCGTGGTCGCCCACGCCAG
>DASZGA010000150.1:0-11643 GCA_035939295.1 Candidatus Elarobacter sp. | reverse complement strand
CGCGCTGCGCACCGCCGTGATCACCGCGCAAGCGGTAGCGAACCAGAAATTGGTCCTCGACCAGATCACCGCGCTGCAGTCGACCACCTCGAACCTGATCGTCTCGACCTCGAAGCTGCTGCGCTCGAACGCGACCCGCATCCAGGAAGGCGCCTCGAGCGCGACGATCGACGTCGAAAAGCTCAAGGAAGCGTTCGCGAACGTCCGCGCGACGATCGACTCGATGGCGGACTACCGGATCAAAGCGCTCTCCTCGATGGAGCGCACCGTCGACTCGCTCAACGACGAGGTCGGCAAGGCGAAGCAGTATCTCGCAGCTCGCCGCGACGTCGCGCTGCCGCCGGGCTGATCAGCGCGTGTCGCGGCCCAGCCAGAACGTCAGGACGAACTTCTCTCCGCTCGCCACCGGCTCGGCGGCGTGAGCATGATGCGGTGGGAAGATCAGCGCGTAGCCGGCACGGGGCTGCACGTCGGTGCCGAGCTCGGGGAAGCGCGTCGTCCCGCCTTCGAAATCATCGTTCAGGTAGACGACGAAGCTGAGCTTCCGCCATTCCTTTGGACTCGCGGTCGCATCTTGATGCGTGTAGAAGAACCCGCCGGGCGGATAGCGCACGAGCTGGATCTCGCCGGCGTCGAGCTCCGCGCCGCAGCGCCGGCGCGCAACCTCGACGGCGCGCGCTTTGACGCTCGCGCACAGTGCGTCGAGCTCGTGCGCGAGCGCCTCCTCGTGCAGCAGCGCGGCACGGCGGACGGCTTCGTTGAGGAGCGGCGCGTCGGTCAGGTAGATCGGCGCCGGGCGCCACGCGGCGCTCGCGCGCGCCGACTTCAGGAATGCCGAGCAGTCGGCCGGCGAGAGCAGCGGGACCAACTCGACCAACTAGCTCAGCCCGATCCCGTTGCGCGCGAGCCCCGCGCAGCGCGCGCAGCGGCCGGTGATCACCAGCGCCGCGTCGACCCCGCTGTAGCGGTGGTCCTGCGCGACCGCGAGCGCGATCGACGGGATCTGCGGCGCCGGCACGTTCACGATCTCGCCGCACGCGAGGCAGACGAGATGATGGTGCTTGTCGAGCGCCGCTTCGTAGCGCGCCGCCCCGCCGTGCGCAAAGACTTGGACCAGCCCGATGTCGCGCAGGATGTCGAGCGTGCGGTAGATCGTCCCGAGGCTGACGGCCGGCAGCTCGGCACGGACCCGTTCGTGGATTGCCTCCGCGGTGAGGTGCGCCCCGTCTTCGAGCGCGCGCAGGATCGCGGCACGCTGCTTGGTGAGGCGATAACGCGTCTGGAGGAGTCCTGCATCGACACCCTTGCCGTCGGTCACGAGCCGCCCTCCGTGCGCCCGGCTGCGAGTTCCTTCGCAGGCCGGACGACCGCAACGCCGTTTGACGCTGTCCGGCCCCCATGCTACGATCCGAGGGTTCTCCCCTTCCCCGGAAACCGGTATGTGGAATAAGCTCAAGAGGCCGCTTCAAGCGGTCCTCCTGTTGGCTCTGGTCGGCCTCTGCGTGTGGGCGATTACGCCCATCCAGAAGAAGATCCACCTGGGCCTCGACCTTCAGGGCGGCGCGCGCGTCCTGCTCCAGCTCCAGACGACCCCGGACGTCCCGCACATCACGGCGGACGTCCAGAATCAGGTCGAGCTGGTCATCCAGCGGCGCGTCAACGCGCTCGGCGTCTCTGAGCCCGTCATCTCGAAAGTCGGTTCCGACCGGCTGCTCGTCGAGGTCCCGGCAATCAAGAACGCCGACGAGCTCGAGCGCTTGCTCAAAGAAGCAGCCGTTCTCGAGTTCAAGATCTGCCCGCCGGCCGTTCGCGATCGTGCCGAGGTCGACAAGAAGTACGCCAACGACCCGAACGGCGCGTACAAGGCATGCGGTCCCGTTGTCTACAGCGGCGCCGAGCTGAAGAGCGCGCATCCGGGGTTCGGCCAAGGGAATCAGCCCGAGGTCCAGTTCCAGACCAAGAACTCGACCAAGTTCGCGCAGATGACGCGCGACAACATCGGGCGGCTGCTCACGATCTTCCTCGACAAGAAGTACGTCAGCGCGGCGACGATCCAGGACATCATCTCGACCGACGGCGTGATCCACGGCCAGTTCACCGAAGACCAGGTCGCGACGCTCGCCAACGAGCTCAACGCGGGCGCGCTTCCGGTGCCGCTGGTGATCATCGAGAAGGACGACGTCGGCCCGATCCTCGGTCAAGAGGATTTGCAGAAGTCGCTGATCGCCTCGATCGTCGGGCTCTCGCTGGTGCTGCTGTTCATGATCTTCATGTACCGGTTGCCGGGCGTGCTCGCCGACCTCGCGCTGTTCGTCTACGTGCTGATGCTGCTGGCGCTGCTCTCGGTCGCGCACGCGGTGCTCACGCTCCCCGGGATCGCGGGCTTCGTGCTCTCGATCGGTATGGCGGTCGACGCGAACGTTCTGATCTTCGAGCGGCTGAAAGAAGAGCTGTGGGCCGGGAAGTCGCTGCGCGCCGCGGTGCGGATCGGTTTCCAACGCGCGTTCAGCTCGGTCTTCGACTCGCACTTCACCACCATCGTCGGTGCCGGCGTGCTGTACATGCTCGGTACCGGAACGGTGAAGGGCTTCGCCTACACGCTGTTCTGGGGTACCGCGTTCTCGCTGCTCACCGCGGTGGTGATCACCCGGTTCTTCATGGACTTGGTCGTCGAGAACAACGTCGTCACCTCGAAGGGCGCGTACGGTGCGGGCGGCGAGCTCACGCCGGCCGCAACGCCGAGCCCGGCGGGGGTGCGCTAGATGTTCTTCCGCCGCCTCAACTGGAACGTCGTCGGGTGGTTCCGCACCGTCTCGCTGATCTCGTACGCGATCATCGGCGCGGGCCTGATCTTCATGCTGTTCCATTGGTACAAGGACGGGACCCCGCTGCGGCTGGGTCTCTCGTTCACCGGTGGTACCGACGTCACGGCGAAATTCCAACAGCCCACGACGAAGGACGCGATCGCCGCGGCGCTCGCGAAGATCGACGTCACCGACGCACGGATCAACACGCTCTCGAAACCCGGCGAGCCGCCGAACGAGCGCTGGACGATCGAGACCCAGCACGACTTCGGCAACAACTCGGCGCCGCTGTGGAGCACGCTGAACTCGATCTCGCCGGTCAACCGCGCCGCCTCGTCGATCTCGACGGTCGGGCCCTCGCTCTCGCGCGAGTACTTGATCAACGCGATCGAGGCGCTGGTGATCGCGATCGCGATCCAGTTCCTCTACATCGCGTTCCGGTTCGGCTGGAACCTTATTTTCGGCTGGGTCATCGTCGTCGCGTTGACCCGCGACTCGCTGATGATGATCGGGATCTACGCGATCGCCGGCCGCCGCGTCGACGACGCGTTCCTGGCGGCGGTCTTGACGGTCATCGGCTATTCGGTCATGGACACGATCGTGATCCTGGACCGGATCCGCGAGAACGTCAAGCTGATGGACGGCAAGCCGTTCGACGAGATCGTCAACACGTCGATCCTGCAGACGATGACGCGTTCGGTCAACACGCTGGCGACCGTCGTCATCACGCTGGTCGCGCTGCTGATCTTCGGCGGCGCCTCGCTGCAGAACTTCGCCTTCGCGCTGCTGGTCGGGATCGTCTCGGGCGGCTACCACTCGATCTTCTACTCGGCGCCGCTGGTCGCGGTGCTGCAGAAGCGCGTGGACAAGCGCGGCGGCCGGATCTTCGCTCGCTCCTCGCTCGCCGCGCAGCCGAAGTCGGTTGCGGCGGCGCGTGGCGGCAGCACGACGTCGGCAGCCGCCGCGGCGCGCGACCGCGAGGCGGTCGCTGCGGCACGCCGCGCGCGGCGCGAGCTCGAGCGCCAAGGCGCCTCGCGCCGCACGACGCAGCCCCCGCGTTACAAGCGCTCGCAGAAAGAGATCGACTTCGAGAAGCTCGAGAACCGCAACTTCGGCGCGGAGCTCCCGCGCAAGCCGGAAGCCGAGCCGGAGATGATCGACCCGCTCGACGCGCAGGCGATGGGATTGCACGACGAGGCGGCGGATCTCGGACACGAAGAGATCACGCTGAACCTCGGCGACGAGCGCGAGGACGGCGAGATCAAGCCCGAGCACGAGCCGGCGCCGCCCGAACCGCAGCACAAGACGTAGTACCGGCGTGCGGGAGAAGAAGCTTCCGCCGCCGACCGCCTCGGAGGCCGCGTTCGAGCGGCTCCTGGCGGAGTTCGGAAACCCGCGCGCCTCGACCGGCACCGTGCCGGCTGAAGCGCGCGTTTTTCTCGACGACCTGTACGCGAACGCGCGCGAGTACCTCACGCGCGATCCGTACGCGACGATCGGCGAAGCGACGGGGTTCAACACGAAGGTCGTGGGCGTCAGCTTCGAAGGGCGGCAGGACGTCGTCGCGGCGCTGCGGCCCGGCGACGCGCTCGAGCTGCGCCGCGATCCGGAGAACCCGTACGATCTGAACGCGATCGGCGTGTGGTTCGGGACGCTGCAACTGGGCTTCATCAAGCGCGAGATAGCAGCCCGGATCGCGCCGAACGTCGACGGCGGCGAGCGCTACACCGCCGAGGTCACCGCCGTGACCGGCGGTGTGGGCGACCGCAGCTTCGGGATCAACATCTACGTCACGCGCGTGCGCGCGGCGGCACGGCGGGGCGGCGAGTCGCGCTCGCACGTCTCTCGCGAGGACGTGTTGCGCGCGCTGATCGGCGAGCAGCCGTTGCGCGGCGCGCAGCACGCCGTGTTGGAGCGCGTCGACGCGATGCGCAACACGCTCGCCGTGCTCGGAACGGGCCGCGGCAAGTCGCTGTGCTTCCAGTATCCGGCGGCGGTCCGCGCGCTCGAGCGCGGCGAGAAGACGGTCGTGCTCTACCCGCTGCGCGCGCTCGCGAACGACCAGTACGAAGCGCTGCTGCGGCGGCTGGAACCGCTCGGGCTGCGCATTCACCGCGCGAACGGCGCGATCGACGCCGGCGAGCGCGCCGCGCTCGAAGAAGCGCTCGAGAGCGGCGACTGGGACGTGATCTGCGCGACCCCGGAGTTCGTGCAGTTCCACCTCGAGATGTTTCGCAACGAGCGCTCGCGGCCGGCGCTGGTCGTCGTCGACGAAGCGCACCATCTGTTCGAGTCGACGCACCGGCCGGCGTACCAGCGCGTCGGCGCGTCGCTGGCGGCGCTCGGCGACCCGCAGGTGCTGGCGCTCACCGCGACCGCCGGCGACGAAGCGTTCGCGAAGATCCGCGCCGTGCTGAAGATCGACGCCTGGGTGATCGACCCGACGGTGCGCGATAACCTGCACGTCGTCGACGCGCGCGGGACGACGAACAAGCTCGCCTACATCGAGCGCTTCGTGCGCGAGGGCGAGAAGTCGATCGTCTACTGCAACTCCCGGACCGAATCGACGAAGGTGGCCGAGAAGCTGCGCGGGCGCGCCGGCGAGGGCGTCGCGTTCTACCATGCCGGCGTCGGGAGCGGCGAGCGCGCGCAGGTCGAGCGCTGGTTCCGCGAGGGCGCGATTCGCACCGTCGTCGCGACCTCGGCGTTCGGCGAAGGGATCGACCTGCCCGACGTGCGGCACGTCTTTCTCTACCATTTGAACTTCGACTTCACCGAGTTCAACCAGCAGGCGGGGCGCGCCGGGCGCGACGGCGCCGACGCGTCGATCCACCTGCTCTTCGGCGAGAAGGACCGCAACATCAACGACTTCATCATCGAGCGCGCCGCGCCGAAGCTGGAAACGCTGCGCCGGCTCTACGCAGCGATGAAGCGGATCGCGGCCGACGGCGTGCTGCGCATGACGTACGCCGACATCGCCTCGACACTCGACTTCGACCGCGTCGACGGCTCGACGGTCTCCGCCGCGGTGCGGATCTTCACCGACGCGGGCCTCGTCGAAACGGGCGAGGACGGCGACGGCCGTTTCGTGCGCTTCCTGCCGGTGAGCGGAAAAGTCGATCTGACCGCAACCGAACGTTTCGCCGAAGGCGAGGCCGAGCGCGAGGCGTTCGCGCGCTTCTGCGACGTCGCGCTGACGGCGGCGCCGGAAGTCCTCGAAGCGCTGATCGACCGCCCGATCTATCCCAGCAACGTCCCGCTATTGCGCTGAACGCGCGCAGGAGCGGCTTTCAGCGGGTCGCATAGACCAACGCACGGGCGTTTCCGCCGGAGGTTCAGGTGCGAGCCCTTGTCGTCGTTCTCGCGTTCTTGTACTCGCTGGCGTTCGGCATCCCGACGGTGCTGTACGTTACGGGCTACTACGGCACGACGGGGATCGTTCGAGCCGGGCAGCCGTCGAGCCCGACCGTCAACGGCGTCGCGTCGGTACGGCGCGGCTCGCCGGCGGAACGCGCCGGGATCGTCCCGGGCGACACCGTCGTCCGCAGCGAGGCGGTGAACGCGCCGCCGTTCGAACAGATCTTCGCGCGCGTCCCCGCGAACCGCCCCGTTTCCTATACGGTCGTGCACGACGGGCGGACCCGCGTCGTCGAGATGGCGGCGCAGCCGAATCACGTCGCGCCGTCGCGGACGGCCGTCATCATCGCGCTGCTCGTCCGCGGGGCGCTGATCGCGCTGATCGGCGCGCTGCTGGTGCTGTTGCGGCCCAGCATCATGACCGGCGCGTTCTTCATCCTGTGCCTCGAGTTCGCCGAGATCGGGCATCCGGGCGGCAACTTCGATCTCACCTCGGCGGTGCCGCTGTTCTGGAAACCGCTGTTCCTGCTGCTGACGTGCATCGTGAACGGCGGCGCACCGGCGATCGTCGCCATCTTCTGCATGCGGTTTCCGTCGGGAGAGCCGCTGCCGTCGTGGCGGCCGATCGAGAAGACGATGATCGGAATCGGCGCCGCAACGATCGCGCTGTACTTCTCGGCGATCTACGTCGGATCGACGTACTCCGAGCTCGGCAGCCGGCTCTACGCGATGTTCAGCCTGGTGGTGTGGGCCTGCTACGCGGTCGCCGCGGCGGCGTTCATGGTGCGATACGCGCACGCGTCGGGCGAGGACCGGGCGCGGCTGCGCTGGGTCGCGATCGGTCTCGGAAGCTTCCTCGCCAGCTACGCGCTGTTCTTCTACGCCGAGAACGATGCGAACGCGCCGCAAGATCTCTCCTGGTGGGCGCAGTTCGTGAACGTGCTGCCGCTGACGGTGCTGTACGCGATCGTCCGCCATCGCGTGATCGACGTTCGCATCGCCGGCGGACGCGCGCTCGCGTTCGCGCTCCTCTCCGCGATCCCGGTCGTCGGCTTCAGCGTGATCGACTGGCTGTTGAGCAATCAGCTGCAGGCGAGCAAGTTCGCGCTCGTCGCCGAGATCTGCGTCGCGATCGGGTTCGGGTTCTGGGTGAACTCCGCGCAGCGGCGGATCGACAACCTGATCGAGTCGGTCTTCTTCCGCGCGCGGAAGCTCGCCGAGGAGCGGCTGCGGCGCGTCGCGCGGCGCCTCGCGCACGCGAGCGAGCAAAGCGCCGTCGACGAAACGCTCGTCCGCGAGCCGTACGAGGCGCTGCGGCTGGTCGCGATCGCGCTGTACCTCCGCGCAGGAACGCGCTACGCGCGCGTCGCGCAGCGAGCGTGGCCCGACGACGCGCTGCCGGAGATCGACGCGAACGACTCCCTCGCGCTCGAGCTCGTCACGACCGGCGAACCGGTCGACGTCAAGGCGATCGCATGGGAAGGTGCGGCGGCGATCGCTCCGTTGCAGCCGTTGCTGGCCGTGCCGATCGCGGTGCGGCGGGACACGATCGGGTTTCTGCTGCTCGGTGAGAAGGCGGACGGCGAGCGTCTCGACACGCTGGAACAGACCGCCGTCAAAGAGCTCGCCGAAGCCGCCGCGAACGCGTACGACCATCTCGAAGCCGAAGAACAGCGGCGCATCGCAGCCGAGCTGCGACGAGCGCTCGACGAGACGACGCGCGAGAACCAAACACTCCGCGCGTTTCTTCCGCGCGAAACCTCCGGGGCTTAGGTCGGCGCTTCGGGCTCTTCGGCTTCGGGTTCCGGCGCTTCCGGGACGTCGGCGAAGAACTCTTCCGGCGGCGGCTTTCCGCTGGCGCGAACGATCGTGGGCTCGAGGAGCAGGGTCATGGTGAACCTTTCACATGGAACGACGTGCCGACCGTTACCCGTCGCGGTCCACCCCGCGCTCGTGCTACTTGCCTCGAATGCAATGCTCCTTTCGCGACGTTAGAAACCGCAGCCGCGTTGTGGGTACTTCGTGCCGTCGACGACGACCCAGCCGTTGTCGGCGCCGCGGTGGGTCGCGCAGTGCGTGTCGTGGATCCCCGCCACAAATGGACGCTGGCGCTCGGTTGTGAGGAAGTACTGACCGTAGGCGACGACGTGCGCGCCGCGCGGCGCGGTGACGCGGCCGTCGAGGTCGTCGTTCGTCACCACCTCGACGAGCGCAGAACGGCCGCCGGAGAGCGGCGCTCGTACCGGGATGAGCTGATGACCACCGCGTGGGCCCCGGCGCTGCGGCCGCGACGGGCCGAACGCGGTGCCGCAGACGAGCACGTTGTCGACCGGGCCGTCGTGGCGTTCGTCGATCAGTTGCGCGAGCCGGGCGTTGACCGTGCCGTCGCAATGGTTCGGCGGCGCGACGTCGCGCGCTCCGGCGCAGGCGCCGAGCGCGACGAGCGACGCGCACAGCGCGGCGGCGAGAAAAAAGCGCATGCGCGCGGTTTCGACGCGCCCGCACCAGGGCCCGCGCGACGGTCGGGACAATGCCTCTCGTGATGCGTGGTGTTCATCTCTTCGCCGGTGTGTTGGCGGCCGTTCTGCTTGCGGACGCCGGCTGCAGCTCGGCGCGCCGCGACGCGAGCGGTTCGACGGCGGCGGCGACGGCGACCGTCGCACCGCGTGCTCATCAGCGCGACGTGGCGGCGCCCGCGAACCCCGACCTCGGAACGGTGATCGAGCGGTTCTATCAGCAGATCGAAGGCGAGCACTGGCGCTTCGCGTACGCAATGCTCTCGCCGCGCTATCGCGCGACGCTGACGCCGGAGGAGTTCCAGCGGCGCTACGACGTGCTCCTCTCGCCCGACGTCACCGCGCAGCAGCTCGGCGGTTCCACCGTGGTCGTGCGGATCGATGCGAAGGACCGCGCCGACCGCGCGCGCGCGATTCACCTCGAGGAGACGGTGAAGCTGGCGTGGGACGGCGAGCAGTGGACGATCGATCGAATCGAGCGCCGTTCGGTCAGCGCGGCAAGTACGCGCTGAGCAGCGCGTCGACGATCGGCGCCGCGCGGTACTTCTCCGCGTCGCGCCGTGCGTTGCGCTCCATGGGCCGCCGCCACTGGTTGTCGCGCACGAGCGCTTCGATCGCGTTCCCGAACGCCGTTTCGTCGGCGCGCCGTACGGCCCAGCCGTTCACGCCGTTCTCGAGCCACGCCGCCACGCCGCCGACGTCGTACGCGACGACGGTTCGGCCGCGCGCGAACGCTTCGATCCCGACGTAACCGAACGGCTCCGCCCACACCGACGGCAGCGCGACCAGCGCGGCTTCGTCCATCGCGCCGCGAACGGTCTCGGGTGAAGCGGCGCCCGGTGCGTCGAGGACGACGCCGAGCCGCGCCGCTTCCGCGCGCACGCCGTCCAGCGCCGGCCCGGTACCGAACGCGCGCACCATGGGGCGCTCACTCCGGGCGATTCGCGCAACCGCGCGCACCAGCGAGTCAAGCCCTTTTTGGGGGACGATCCTTCCCGCGAAGACGACCGTTCGGCGTGCCCACGCTGCAGGCACGTCGACTGAATCGACCGCACACGTGTCGTCGTCGTCACCGGCGGGAACTGCGGCGTACGCGTCGTCGGGCAGCGGCAGCGGCAGCTCGGCGAGCCGTTCCGGCGCGATCCCGTTCTCCTTCGCCCGCGCGAACATGTACGCCGACGCGACGATCACCGCGTCGGCGGTGGCGACCGCGTCGCGCAGTCGCGCGCGGCGGCGGATCAGCGCGAGCGTCTCACGGCGCATCCCGTACGCGCAGCCGTCGGTGATCGCGTGCAGCACGCAGGCGCGCCCGAGCGGAAGCTCGCAGATCCGCGCGCTGCGCGGGAAGAGCCGGTCGCCGTTCGGGCAGAACGGCCGGTGATCGTGCACGTGATACGCAAGCCGCGGCGAGGCACGGAGCGCCTCGATGACGCCTGCGTCCATCACGTTGTGCGCGACCGCGACGTCCGGTGCGAACGCGGTCAGCGCGCGCTGCACGTCTGCGCGCGCGGCGGCGCTCGGCTCGTCGTGCTCGCTCGACCATGCGATGCATTCCGCCGTTACGCCGTTCGTCGCGCCGGCTTCCGCAGTGACGCCGTTCGGCGCGGCGCCGTGCAGCTCGCGCGCGAGGACGTGCACGGTCGCGCCGCGCGCGACGAGCGCGGGCAGGATGACGTCGAGATAGCGTTCCATCCCGCCGGCGCGTCCGAGCCGTTCGGCGGCGACCAGGATTCGCATCAGCGGCGCGTGGCGATCGCGCGCGCGTACGCTTCGAGCGTGGCTTCGCCGTGGCGCTGCCAGGTGTGCGCGCCGAGCCGGCGCTCGAGCGCGTCGCCGCGGTCGCGCGGACCGCGCTCGAGCGCGTGCAGCACCGCGGCACGGATCGACGCCGGATCGGCCGGATCGGCGTAGTCGACGTCGGGTCCGAAGTACTCGCGCTCGCAGCCGCGGTCGCCGACGACGACGCGCGCGCCGGTCGCCGCGGCTTCGAGCGAGGCGAGCCCGGGGCTCTCGAGCCACGACGGGTGCGCGTGGACGGCGGCGCGCGCCATCATCCGCACGACCTCGGCGTGCTCGGCGTGGCCGACGAAGCGCGTCCGGGGCGTCGCCCAGCGCCGGCACAGCGCGAGATAGCGCTCGTCGAACGCGTTGCCGACGATCGTCACGTCGACGTCGACGTCGTGCAGCGCGTAGAGCAGCGCCGCCTGATTCTTCTTCGGCTCGACGCGCGCCGCGCACACGACGCCGGCGCGCGCGCGCGGCCGTTCGACCGCGAACGCCTCGTCGTCGACGCCGAGCGGGGTTACGACGAACGGGACGCGCGATGCCCGGAGACGCTCGCCGTACAGGTACGCCTCGACCTCGCTGGCCGGAAGCACCACGTCGGCGTCGAGGATCAGCGCGCGCTGCGCTTCGAGCCGGCGGTCGGCGTTGCGCGCGATGCTGCCGCGCCACGGCAGCTGCGTCTCGATCCCGCGCAGCTGCGCCAGCCGCTTCTCGACCTCCGCGACGGTGCGCGCCGCGAGCGCGCGCTCGAGCTGCGGCGCGATCGCGAACAGCGCGCGCAGGTCGAGCCAGATCGGCGAGAGGACGAGCGGCGCGCCGTGCGCGCGGACGGCGTCGATCTGCTTGCGCGCCGTTGCCGGCTCGAAGACGCCGAAGACATGCGCGACGTCGTAGTCGCGCGGATCGGGCGCGTCGGTCGCCGCGACGTCGGCGTCGGCGCCCAGCGCGCGCAACGCGCCGGCCGTCCGCTCGGCGTGCACGACGTCGCCGCCGGGCTTCGTGCGCGCGTCGGGGCGCACGACGAGCAGCGCCCTCACGACCCGCTCGCGACCTCGTCGAGCACGGCGAGCGTCTGCGCGGTGCAGCGCTCCCACGAGAACGTCGCCGCGCGCGCGGGACCGCGCGCCGCCAGCTCCGCGCGCCGCGCGCCGTCGTCCATCAGCGCCCGCATCGCGGACGCC
>DASZGA010000149.1:0-5599 GCA_035939295.1 Candidatus Elarobacter sp. | reverse complement strand
GCGCGTCACCGCGACGCCGCTGCAGAAGCACGTCGTCGACGAGCTGCAAGCCGAAGCGTCGTTCGATCCGGAGATCACGTACAACAAGGGCGAAGCGTTCCTGCGGATGCTCGAGGCGTATCTCGGCGAGACGACGTTCCGTGACGGCGTCCGCGCGTACATGCAGGCGCACAAGTACTCGAACGCGACGACCGCCGACCTGTGGAACGCCCTCGGTGCGACGAGCAAGAAAGATGTCGCCGCGCTCGCGAAAGGCTGGACCGAACAGCCCGGCTTCCCGTTGATCTCCGTGAGCACGTCGTGCGACGCGGCCGGAAATCGCACCGTTACGCTGGCGCAGAAGCGCTTTCTGCTCGACGGCGGAACCGATGCGACGACGGCGTGGCACGTCCCGGTCGCGCTAGCGAGCGGAAGCGGCGCGCCGGCGTACGTTCTGCTCGCGGAGCCGCAGCAAAGCGGGATCCCGGCGGGGCGCTGCGGCGAGCCGCTGCGCGCGAACGCCGGCAACGTCGGCTACTACCGCGTCGCGTACGACGCCGCGACGCTCGAAGCAAACCACGCCGGCTTCGCGGCGCTCGGCGACGACGACAAGCTGCGGATGCTCGACGATCAGTGGGCGCTCGTCGAATCCGGCGCGGCGCCGCTGCCGTCGTACTTCGCGCTTTCGAACGCGATCGGGAACGACCGCAACCCGCACCTCTGGCGGCAGATCGTCGGCTCGCTCAGCGTGCTCGAAAACGCGACGCGCAACACGCCGCAGCACGATCCGTTCGTGGCGCAGGCGCGCGCGACGCTGGCGCCGCTCGCCGCGTCGCTCGGCTGGGATTCGAAACCGAACGAAGCAGCCGCGGAAAGCGAGCTGCGCCGCACGGTCATCTTCGTGCTGGGTTCGTGGGGCGACCCGGCGACGCTCGCGCAAGCGCGGACGCGCTTCGACCGCGCGCTCCTCGACCCGTCGTCGACCACGCCGGACATGCTCTCGCTGGTCGCCGGGATCGTCGCGACGAACGCGGACGCCGAGACGTTCGACAAGCTCCACGAGCTCGCGAAGACGGCGAAGGACCGCGGCTCCGCGGCGCGCTATCGTTTCGCGCTGATGCGCGTGCGCGATCCGAAGCTCGCGGCGCGCGCGCTCGACATCGCGCTCTCCGGCGAAGTGCCGCCGCAGCAGGACTCGTCGCGGCTCGCAATGGTAGCGACGGTTGCGGCCTGGAACCCTAAGCTAGCCTGGACGTTCTTCGAGGCACACAGCGATCAGCTTACGCGCAAGTTCTCGCAGTTCGAGAAGATCCTCAGCCTGACCGATACCGTCCCGGCGGTGTTCTCGGACGCGGCGCCGCCGGACCAGATCGAGGCTTGGCTGAAGGCCAACTT
The DNA here is from genome assembly GCA_035939295.1 of Candidatus Elarobacter sp. Classification (GTDB taxonomy): domain Bacteria; phylum Vulcanimicrobiota; class Vulcanimicrobiia; order Vulcanimicrobiales; family Vulcanimicrobiaceae; genus Vulcanimicrobium. Next base: position 4,225 of record DASZGA010000149.1, on the reverse strand, counting down.
GCCGGCGCAAGCGACGAGCTACATCGACAAGGGGCTGACGCGGGCCCGCGCCGACGCCGCGGTCCGCGCGCGGCTGCGCGAGGACGTACGCGGCTTCCTCGCCGCCGGCGGCCGGAAGCCGTAGCGCGCAGGAGTTCCCGGCACGAAGAGCGAACATATGTTCGCTCACCCCCATGTCACGCCAAATCGCCCTCTTCGCCTCCACCGCGAGCCCGACGCGCCTCGTCGGTGACCGCGGCGACGTCACCTACATCCCGGAGTTCATCGACGGCCGGCTGGCCGACGCGCTGGTGCGCGAGCTCAACGCCGACACGCGCTGGCGGGCCGACTCGCGGATGATGTACGGAAGGCGCGTGCTGGTCCCGCGCGAGACCGCCGGCCGCGGCGAGAAGATGGCGCAGCCGTGGACGCCCGCGCTCTCGCTCGTCCGCGAGATGGCGGAGCGCCACACGGGCACGTCGTTCGACTACTGTTTCCTGAACCGCTATCGCGATGGCAACGACGCCGTCGCCTGGCACGGCGACCGCGACGGAACGCGCGACGCGCGGCTCGTCGTCGCCTCGCTCTCGCTCGGGGCCACCCGCACGTTTCAGCTGCGACCGAAGAAAGACAGCGGCTTGCGCCACGACCCGATCTCGGTCGACGTCGCGCACGGCGATCTGATCGTGATGGCCGGCGACACGCAGCTCTACTGGGAGCACCGCGTCCCACGCGACCCGCGCATCACCGGCGAGCGCCTCAACGTCACGTTCCGCCAGCACCGCGCGCGCGACTGAAAGCCGCGCTCCAAAGGGCCGTTTCCGTACGATCGTATTGAGCGCCGAAGGTACCAGCCGACCCGAGCGAAACACGGCTTTCGTGATTATTATCGATCGACGACGCCGTTTGCGGCGAGCGGGTCTCGGTGCGCTCGCAGCTCTAACTCTAGCTGCGTGTCAAGGCGGCGGAGCGAATCCGCCGCCGTTCAATACCGGGGTCGCCGCACCGCAGGCAGTCTTGAGCGCCTCACCGTCGTCCCTGACGTTCTCCGGCGTCGGCGGTACCTTCGCGCAAACCGTCACCGTGACGTCGAGCATCGCCATAACCGGGATCTCGGCGATCACGTCGACGTGCGGGACCGGTTCGAGCGCCATCGTTTCGTTCGGCACCCCCTCCGGCTCCGGGACCACGTTCACCGACGTGGTGACGCCGGTCAACGCGGGGACGTGTTCGGTGACGCTCACGAGCTCGCAAGGCGGTGTCGCGACCGTGAACTTTACCGTGAACACCGGCTCGGTGACCGTGTCGAGCCGTCGGGGGACGATCCTACCATGAACAAGCGCGTGCTGGCCTTGACCTCAGCGCTAGGGCTTGCTGCCTGCGGCGGCGGCGGCTCGACCGGAACCGGATCCGTCGCAACGAGCGGCGCACCGCTCGTGCCGGCGAGCGCCTCGCTCACGATCGTGGTTCCGCGCGCGCCGGCCTCGGCGAAACGGCGGCCGCAGTTCGTCTCGCCGAACTCGTCGTCGATCTCGATCACCGTCGTGTCGGTGAACGGAAACGCGCCGACCGCAGCGCAAGCTCCGGTCAACCCCACGACCGTAGCGCTCTCAACCGCGAGCGGCGGCAACTGCACGGTCGTCCCCGCAGGCGAAACATGCACGGTTCCGCTTCCCGTACCGACGGGCGCTGTTCAGTATCTGTTCCAGTTGAAGGACAACGCCGCGCACGTGCTGGCGAAGAACACGGTGACGTTCACCATCGCCGCGGGTGTCGCCAACCAGAGTTTCAGCGCGCAGCTCGACGGCGTGGTCGCCAGCGTCACCGTGACCAAGCCGGCGCTCACGCCGGGGACGTCGTTCTCCGGTCCGATCACGGTTCAGGCGTTCGATGCGAGCGGTGCGCTCATCGTCGGCAGCGCGCCGTACGCGAACCCGTTCACGCTGACCGACAACGACCTGACGAATCACACCAGCCTCACCCTCAACGCGCAGACCGCGAAGACCGTCGGTCCGGTCTCGAGCCCGAACGACGTCGTGATCCTCAACTACGACGGAGGAGTCGAGCCGCCGTTCACGATCACCGCGACCATCCCACCGGGCTAGGCCGCGGCGGGGGCCGGCTCGGCGGTGAATTGCGCTTCTTCCGTCGAGCCGGTGAGCGCGGTCGTTGACGACGAGCCGCCGCCGACGACCTTCGCGACCTCGTCGAAGTAGCCGGTGCCCACCTCGCGCTGGTGGCGCGTCGCGGTGTAGCCGCGCGGTTCGCTGGCGAACTCGCGCTGCTGGAACTCCGCGTACGCGGACATTCCGCGTTCGGCGTAGTCGTGCGCGAGCTCGAACATCGAGTGGTTCAGCGCGTGCCAGCCCGCCAGGGTGATGAACTGGAACCGGTAGCCGAGCGCGAAGAGCTTCGCGCGGAACTGCGCGATCGTCGCGTCGTCGAGCTTGAGCTTCCAGTTGAACGAAGGCGAGCAGTTGTACGCGAGCATCTTGCCGGGGAACTTCGCGTGGATCCCGTTCGCGAACGCTTCGGCTTCCTCGATCGAGGGATGCGAGGTCTCGCACCAGATCAAATCGGCGTACGGCGCGTACGCCAGCCCGCGCGCGATCGCCTGATCGATCCCCGGCTTCACGCGGAAAAACCCTTCCGGCGTCCGCTCGCCGGTGAGGAACGGTTTGTCGCGGTCGTCGACGTCGCTGAGCAGCAGGTTCGCAGCGTCCGCGTCGGTGCGCGCGATCAGCACTGTCGGAACGTCGCAGACGTCCATCGCGAGCCGCGCCGCGATGAGATTGCGGATCGCCTGTGAGGTCGGGATGAGCACCTTGCCGCCGAGATGCCCGCACTTCTTTTCCGAGGCGAGCTGGTCTTCGAGGTGGACGCCGGCGGCGCCGGCGGCGATCATCGACTTTGCCAGCTCGAACACGTTGAGCGGGCCGCCGAAACCGGCTTCCATGTCGGCGACGATCGGCGCGAACCAGTCGCGCTCGCCGCCGCGACCTTCGACGGTGTCGATCTGGTCGGCGCGCTGAAAGGCGTTGTTGATCCGCTCGACGACCTTCGGCACCGAGTCGTACGGATAGAGCGACTGATCGGGATAGATCTGGCCCGCGGTGTTCGCGTCGGCCGCGACTTGCCAGCCGGAGAGGTAGATCGCCTTGAGCCCGGCTTTCACGGCTTGCACCGCTTGACCGCCGGTCATGCAGCCGAGTGCGGCGACGGGCTCGTCGTGCGCGAGCAGGGCGCGCAGCCGCTCGGCGCCGCGGCGCGCGAGCGTGTGCTCGATGCGAACGCTGCCGCGCAAGCGCGCGACGTCCTCGCCGGTGTACGGGCGGGCGATCTCGGTCGCCGCCGTCGTTTTTCCGTTGGCGTGCCCGTTGGTCGAGAACGTGGGGATCTCCGGCACCGAATCAGTCCTCCTGAAAGCGCAGATGTTTCCGGGAGTATAGCCGCGCGCGCCCGTCCAGGTGCCGGATCGCCCGTGAAGCGCGGCTTCGGGAGCGCAGAATGCCGTTTTTCCGCCTTGAGATGGGCCGGCGCACGCCCGTGCCGGAAGGGGCGTCCGATGTCGCTGCGCACCACGTTTCGCACCGTCGCGGTCGCCGCATTCACCGTCGTGCTGGCCGCGGCGCTTTCGCGCACCGCGGCTGCCGAGACGGTGATCCCGCTAACGCCCGACCGCTGGACGGCGACGAACACGATCCGGTTCGAGTCGTATCTCGGCCGCCCGAGCCTCTACATCGACAAAGGCGTCGCCGTCGCGCGCGGCACATCGCTGCGCGACGGCACGATCGAGCTCGACATGGCGATGCCGAAAGCCGGCAACTTCATGGGCGCGGTGTTCCACGCATCATCGCCGGAGAATTCCGAGGTCGTCTACTTCCGCCCGCGCGGGAGCGGGACGCCGGACGCCGTGCAATACGCACCGGCGCTGAACAGCGTCGGCGCCGCATGGAAGATTTACCACGGCGACGGTGCGAACGCCGTCGCGACGCTGCCGGTCGAGTCGTGGGTGCATGTGAAGATCGACGTCGCCGGTTCGGTCGCGAACGTCTATCTGAAGAACGAAACCGAACCGACGCTGACGGTGCCGTTTCTAGCCGGTGTCGGCGGCGAAGCGGTCGGCGTGTGGACGGGCGCCTTCGGCCGAGGCGCGTACTTCTCGAACATCCGCTACACCGCGCGCCCGCCGGCGGCGCCGGCACAACCGTCGCCCGCTCCGCGCGGGACGCTCGCGAGCTGGCAG
>DASZGA010000148.1:0-1813 GCA_035939295.1 Candidatus Elarobacter sp. | reverse complement strand
GCCGCCGCCGTGCGCGCGACGCTGGACGGTGAGAACGCGCTGCGCGGGCTCGCGTTCACGAACGTGCAATGGGCGTACTGCGGCAAGACGTTTCGCGTCGACGCCGTCGTTCGCCGGATCATGAACGACGAAGGGGTGATGCGACGCGCCGGCCGCACCGTCGCGCTCGCCGGCGTCACCTGCGGCGGTCCCGCGCACGACGGAGGCTGCGGCCGCGCGTGCCCGCTGTTGTTTCGCGACGAGTGGCTCGAGCCGTCGTCGGCGGGGCTCGCCGAGCCGGCGGTGTACGAGCAGTACGTTCGGATTCGCCCGCTGAGCGAGATCCTGGCCGGGCTCGACCGCGACGGCCGCCGCGACGGCGTGATGTTCGCGAGCGAGATGGGCCGGTTCGCCGGCGCGCGGCTTCCGGTCCTCAGAACGGTTCAGCCGATCGCCGCGACCCGCTGGCGGCGCGCCCGCGCCGAGTGGTTCATCCTGGCCGGCGTTCGCTGCAGCGGCGCGGTCCTCGGCGGCGAGGGCCCCTGCGATCGCGGCTGTGGGCTGCTATGGCACCGTGACTGGCTGGAGTTCGAGCCGGCGCTACGCGCCGCGCCAGCCCAGTGCCTTGGCGGCGAGCTCGACGCGGTTGCGCGCCCGGGTCTTGAGCATCATCCGTTTGATGTGGTCGTGCGCCGTCGACTCCGCGATGTCGAGCGCCGTCGCGATCTGCGGCGTGCCGAAGCCCTTGAGAACGAGCGAGAGCACCTCTAGCTCGCGCGAGCTCATCCCGAACTTCTCGGCCGCGTGCCGAAGCGGGTTCCGCGAACGGTAGCGCTCGACCAGCACGCCGATCTTCGGCCCGGCGGCGCCGCTCAGCGGCGCGACGCGGACGACCATGAACGGGAGCGGCACGACCGTCGCGGGCTCGCGCGTCGCCGGATCGTCGGTCCACGACGCGGTCACCGTGCGCACCGCGCTCTCGACCACCGGCGGGAGCCCGTCTTCGGCCAGCTCCAGAATGTTCTGCAACACGTCGTTGGGGTCGTCGTCGGGGATCCACTTCGACTCGATCTGGAACTCGCTGGTCAGCACGAACTGCGCCGGCGAGGCGCGCTCGGCGGTCCGTTCCTGCGCGCTCTGCTCGCCTTCGAAGGTCGAGAGCCGGCGCATCAGCTCGGAGCCCGAGCGCAGCGTGTTCTCGAGCGCCTTGCGCTCCTCGGGGAGAAAGGCGCGCGGACGCGCGACGATCGCGAGGCCGAAGATCGTCTTGTCGACGCCGTAGACGGCGACCAGCCCCCGCATCCCGTCGAGCGCGATCAGCGCGTCGGTCACCCGCGGGAGGGGTCCTTCGGCCCGTGACTGCAGCAGCCGCTCCGCCTGCAGCCACTCGGTCTGGCGCGCGACGTTCCCGTGGTCCTCGGAGACCACGATCTCGTTCTGGATCCCGTTTTGGTCGTACCGCGCGAAGACGACGTAGCTCGCCTTCACGAGCGTCCGCAGCTCCCCGACGAACGCACGGGTGCGGTCGGCTTCGGGGACGGCGGTGATCACCGCGGCGGCGGGCGAGGTTCGTCGGTTGCGCACGATCTTATTCCTATCCCGTCGGGCGGCGGTCCTCACAGGCCCGCGCCGGTCCTACTTCGTAGAACCCCCAATTGTGGGGAGTCTATCGGACTCCCTCACCGGCGACATGGTCTATGGGCCGGACGGGATAGTCCGAATGCCCTCCCCCGAATGGCCGAGAGGAAGAAGCACCAATGCTTTCCACGATCCCCGCTCCTGCCCCGTCCGCCACGAAGCCGGTTCGCGTTCTGGTCGTCGAAGGCCAAGCGCT
>DASZGA010000147.1:0-2110 GCA_035939295.1 Candidatus Elarobacter sp. | reverse complement strand
TGCGCGGCGACTACCTCGCGATCGTGACGCTCGGTTTCGGCGAGATCGTGCCGCAGGTGTTCTTGAACCTCTCGCAGTGGACCGGCGGGCCGAACGGGATCGACAACCTCGATCAGCCGGTGTTCTTCGGGCTGCGCTTCGGCTTCAACCCGCTGCCCTACTACTTCTTGATCCTCGCGCTCATCGCGCTGGCGGTGTGGGTGGCGAACAACCTGCGCAACAGCCGGCTCGGACGCGCCTGGATGGCGATTCGCGAGGACGAGCTCGCCGCCGCGCACATGGGGATCAACACGACGACGACCAAGCTCGCGGCGTTCGCGATGGGCGCCTCGTTCAGCGGGCTCGCCGGCTGCGCGTACGCCTCGAAGCTGCAGGTCGTTTCGCCGGATCAGTTCCAGTTCAACGTCAGCGTCTTCATCCTCGCGATGTTGGTGCTGGGCGGGATGGGCAACATCCCCGGCGTCATCCTCGGGAGCGTGATCCTCTCCTCGCTCGAGCGCTACATCCTGCCGCAGGCGACGAACATCTTGCACGGAATCGGCGTCCAGGTCGACCTGACGAACTCGCGGTTCCTGATCTACGGCGCGATCCTCGTGATCATGATGCTGTTCCGCCCCGAAGGGCTGCTGCCGAGCCGCCAGCGCAAGGCCGAGCTGCACGCCGCCGACATCGATCCGGGTGCCGCCGCCGCCGAACAAGAGCTCTACACCGAGGCGGTGCACTGATGCCTGTCCGTACCGCAGCAGAGACGAGGAACGGACATCTGCTCGCGCTCGACCACGTTACGCAGCGGTTCGGCGGACTCGTCGCGGTGAACGACCTCAGCTTCACCGTCGAGCAAGGTGCGATCGATTCGATGATCGGCCCGAACGGCGCCGGGAAGTCGACCGTCTTCAACCTGATCACCGGGATCTACAACCCGTCCGCGGGCCGCGTCGTCTTCGACGGCAACGACGTGACCGGAAAAGCGACCAGCGCGATCGCGAGCGCCGGGATCGCGCGCACGTTTCAGAACATTCGGCTGTTCGCGTTCATGTCGGCGCTCGAGAACGTGATGACCGGCGAACACGCGCGGCTGAAGTCGAGCCTCGTCCAGTCGCTGCTGCACACGCCCGGCCAGCGCAGAGAAGAAGCGGCGGCGACGATGCGCGCGCGCGAGCTGCTGCGGTTCGTCGGGCTGGAGAAGTTCGAGGACACCTACGCGCGCAATCTGGCGTACGGGTTCCAGCGGCGGCTCGAGATCGCGCGGGCGCTCGCCTCCGACCCGAAGCTGCTGCTGCTCGACGAGCCGGCGGCGGGGATGAACCCGAGCGAGAAGCACGATCTGGTCGACCTGATCCGGCGGATCCGCGAACGCGGCGTGACGGTGTTCCTGATCGAGCACGACATGGGGCTGGTGATGGAGGTCAGCGAGCGGATCACCGTGCTCGACCACGGCGAGAAGATCGCCGAAGGGCTCCCCGCCGACGTCCGCAACGATCCGCGCGTGATCGAAGCGTATCTCGGGGCGCCGGCGTAGCGTGGCGCTCCTCGAGGTCGATCGTCTCGTCGCGCGGTACGGGCGGATCACCGCGCTGCAAGACGTCTCGCTGCACGTCGAAGAAGGCGAGATCGTCACGCTGATCGGCGCGAACGGCGCCGGAAAGACGACGACGCTGCGCACGATCAGCGGTTTGGTGCGCCCGGCGTCGGGGACGATTCGGTTCGCCGGCCGCGACATCACGCGACTCGCACCGAACGACATCGTGCGCGCGGGGATCGGCCACTCGCCGGAAGGCCGGCGCGTGTTTCCGCGGATGACCGTTCGCGAGAACCTGGAGCTCGGCGCGTACACGCGGCACGCGAAGCCGGAGATCGCTGAGGATCTCGAGCGCGTCTTCGGCATCTTTCCACGGCTCAAAGAACGCTACGAGCAGAAGGCCGGGACGATGTCGGGCGGCGAGCAGCAGATGCTCGCGATCGGCCGTGCGCTGATGTCGCGGCCGAAGCTGCTGCTCCTCGACGAGCCGTCGCTCGGGCTCTCGCCGAAGCTCGTGCAGACGATCTTCGAGGTGATCCGCGACATCAACGCGCGCGGGACGACGATCTTGCTGATCGAGCAGAACGCGCG
>DASZGA010000146.1:0-4821 GCA_035939295.1 Candidatus Elarobacter sp. | reverse complement strand
CGAGCCGAGATAGTGCTCGCGCGCGGCAGTCGGCATCTCGACGGTCATCGCGGTCTCGATGAGACCGGGTGCGACCGCGTTGACGCGGATGTTGCGCGAGCCGAGCTCCTTCGCGAGGGACTTGGCGAGCCCCAGGACGCCCGCTTTCGTCGCCGCGTAGGCGCTCTGTCCGGCATTACCCGCAATCCCGACGATCGACGACACGAAGACGATCGCGCCCTCGCGCTGCTTCATCATCGGCTTGGCGACCGCGGCGCTCAGGTAGAACGCCGACTTGAGGTTCACGTCGATCAGCCGGTCGAGGTCCTCGCGCTTGAAGCGCAGGATCAGGCCGTCCTTCGACTGCCCGGCGTTCGCGACGGCGACGTCGATCCGGCCGAACTCCTTGAGGACGGCGGCGATGCCGTCGTTGATCTCGTCCTCGGCGGCGACGTCGACGGCGCGGATCGAAACCTTCGCGCCGGGGCGCGCTTCGAGGCACGCGAACTCGGTCTCGGCGAGCGCGAGCGTGTCGCGGCCGAACAGCGCGGCGTCGGCGCCGGCGCGAACGAGGTCGACCGCGATCGCGCGCCCGATCCCGCGGCTCGCGCCGGTCACGACCGCAACTTTCCCGGTCATCCTTCGACCAGCTCCGGGCGCTGCGCGTCGGCTACCTGAGCCCGAAATTTCTCGACGCCCGCGGCGTCGGAGACGGTGATCGCCTTCGGCGCGCCGTCGATTCGCTTGAACATCGGCGCGAGGACCGGCGAGGCGCCGAACTCGACGATCAGATCGAGCCCTTGCGCGACCATCGCGACGGCGGTGTCGTGCCAGAGCACTTCGTCGGTCACCGAGCGGATCAGGTTGGTCTTGATCCGCTCGACGTCGCCGTCGTACGGCTGCGCGTCGACGTTCGAGATCACGGTGAACGCCGGCGGCAGCACGACGGCCGAAGCGACGTGCGGTGCGAACTCTTCGCGCGCGGGGTCCATCAGCACGCTGTGCCACGCCCCGCTCACGTTAAGCGGAACGACGCGCTTCGCGCCGGCTTCCATCGCGAGCTCGCCGGCGAGCCGGACCGCGTCGGCGTCGCCGCTGATCACGATCTGTCCCGGCGCGTTGAAGTTCGCCAGCTGCACGCGCCCGGCGCCGCGCTCGACGGCTTGCGCAACCGCGCCGCGCAATGCGTCCGGCGCCAGTCCGAGGACCGCCGCCATCGCGCCGTTCGTCTGCGTCGCGGCACGGTGCATCGCGAGGCCGCGCTCGTTGACCAGCGTGAGCGCGGTCTCGAACGTCAGCGCGCCGGCGAGCGTAAGCGAGCAGTACTCGCCGAACGAGTGTCCCGCGCTGACGACCGGCTGCAGCGCATCGCCGACAGCTTTCGCGAGCGCGACGTTCGCGACGAAGATCGCCGGCTGCGCGTAGCGCGTCTCGGTGAGACGCTCTTGCGGGCCGTTCTCGCAGATGGCGAGCAGGTCGTAGCCGAGCAGTGTCTTCGCGGCGGAGAAGCACGCCATCGCTTTCGGATACGCGCGCGCAACGTCGACGCCCATGCCGACCACTTGCGAACCTTGTCCGGGGAAGATCACGCCGACGCGCATGTTAGCCGGCTTTGCCGTTCGTGTACGTGCGCTTCGTGTTCCAGCGCCAGGTCACCGCGCCCCAGCTCAGCCCGCCGCCGAAGCCGACGAACAGCAGCACGTCGCCGTCCTTGAGCTTGCCGGCGGCGACGGTCTCGGAGAGCGCGATCGGGATCGACGCGGCGCTGGTGTTGCCGTAGCGGTCGATGTTTATGATGACGCGGTCGTCGGGGATGTCGAGCCGTTTCGCCGCCGCTTCGATGATGCGGATGTTCGCCTGGTGCGGGATTACCCACGAGACGTCGTTCGAGTGGATGTTCGCGCGCTCGAGCGCGACGTTCGTCGCCTCGATCATCTTGGTGACGGCGAAGCGGAAGACTTCCTTGCCGTCCATCGTGATCGTGTTGCGCTTGGACGCGATGTCGGCGGCGGTCAGCGGCGGATCCGCCGTTCCGCTGCTGGGCAGGTACAACGCGTTCGGATCCGAGCCGTCGGCGCCGAGCTCGCAGCCCAGGAAAGAGTCGACCTCGCACGCTTCGAGCACCACGGCGCCGGCGCCGTCGCCGAACAATACCGCGGTTCCGCGATCCTCGTAGTTGACGAGCCGCGAGAGCTCCTCGGCTCCGATCAGCAGCACGCGCTTGAAGACGCCGGTGCGCACCATGCTCGAGGCGACGGTGAGCCCGTAGATGAAGCCGCTGCAGGCGATCTCCATGTCGAACGCGGGGACGCCCTGCACGCCCAGCTTCGCGCCGACGATGCACGCCGTCGCCGGAAACGCGTAGTCCGGCGTGACGGTAGCGACGATGATGCAGTCGACGTCCTTGGGTTCGAGGCCGGCGTTCGCGAGCGCGTTGCGCGCCGCGGCGAGCGAGATCTCGCTGGTCGGCTCGTCGGGGGCGGCGATGTGCCGCTCCCGCATCCCGGTGCGCGTGGTGATCCACTCGTCCGACGTATCGAGCATCTTCTCGAGGTCGGCGTTCGTGAGGACCTTGCTGGGCACGTAGTGCCCGACGCCCGCGATGCGGACCCCGGTCTGGTTCAACGAATCGAACTAGCCGTGCTGATGGCCGGCGTGCTCGTCCTTCGCCACGACTTGCCGGCCGTCGTACGTCCCGCAGAAATCGCACACGAAATGCGGGCGCTTCGGCTGGTGGCACTGCGGGCACTCGACCGTCGTCACGGGGTTGAGCTTCCAGTTCGCGGCGCGGCGGCTACGCGTCTTGGACCGGGGGGTTTTCCATTTCGGATTTGCCATGATCGCTTTCCATCAGCAACTCGGGAGGGCGGGCGCAGCCGCCCGGACACGTCAGGGTCATCGGAAGCGCGCTGGTCACCAACTGTCTCACCAGATCGCTCACGTCCAGCGACGTGCCGCTTAGGACGTTGTTCTCGCCGAAAGGATCGCTCGTTCCGCCCGGCGGGTCGAAGCGCTCTTCGACATCGACGGTCAGCGGGACGACGAGGTCCTCAAGGCACCGGTCGCACGGTCCCGCGGCGGCCGCTTCGATGGTTCCGACGATCTCCAGGCCCCGCCCCACGCGCCGCAGATCGAGACGGACGTGCGCCGGCTGCGGGAACGTGACGGAAGAGAACGGCGGAACCTCGACCCGTTCGTCGAGAGACATCGGGCGCCCCGCGAACAGGACGGAACCGACGTCGATGACCAGTGCAGAACCCATACCATAGAACGGGGTCCCCCGCGAGGAGAACCCCATGCAACTGACCTATGGTAGACGACCCCGGGGGGCTTGTCAACGCGAAGCGTCGTCGGTAACGGACCGGCGCCATGAACATCAACCAGACCGTCGCCTACGGCCCCGAGATCGCGGCCGCGGCGACCCGCCACCACCTCGACCCCCGCCTCCTCGCCGCGGTCGCGGCCCAGGAGACCGGCGGCCCCGGCGCAGACTCCGGCCGCAACGTCGTCGGCGACGGCGGCCACGGCCGCGGGCTCTTTCAGATCGACGACCGCTGGCACCCCTTCGCCCGCACCCCCGCGGCGATGGACCCGGCCCAAAACGCCGACTATGCCGCCGGCATGCTCGAATCGAACCTGAACCGCTACGGCGACCTGCGCTCGGCGCTCTCGGCCTACAACGCCGGCTCGCCCCACGCGACCGGAACCCGAACCGACTGGGGCGACGGCAAGCCGGTCGGCTACGCCGACTCGGTCTTCCGCCACTACGCCCGCCTAGGCGGGGCCGCGGGACCCGACCCGCGGGACGCTGCGGCGCAGGTCGACGCGCTGCGCGGGCTGGCCGGCTTCGGGCAAGCCGGCGCGTCCGGACAGACCGGTGCCGCCGGCTCGCTGAGCTGTCCCGCCGGCTACATGCCGCTGAACCTCCCGGCGTACCGGCCGCTGGCGCAGGCCGACACGACGCAGCGCGACCTCGCGCCCAGCGCCGGCGATTTCGCCGACGCCACCGACTAGCAAAGGACGAACGACATGGGCTTCAACCTCCTAAGCGCGGTCGCCGGCGCCGCGCAAGGCGCCGCGATGGGCGCGAACCCGCTCGCGATCGGAGCCGGCGCGCTCGCCGGCGGCTTCGGCGGGACCGGCGCCTCGACGGTCGGCGGCTTCAGCAACGGCGCGCAGAACATGCTGAACGGCGGCTACCTCGCCGCGACCGAAGCGCTCAACGCGCAGCAGCTGGTCTTCCAGCTTCAGCTGCAGGCGCAGTCGCAGCAATTCGACGAGATGACCTCGGAACGCTCGGAGCTGCTGCGCGAAACCAACACGCTGCGCGACGTCGCGATGCAACAGCGCAAAGCAGACAACAACATCGTCAAAGAGTTCATCCGGACGATCGGCTGATGGACGCTTTGCCGATCAAACCCGCAACGCCGCACCGCCCGCCGGCCCGCGCGCCGGCGGCGGCCGCGGCAGCGAAACGGCCGGCTCGCGCGGCTTCACCGCCCGCGACGCCGGACGATCTCGCAGCGCTCGCCGAGCAGCGTCAGTTCGACGCGATCGTCGCGGCGCAAGCCGAGCAACAGCGCGAGATGAACGCGCTGCGCGACCTCGCGATGCAACAGGTCAAACGCGACGACCAGACGATGAACGCCTGGATCAAGCTGATCTGAAAAATGAAAACGCCCCGCGAAGGCGAGGCGAACTTGGTGGGCCATCATGGATTCGAACCATGGACCTCATGCTTATCAAGCATGCGCTCTAACCAACTGAGCTAATGGCCCGGGGCGTCGGCGCTTAGTCTAGGGCAGCACCGCGCCCTTGTCAACGAGGCTGGGAACGTGCCAC
>DASZGA010000145.1:0-4392 GCA_035939295.1 Candidatus Elarobacter sp. | reverse complement strand
GTATGGGTCGGATCAGCTGCAACGCTTGCTGCCGACCCCGCGCTGCACGCATCATACCTCAGCGTATAAGAACGCTCGGGCCGAGCCGGTATCCTACCCGGCGATTGCGTTGCGGCCGGCGGCTTTGGCTTGATAGCAGGCGGCGTCGGCTTCGCCGAGGGCTTGCGCGCCGCTGATCGTGTCGGCTTCGATCGGGGCAAGGCCTACCGAGACGCCGATGCCGAGCGATTCGCCGCCGTGCTCGATGCGGTACGCGTCGACTGCCGCGCGCAGCTTCTCGGCGACGCGGCGCGCGTCGGCGATCCGGCAGTTCGCGAGCAGTAGCGCAAACTCGTCGCCGCCGATTCGCGCCAGCACGTCGCCGCCGCGGACGACGCCCGCCATCACCGCGCCGATCTCGCGCAGTAAACGATCGCCGGTCGCGTGGCCGAAGCGGTCGTTCACGACCTTGAAACAGTCGAGGTCGAGAAAGCCGACCGCGTGGTGCTCGCCCCGTTCGCGCGCGCCCGCGACCGCATCGTCGAGCCGGCCCGCGAACGCGCGCCGGTTCTGCAGCCCCGTCAACGGATCGTGCGACGCTTCGAACGAGAGCCGCATTGCCAGCCGGTGCTCCGCGGTCACGTCGCGCAACACGACGATCGTCCCCCGCTCGTCGGTGTCGATCCGCGAGGCGACGTAGGCGACGTCGACGATCCCTTTCGCCGTGCGCAGATGGCCCGCGCCGCGCCGGACACCGTCGCCGTGCGGGCCGGTGACGACGTCGATCGGGTTCGCCTCGTCGTCGACGAGCCGCAGCACCTCGGAAACGTGCGCGCCGTACGCGTCGGCCATCGCGATCCCGAGCAGCCGCTGCGCGGCGCCGTTCACGAACTCCACCCGCCCGTCGTCGAGTACCGTCACGACCGCGTCGGCGATCGCTGCGAGCGTCGTCTGCAGTTTGCGCTTCTCACCAGCCAGCGCGTCTTCGAACTGCTTGCGCGAGGTAACGTCGCGGAACGTTACGACGTGGTGAACCGTCGCGCCCTCGATCCGGACCGGCGTCGAGTTGATCTCGGTCCACATCGGCGAACCGTCTTTCGTGTACAGCACGACGACCGCTCGCGCCGCTTCGCGCTGCGCGACGCGCGCGCGCAACCACGTCATCTTTTCCATGTCGGTCCGCGGCCCCAGGATGACGTTCGTGTCGCGCCCGACGAGCTCGCGCGCCGTGAAACCGAAAACCTGCGTGAAGGTCGAGTTCGCGTGGAGGAAGTGCGAGACACCGATCCCGTCGGCAGGCGTGCCGAGGATCGCGATCGCCTCTCCCAGCTGCTCGACGGTTTCCGTGAGCCGTTCGATCGCCCCGGAGATCTCGGTGACGCGATCGTCGGGGTCGCACGTCGCGCCGACCTCCGCCGCCAGCGCCGTCAGCGCCGCGTCGTCGGAATCGGTCAGCGGCGCGATCAGCATCAGCTCGCCGGCGCTGCCGTCGCGCAGCTCGATCGGGAACGTGCGGAACGACCACGCACCCTGCGGCCCGGAGTGGCGAACGACGCGCAGCAGCGCGGTCGCGGCAAGCGCGTCGCAGCCCCAGGCGGCGACCGGCGCATCGTCCTCACGGCTCGCGACGAGCGCCGCCGAAGCGCCCGCGATGCGGGCTGCGATCCGGAGCAGCGCCGTGGTGACCTCCATCTGTAAAGTATATCGGCGGATGCCGGCCCGCGGAACGGCGGAATCCCACGTTTGTGTCCCGGCGTACGCGCCTCCGGCAGGCGTGCGCCATCCCTGGTGTCCAATACAGCCGTCCGAGGTAAACACCGCCATGCCCATCAGCCAGATCGTCGTCCTGATGCTGGAGAACCGTTCGTTCGACCATCTCGTCGGCTTCATGCAATCGCCGGCGTTCCCGATCAACGGCGTCGACGGAACCCAGGAGAATTACCCCGACCCGCTCGGACCCTCAGGAATGCCGGTCGCCGTGACGCCGACCGCGCCCTACGTCCCGGATCTGGACCCGGGCCCCGACCACGCCTTCCCGAACGTTACGGTCCAGTTGCACGGAGCGAATCCGGCGCCGCAGCCCAGCATCGGCAGCAACATCGGCTTCATCGCCGACTACGCCAATGTCGCCAAGGTGACGACGCCGGGCAACGTGATGCGGTGCTTCGCCGACGGGATGCTGCCGGTGCTCGGGACGCTCGCGCGCGAGTTCGCGATCTGCGACAACTGGTTCTCCTCGATGCCGGGTGGGACGTGGCCGAACCGCTTCTTCGCGCACTGCGCGACCTCGGGCGGCTACATCGACAACACGTTCCGCGACTACCCGATGCGCACGATCTACCAAAACCTCAGCGACAAAGGCAAAGACTGGCGCATCTACTTCCACGACATCCCGCAATCGCTCGCGCTGGCGAACCAGCGGCAATACTTCCGCACCAAGTACGAGCAGTACGGCGCGGCGTTCGTGCGCGACTGCCAGAACGGGCAGCTGCCTCGGTACAGCTTCATCGAGCCGCGCTACTTCAACCTGCTCAGCGCGCGTGCGAACGACATGCACCCGATCCACGGCGTGGTCAACGGCGAGCTGCTGATCGCGGAGGTGTACGAAGCGCTGCGTGCATCGCCGCAGTGGGAGAGCACGATGCTGATCGTGACGTGGGACGAGCACGGCGGCTTCTACGACCACGTCGTGCCGCAGCCAGCGACCCCGCCCGACAACGCGACGCAATTCTTCGACTTCGCCTCGTACGGCGTGCGCGTCCCCGCGGTTGTCGTGTCGCCGCTCATCCCGAAGAACACGATCGACTCGACGACGTACGATCACACCTCAATCGTCGCAACCGCAAAGGTCGTCTTCGATTTGCCCGCGTTTCTCACGAAACGCGACGCAGCGGCGAACACGCTAGAGCAGCTCTGCTCGCTTCCCGCGGCGCGAGCCACGCCGGCGACGCTTCCGCGGCCGCATCCCGGGGCGGTCGCGCTCGCCGCGACGCCGCTCGCGCCCGCGCCGACGAACGATCTTCAGGACGATCTGCTCGCGCTCTCGCGCCAGCTCGGCCTGCCGGGGGCGCAGCTCATGCAGGTTCGCACGATGGCGCGCGCCGCGACCGAGGACGAAGCCGCGGCGGAGGTGCGCGCGCACCTCGCCGCGTTCGAAGCTACTGCGCCACCGTAGCGCTTCCGCGCGCGAGCGCCCAGACGATCGGTCGCGCGCGTTCGTCGCGGGTGACGAGACCGAGCACGCGCAGGTGCTCCAAGTGCGCGAGCGTCTCGGCGACGGCGAACTGCTGGTAGCCGTTCGGGAGCTGGTCGAAGCGGTCGCCGCGGCGCCGCCAGCGCAGCGCGCCGGCAACCTCGGTCGCGTTCGCCGGGCCGGCGTCGAGCGCGCGCAGCACGTCGGCTTCGCGGGCCGCTTCGTGCGCCAGCAGCTCTTCGACGCGCCGCGCGAGGTCGGGGAACGCCTCGCCGTGCGCCGGGAGCACGCCGCTCGTCTCCACAGCGCCGACGGCGCGCAGCGAGGCAACGTACTCGCCCATCGGGTCGCGGCCGCGATCGTGCCACAGGCCGACGTGCGGGGTCACCGGATCGAGGACGTGGTCGCCGGTGAACGTCCGCCCGGAAACGGTGTCGATGAAGCACAGGTGGCCGGGAGAATGCCCCGGCGTCCACATCGCTCGGAGGCGGCCGATCCGCTCGCCGTCTTCGATCAGTCGCGTCGGCTCGGCGACGTCGTAGCGGTCGTAGTCCTTGTCGTCCTCGTCCGGCTCGACGTGCATCCCGTTGCGCTCCAGCCACGAGTCGACGATCGCATCGTCCTCGCCGGCCGCGGCGGCGCGGACCTGCACGACCTTCCAGTCCTGCGGGTGCATCCCGAGCTCGGGGACGCCGGCTTCCAAGAGCGTCCCGGCGAGCCCGTAGTGGTCCATGTGAAAATGGGTGACCAGGAGCCGCCGCACGTCCCGCAGGGCGTAACCGCTGCGCGCCAGCCCCTCTACGAGCGCGGAGAGGACGTCGTCCGCTTTCCAACCGCAGTCGATCAGCGTCAGACCGCCCTCGTCTTCGAGGACGTAGCCGTTGACGTAGCGCATCGGGTTGCCGGCCATCGGCAGACGGATCTGCACGATCCCGTCGCCGACCTTCGTGGGCAGTTGGAGCTCCAGGGGAATCGACACGGCTTTCCCCGTTCGCATGGAACCTCGCACCCTCCCCGGAAAGGACACCGCCCGTGAACCAGCGGCACTCACCCTTCTGGCCGAAGCGCCGGCCGCGCGAGTTTCCCGTCCCCGCGACCAACCTCGCGCACAACCTGGCGACCTCGGCGGCACGCTTTCCGAACCACACCGCGATCGTCTACTACGACACGCCGATTCCGTTCGCGCGGCTGTGGCGCGAGGTCGAAGCGCTCGCCGGACA
>DASZGA010000144.1:0-29634 GCA_035939295.1 Candidatus Elarobacter sp. | reverse complement strand
GCCGGTTGGACGAGTCAGCACCACCGTGATCCCACCAGCGGAGCTCGCAACGATCATCCACCTCGGTTCCAACACCGAAGTCGACCGAACGTACGGTGCCCTCGCCGCTTATGTTACACAGCACGCGCTTGCGGTCGACGGGCCGATTCGCGAGTATTACCTCGTCGGCCCCTCCGATACCCGAGACGAGTCGTTGTGGCGAACCGAAATTGGCTGGCCGATATTCCAAACCCGGCCCACGCCATAAACAAATGCCGAATCGAACATCTCCCGTGCCTCAGAACATGCCGTTGTGGTTGGCAGATGTCTCAGGTACCTCCTGGATGACATCCCAGTGCTCGACGATCTTGCCATCCTTGAGGCGGAAGAAGTCCATGAACGCTCCTCCCGGGTTTTCTGGATTGTCGGGTTCGAAATCGACATGCGAATGGGTTGCGACGAGATCGCCCTCCGCGATGACTCGCTTGATCTCTAGCCTCATGTTCGGGTACCGGTCCCGCAACAGGTGCACGCCCCGGATGAACTCGTCGGGACCGTCTGCGACTGTCGGGTTGTGCTGTATGTACCCTGGGGCGAGGTAGTCGGCGGCCGCCTTCTCGGGATTTCCCGAGAACCCCGTCGTGTAGTAATCGATCACGATCCGCTTGTTCTCTGCTAGATCCGTCACGGGACCCTCTTGTGCTTGTTGAAGTAGCTCATTAGTGTCTGGCATGTAGTTCTTCTTTTCAATTGGTATGTGGGGTGGGCCGAAGCGCTCAGGCTTGTCCTGTCAAACTCGCCGCCTAGCGGCCGCGCAGGATCGTCTGTCCGAGAGGTCGACGTCCGCGCCGCCGCAACGACGGCGTTAAACCCCTCGGCGCTCACGCGCCCTGTCGGTGGCCCTTATAATCCATGAACTGCACCGTCACGCCGCCCGTCGTCTGTGGCACCGTGAAGATGAAGCGGACCGCGTCGGTGTCGGTCTCGCCCTCCAAGGCGACGCCTCGGCGTGTCAGCTCGGCCTTGACGTCGTCGAGGTCCTCAACCTCAATCGCGAAATGGCCGAGGACCGCAGTCTCGCCATCCTTGAGCTTCGGCATGCCGAAACCCGCATTCCGGACCTCGATCAACTCCAAGGTCGATTTGCCGACCGTCAGAACTTGCAAGTCGATGTTGTCGGAGACAAAACGGTCGCCAACGGCTCTGCCGTCGACGGTGGCGCCCGCCCGAGCGACGCTTTCGTCGATATCCCGCACGATGATTCCGACGTGATCCAATCCAAGTAGCTTCATTTTGATCCTCCTCTGTGATGTTCAGCCGACGTGAGCAAGCTTTTTTCTCGCGGGCCGGCCGCCGTAGCATCTCCCCTCCCGCGGAGGGAGGGTCAAGAGCGGATTTTCCGTTCGACTCTCCCACAGGGGGAGACCCAAATTGTGTTCGTGGACGCGACGCTGTCGATCAGCGACTTCTTCCAGGCACGATATTTACCGTGGCAGCCCCGATCAGGGCTCTGCTAATTCCTAGGCCGGCGAGGGAGACAAAAATCCGCGTTAACGCTGTCGGTCCCGGTGGAACCACAAGTAAAACGAATCTACGAGCACTCCGGGGATTGACTCTGCCCCTGGGGGAGGGCGCAGAGTTAGTCCATGCCAGTCAAGTTGTCGATCGGCGACTTCTCGCGGATGACGCATCTCAGCGTCAAAGCCCTGCGCCACTACCACGATCTGGGATTGCTGGAACCTACGGATGTGGATCCGCATTCCGGCTACCGCTCGTACGAAACCGCCCAGGTTCCAACGGCACAGGTGATCCGCCGGTTCCGCGATCTCGGGATGCCGGTCGAGCAGGTCAAGGCCGTCCTTGGCGCACCCGATATCGCGGCTCGCAACGCGCTGATCGTCGCACACCTCATGCGCATGGAGTCCGAACTCGAGCAAACTCAGTCGATCGTATCGTCGCTGCGCGGGCTACTCGAAGCGGCGCCTCCGGCCATCTCGGTGGAGTACCGCGCTATTCCGCGCCTTCGCGTGGCGTCGATAGCAAAGACCGTGAACCGCGATGAGCTTGGACCTTGGTGGTCGGATTCGTTCGCGGAGATCTATCGGGCCCTCCGTGCCGCCGAAGTCCGCCCCGTCGCCCCTTCAGGCGGACTTTATGCGACGGAGCTGTTCACGGACGACGTCGGCGAGGCGGTCGTCTTCGTTCCGATCGCGGATCGATTCGAACTCTCAGGGCACATCCGCGTCAGCGAGCTTCCTCCGGTCGAACTGGCCATCGCCGTTCACCAAGGGCCGCTCCGCGAGGCCGACCGAACCTATGGGCCCCTTGGGACCCACGTGGCAGAACGAGCGCTTGGAGTCGAGGGCCCGATTCGTGAGCATTACCTTGTAACGGACGAAGATACGACGGACGAGAGCCAACTGCGAACCGAGATTGGCTGGCCCGTCTTCCGGACCGTGACCAGCGCCTGACGCAAAGAGCACCATCGTCGTGCGTTCACCCCAATGAGACACAGAGGAGACTTCATGCTCACGAATTTGCCGCGCCCGCTCGCCGACTATCTTGCCGCTGACAAAGCCAAAGACCCCGATCTGGTTGCGCGCTGCTTTAACCGATGACGCCTTTGTACGAGACGAAAGCAAAGACTATCGCGGCACCGACGCGATTAAGGCCTGGAGTCAAAGTGCCACAACAAAATACGAATATGCAATCGAGCCGCTCGAAGCGTCGTTCGCGACTGACAGTGTGACTCTACATGCACGTCTGACCGGGAACTTCCCCAACAGTCCGGTCGAACTGGATTTCAAGTTCACGTTAGCAAACGATAAGATCGCCCGCTTGGAAATCACCTAGCGGTGCGCATACTGATGTCGATGTGCCGCTTGCGGATTATCCTCGGTTATATCCCGGCGAGGCTCTTGGCGTCGCGTCGTGACAGGATGGACGCGACGGAGGGGAAAAGTCGAACCATGCCGTGACGTCCAACGGTTCCGTGAATGACCTCGTGCCCATGCCCGTAGCTCTGTTCGAGCGTCTCGGGCGGGTCGGCCTTGATGTTGACGCAATTCTTCGTCGAGCGAAGCTGACGCGTTCCCGTTTCGACGTCGCGAGACCTCAGGGCACGACGACGGAGTTCTTTTCGCTCTGGCGCGCCGTAGAAGAAAGCGGCGCGGATCCCGACCTTGGGCTGCGCCTTGGACTCGAAGCGCTGACCGACGAGGAGAACGCTGTGGCGCTCGCGGCCTTGCACTCGGCGACGCTTGGCGAGGGGCTGCAGAAGCTCGCCCGATACAAGCGCATCGTTTGTCCCGAGAGGATCTCGATCGAGGTCCGAAATGGCGAGGTTCGACTAACCTTCGACTGGCTGTTCACGAACGACCACCCACCGGCGTTGTTGACCGATCTCATCTTCGCCGGCGTTGTGCGCCTTGCACAATACGGAACCCGAACGTCGGTGCATCCGCAGCGCCTGGAATTAACCAGGAGACAGGCGAACGAGGCAGCCCTTCGACGACACTTCGGCTGCAACGTCCTCTTCGATGCACCGCGCGATGTTATCGTCTTTGACGAGTCAGTCCTCGCACTTCCGATGCTCCGGCGCAACGCCCAGCTGCTCGCTCTGTTGGTGCCCGGCTTGGAGCTGGCGCTCGACCAAAATGATCGGCCACGTACAGCGGCGGACCAAGTCCGCGATGCTCTAGAGGTGATGATCTGTGGAAATCGTCCGACCATCACGAAAGTCGCGAAGTCTCTGGGCATGAGTAGACGCACGCTGCAGCGCCGGCTTGGCGAGCTCGGCACGACGTACCAGGACGTCCTTGACGATGTTCGTCATCAATTAGCTCGGCGAATGCTCACAAGCACGGGCCTAGGCGTAGCCGAGATCGCATTTCTCCTCGGATTTGCCGAAGCCAATTCTTTCGTACGCGCCTTTCAAGGCTGGGAAGGCAGCACGCCGGCGAAATGGCGTACCACGGTTGAGTCGACAACCGAGTCGAGGTAATGCAGCGACGCGTCCCTCGGGGGGCACGGGTGCCATCGCGCCAACTTGAGCGGTCCGGGCACGGCATTAGATATCGGCGTCGACTCCTGCGGGGATCAGACCGTAAAGCGCGACCGCCATATATGCAACGAGGCTTACAATCGGCGCGACCAGTGCGAGCAACGTAGCGATCAGATATGTTATCCAGCCGGTAAGGAACCTTCGAACCGTCTGCGCGATCGTTGCTTCGGGGACGCCCGGCCTGAATGCATGCGTAACCATGAGGCGATTCATCATCGCGGTGAACATTGCTCCCGTGAACGAGAGCGCTAAGCCATAGAGAAACGCCGCTGCCGGCATCGAGGGATACGATCCGAGCGTGTTGGTAGCAAAGGGGATGAATGCGGTACCAGCCAGCAGTAAAAGGTTGAGGAACACGATCCGACGGTCGACGCGGTCCACTAGCCGGAATAGCGCATGGTGGTTCTGCCACATGATGCCGATCACTACGAACGACAGAATGTACGCGATCAGATTAGGCCAGAGGTGCAGTAACGCAGCTGCGAGATCGTGATTCGCTGCGTAATGCGATTCTGGTAGCGAGATGCCGAGAACCAGCAGCGTGATCGCGAAGGCGAACACGCTGTCGGAGAAGGCTTCGAATCGGACTTTATTCATTGCGCACAAACGTCCTCGAAATCGAAGCCTCGACCGATTTCATTAAGGACAATGCCTTCACGCGAGCGCCCCGTTCATACTCCAAGCAGAGTAATGTGGCCGCACCGCACGGCGCGAATCCGATTGCGCCAAATATTCATCGTATTGCGCCACAAAAATAGCCCAGTCGGGAGCAGAAATAGATAGGCGAGTCGACAACGGCAGCCGCCGCGACGTAGTGCGCGCTCACGCCGATCAAGTGCGCGGGCTCGCTCCCCTCGCTTCAGAACCGGCCAATGGCTTGATCTTCTCGCAAGGCGAACACGTTCTCGCGAGGGTGTTGCGTTCCGGGCCAGCAGCACCGTGCCAGCCCTATGGCACCCCAGCGCGCTACAACAGCGGCATGGATCCGCCGCCTGAGATTATTCTTGAGCTTTTCGACGAGTACCGGCGCGCCGCCGGCCTTCCGCTGCTTTCGCGGGACGTTGTGCTGCAGTTGTTTGCATCATATGACGCTCGAGCCGATCGAGACGCTCGAGAACCGAAAGCTGCGGCGACGGTGATCCCGTTTCCCAAAGATTCTCGCGGCCGATCGCGAGGTACACCGCGCTGACCCCGAGCACGTCCGCCAGCTTCAACCCGACGAGGAAGCTCGCGCTTTTCGTTTGCCCCGACTCCATTTGCCGGATCGCGCCTTCGGTTACACCCACCTCGTGGGCGAGTGCGCTCGGCGTCATCTTCTGCTGCTCGCGCAGCGCGCGCAAACGCTCCCCGAACCGTACGGCCACGCGGGAAGTATACTCAGACGGTTTCGTAGTGTGGTATTGCGTGATGCGCGGAAGTGTGCTACCGGAGCATAGATGCGTGACCCGGCGCGCTCCGCGCGCGGGCGCCCCAAGTCTCTCCACACCGAGACCGGGTGTACGGACCGGGCGTCCGGGGACGCGCATCACGCCGTCGGTCGTTCCTGCGAGCCCGCGCGAGCGGTGTTCGCCTACACCCCGGGGACGACCGGCGGCGTCCGCTTCGTTAGAGGTCGCGACTGCGGAACAGCACGACCGCGGCGACGAGCACGACGACGATCCATCCGCACGCCCACGCGAGCAGCGCAGCCGGCGGCGGCGACAGCACGGCGAACGGGTTCACCGTCGAGGCCGCGCTCGCGTTCGCTGCACCGGCGGTGAAGACGGCCGGCTGCAGCGCGTAGAGCGCGCCGCGCCACAACGCGTCCGACGGAAAGATCAGCGCGACGACCGTTCCGACGTCGGCCATGCGCTGGTTGCCAAGCGCGATCCCGATCGCTTCGACGATCCCGGCGATCCACGCGAGCCCGAACAGCAGCGCGGCGACGATCCCGGCGGCGAGCGCTGCGAGCCGCGTGGCGAGCGCGATCGCGCACGTCGTCACGACGGCCGCGACGCCCGCGAGGAATGCCAGCGCGGTCAGCGGATGCGGCGGCACGTAGCCGGTCGTCACGCGCACGACGAGCAGCTCGATCCCGCCGACCGCGGCGACGTACACCGCCAGCGCGAGCACGGTACCGAGCCAGCGGCCGAGCACGACCTCGGCGCGCCGCACCGGCCGCGCGAGCACCGCCAGGATCTCGCCGTTCGCGATGCTCTCCGCCATCGCCGGCGCACCGACCAGCGCCGCGCCGAGCGCGAGCACGAACGAGAACAGAAACGCGAGCAGGATGACGATCGCCGCGGCGGAGCTGCGCACGACGGGATCGCCGAGCGGCGCGCCGTCGACCTGCGTGGTCGCGAGCCGGTGCAGCCCCCACGCGGTGAACGCGACGATCACGAGCGAGAGCACCACGACCGCGGCGACCAGCCGGCGGCGCACCAGCTCGCGCAGCGTCAGCGAGGCGAACAGCAGCACGTTCATTCGTGCCGCACCAGCGCGATGAAGCGGTCTTCCAGCGAGGTCTGCTTCGGCTCGACGGCGTGGACGCGCGCGCCTTCGCGCACGAGCCGCGCGACCAGATCGGGAATCTCCGCGGGTGCGACGTCGTACTCGTGCCAGCCGTCGTCGAGCCGCACGCGCGCGCCGCGCACCTCGCCGCCGGTCAGCGCGTCGACCGTCCCTTCGGCGACCACGCGGCCGCGGTCGACGATGCACACGCGGTCGCAGACGCGCTCCACCTCGCCGAGCAGATGCGAGTTGAGAAAGACCGTCGTGCCGCGTGCGCGCAGCCGTTCGATCAAGGCGCGCACGTCGCTGCGCCCGACCGGATCGAGCGCCGAGGTGGGCTCGTCGAGAAAGACGATCTCCGGCGCGCCGAGCAGCGCGACCGCGAGCCCGAGCCGCTGCTGCATCCCCTTCGAGTACGTTCCGACGCGGTCGCGCGCGCGCTCGCGCAAGCTCACCTCGTCGAGCGCCGCATCGATCGCGTGCGACGCATGCTCCAGCCGGAGGAGGCGCGCGTGGAACGCGAGCACCTCGCGCGCGGCGAGCCAGTCGGGATAGCGGAACAGCTCCGGCAGATATCCGACGCGCGCGCGGACGCGCAGATCGCCGAGCGGGCGGCCGAGGATCTCGGCGGCGCCCGCGGTCGGACGGACGAGCCCGACCAGCATCTTCACCGCGGTCGACTTCCCCGCGCCGTTCGGTCCAAGGAAACCGAGACACTCGCCGCGCGCGACGCGCAGGCTCAAGTCGTGCAGCGCGTCGACGCGGCCGTAGCGTTTGGCGAGCCCGCGCGCGACGATCGCGTCGCCGTCGGGCACTACTTCAGATCGTTCGCGAGCGCGAGCACTTCGCTCTGCGGGAACGTTCCGGCGACGGCGTACAGCTTGCCGTCCTTCGTCCACACGATCGCGGTGCCGATCCCCGTCTCGTCGCCGATCGCGAGACCTTGCACGCCGTCGACGGTGATCTTCGCCGCGGTCTGCTCGTTGAAGCGCACCGGGATCGGGATCGTCTGCGACGGGTCGCCGAGCGCCTTGATCTGCGCCACCAGTCGCCGCGAGATGCCGGGCTGCGCCGCGAACCAGTCGCTGAGCGTCTGCAGCGTCGCGCCGCTCGAGGTGACGGTCGGAACCGGTGCCTGCACGATCGCGAGGAACGAGCCTGCGCGCGGTCCGTGCCCGCCGCGCTTGCGGGGCATCGTACCGTACGTCACCACCGCGATCGGCTGCAGCGTCGCCGTATACGTCGCGCCGTTCAACCCGCTGGGAAGCGGGTGCAGCACGACCTTGTGATCGCGCGCCCACGCGGCGGCTTTCGTCTGCGAGAACGTGAACGACGTGCGTGCGCGCTGCGTGACTTGGTAGTGCGCGTCCTTCGCGAGCGACGCCGGCACGGTCGTGGGCAGTCGCAGCGCATAGCCGGCGTCTTGCGCGGCCTCGCTTGCCGAGGCGACTTCGTCGACGCCGGGGATCCGCGTCCCGCGGACGGTCCCGAACGCTTCGAGCGGCGGGAGCGAGCTGATCGCGCGAACGTCGGTCGGGCTCACCGAGACGGCGCGAACCTGCGTCGGCTGAAAGACCGAGAGCGGGTCGGCGAGCGCGGCGGCCGGACCGGCGAGCGACGCTGCGAGCGCGAGCGCGAGGATCGGTCGAATCGTCATAGCGCTAACTTTGTACCACAAAGGGTTGCCGGCGTCTAGCCCGGCCGGCACCGATCATCGCGCCGGCTGGTCGGAGCGATCCGGTCTGCGCCCGGTCGCGCGCACGTTGACGAAGAGCGAGAGGAGGTCGAACCAGAACGGGCCGCCGAGCGAGAGCGCGATCAGCGTGAGGATCATCCCGATCGTGTGGTGCGGCCAGTTCGAGAACGGGTTCAGCGAGAGATGGGTGATCTGCGCGAGGCTCGTCGACTGCAGCACTTGGTCGAGCGTCTGCGCCACCGCGGTCTCCTGCGCCGCGCTTGCCGTAACCGCCGGCGGACCGCCGGCCGGCGAGGGCTGCTGCAGCGACGGCGGCGGCGACGCAGCCGCGGATTGCACCGTGTCGACGACCGGCTGCACGATCGCGGTCCGCATCTCGGGATCGAGATACAACCGCTTCGCGACCTCGATCGAGTCGATCCCGGTGAACGAGACGACCAGCAGCGCGATCGCGATCAGGATGAACTGCGCTTGGCGCTTGTACCAGCCCGTCACGCGATCCATCTGCGCTTCGAACCAGCCGTCGGTGGTGCTGAGCAGCTTCTGGTAGTCGCCTTGTGACTGCGCGATCAGCGCGAGGCACGTCTTGTGCAGGTTCGGATACGGTCCGGCGAGCGCGTTCACCGGCCCTTTGAGATCTTCGAGCAGCGTCATCGGCGTCTCGACGAGCAGCGGCGCGACGTCGTCGAGCGGCGGGTTCTGCGTCTCGCTGATGCTCTGCCAGAACGCGACCGAGAAGTTGCGCGCGTCGACATACGAGGGGCGATAGGTCTGGATCGTGCGCAGAATGCTTTGCAGCGTCGAGACGATCTGCGGCTGGGCGGCCGGAGGCGCCGCTCCGGCCGGCGCGGCCTTCACGCCGGTCGTCACCAGCGGGTGGCTGAAGATCCGCTCGACGACCTCGGGATGCCCGAACACGAGGTTCAGGATCCCGCGGTACAGCATCTCGCCGCGCAGCCGCAGCGCCGCGGCGATCTGCTCTTGGATCCACGAGCACAGACAGCTCAACGAGACGTAGATCGCCGTCAGAACGATGGCGACGTCGATGATCGCGGAGAGGGACATGCGCGCGCGTTCGCGCCGGAACGCTCGCTTCCCCGGCCGGTCTTGACGGGAGCTCCGTGAGGCGCCGCGTACGAGAAGGGCGATGTCCCTTCGCCGCTCGTTGTTTCCGCTCGTCGCGCCCGTGGCGTTGTTCCTCGCGCTGTTCGCCGTCGCATCGGCGCAAGAGTCGGGCCGGCCGAACGCATCGCCCTCGCCCGCTCCGTCGGCATCGCCGGCGCCGGCGCTGCACTGGCGCAGCCTCGGGCCGGCGGTCTCGGGCGGCCGCGTCGCGACCGTCGCGGGGACCGACCTCGATCCGGCGCTGCTCTATGCCGGCGCGGCGGGCGGCGGCGTGTGGCGCTCGACGAACGCCGGCACCGATTGGACGCCCGTCTTCGACAAAGCCGGAACGCAGTCGATCGGCGCGATCGCGATCTCGCCGCGCGATAAGAACGACGTGTGGGTCGGGACCGGCGAGCCGTGGCCGCGCAACGACGTGATCCCAGGCGACGGCGTCTACCATTCCGCCGACGGCGGGAAGACGTGGGCGCACCTCGGCCTGACCGCCACCTCGCAGATAGCGCGCGTGATCCTCGACCCGCGCGATCCGAAACGCGTCCTGGTCGCCGCGCTCGGCGATCCGTTCCGCGACAGCAGCGAGCGCGGGATCTTCCGCAGCACCGACGGCGGGCAAACTTGGACGAAGACTTTGTACGCCGGTCCGTCGGTCGGCGCGTCCGATCTCGCCGTCGACCCGAAGAACCCCGACGTGATGCTGGCCGGGATGTGGCGCTTCCGCCGTTCGTCGTGGAACCTCGCCAGCGGCGGCGACGACGACGGGATCTACCGCTCGAGCGACGGCGGCGCGACGTGGAAGCGCGTGAGCGGCAACGGTCTGCCGGCAGGATCGGTGGGACGGATCGCGCTCGCGTTCGCACCGAGCGACAACAAGCGCGTCTACGCGCTGATCGAGTCGAAGGACGGTCTGCTGTGGCGCTCCGACGACGGCGGCGCGAATTGGAAGCTGACGTCGAGCAACACGCTGATCAACGAGCGGCCGTTCTACTATTCGCGGATCGTCGTCGACCCGCACGATCCGGATCACCTCTTCTCCGTCTCGGTGCTGCTCGCCGAGAGCAGCAACGGCGGCAAGACGTGGCACGTGAGCGGGCGGCGGCTGCACGGCGACCACCACGATCTGTGGATCTCCGCCAACGGCCGCACGATCCTCGAAGGGAACGACGGCGGCGTCGGGCTCTCGCACGACGGCGGCGGGACGTGGTCGTGGCGGAACACGATTCCGATCTCGCAGTTCTACCACGTCGCATTTGATTTCCAGCAGCCGTATCACGTCTGCGGCGGGTTGCAGGACAACGGCGCGTGGTGCGTGCCCGTGCGCACCGGCGACCCGCGCGGGATCTTGCCGAGCGACTGGTACAAGGTGCAGGGCGGCGACGGGACGTGGGTCGTCCCGAACCCGCGCGATCCGCGGACGATCTGGGCGGCGGCGGGCGGCGGCGACAACGAAGGGACGCTCTCGCGCTTCGACAAGCGCACGCAGACGCAGGCCGACGTCTCGCCGTACCTGCGCGACCAGAACGTCGTCGCACCGCACCGCTTGAAGTACCGCTTCAACTGGGAGACGCCGATCGCGTTCGACCCGCACGACGCGCGCGCCGTCTACACCGGCGGCAACGTGCTCTTCCGCAGCACCGACGCGGGCGCGCACTGGACCGCGATCAGCCCCGATCTGACCCGCAATTTGAAAGAGCGGCAGAATCTCTCCGGCGGCGTCGTTCTCGACGTCACCGGCGCGGAGACGTTCGACACGCTGCTCGCGATCAGCCCCTCGCCGCTTGCCGCGAAGACGATCTGGGTGTCGACCGACGACGGCGTCGTGCAGCTCACGCGCGACGGCGGCGCACACTGGTCGAACGTCTCGATCCCCGGCGTCGACGCCGACGGCCGCATCCCGAACATCGAAGCGTCGCATCATGCCGCCGGCACGGCGTACGCCGTCGTCGACCGGCACTACGTCGGCGACCGCGCGCCGTACGTCTACGTCACGCGTGACTTCGGGAAGACGTGGCGCGCGATCGCGAGCGGCTTGCCGCAGACCGAGGTGCACGTCGTGCGCGACGACCCGAACAGCGCGAACGTGCTGTACGCCGGAACCGGTAAAGGCGTGTGGTGGAGCGACGACGCCGGCGCGAGCTGGAAGCCGTTTCCGGCGCCAATGCCGGCGGTCGAAGTCCGCGACCTCGCGGTGCAGCCGGTTTCCGGCGATCTGATCGCCGCGACCCACGGCCGCGGGATGTACGTCTTCGACGATCTGACCGCGCTGCGCGGCACGCGCACCGCGCAAACCGCCGACGCGAAACTGTTCGCGCCGCGCGACGCGCAGCCGCTCGAGCGCTACACGCCGACGGTGAACGCGCGCGGTGCGGAAGACGCTGCGCCGTCGGAATTCACGTTCTGGCAATCGGCGCCCGCGAAAACGGCGCCCACACTGGAGATCGTCGACGCCCGCGGCAGGGTCGTCCGACACATCTCCGGGACGCATGACGAGGGCGGCGAGGACGTCCCCAACGTGACGAACCTGGCCGGCTACAACCGCGTCGCCTGGGATCTCACCGAAGACCCGCCGACGCCGTGGCGCCGGATCGCGAAATGGAACCAGGGCCCCGAGAGCGGCGTCCCCGTGCTCAGCGGAACGTACACCGTTCGTCTGCTGCGCGAGGGCAAGACGTACGCGCAGAAGCTGCGCGTCCACCCCGACCGGCGGATCGTCTCAGCGCAATCCGAGGTGAGCGGCTACCTCTTCCAGCGCGCGATGTACTGGGAGCTCTCGGCGCTCGACGACGCGCTGAACGGGCTCGACAACGTGCGCGTGCAGATCCCCGACCGCCTCACCGCGATCAAGGATCCGGCGCTCGCCGAACGCGCGCGCGCGGTCCTCGCCGAGGCAAAGCGCGTCGAAGCGACGATCAGCTCGCAGCCGGTGAACGATCAAGACAACGACTTCCTCGAAGATCTGTTGCGCGAGCGCGTGCTGACCTTCATCACCGACCTCTCCCCGGGCCCGCCGACGGAGCCGCAGCGCGTCGAGGGCCTGGCCTTGGTGCGCGAAGGCTCGGCCGCGCGCACGCGCTTCCGTGACTTCGAGAGCGGCTACGTGCGGCCGCTCAACGACGCGCTGCGCGCCGCCGGACTGCAGCCGCTCGACCTGAACGCGGTGCCGCCCAAAACGAAGCCCGATCCGAACGCCGACGAGCATGCCCGCCGCGGAGATTCTAGCGAGTGACGATCCCGCGCCGCATGCACTCACGCAGCAGCGCCTGACGGTCGCCGACCTCGAACGCGGACAGGATCCGCGAAACGGTGTTGCGGATCGTCTGCTTCGAGCGGTTCCGCAGCGTCGCGATCTCCGCGGTCGATTTTCCGTCGCAGACGAGCTGCAGCACGGCGCGCTCGGTGCGCGAGAGATCGGAGACGACGGGGTCGGTGAGCGTCGGGTTGTGGCGGCGCGCGCGCAGCCGCAGCGGTGAGTGCGCGGAGAGCTTGCGCAGCACGCGGTCGACGTACTCCAGCAGATAGGTTTGTCCGGTCAGCTCGCCCAGGCGCAGCGCGGCGTGCAGCGCGCGCCGCTCGAAGCCGTGGCGGTGAAAGATTTGAAACGCCTCGCGGTAGCGGTGGTGCGCCGTTTGCAGATCGCCGGCGCCGTCGGCGACGACCGCTTCGGCGAACATCCGCGCGCCGGCCGGCCGCGGGTCGTCGAGCAGCGACGACATCGCCGTGGTCGGTGCCGGCGCGTCGTACTGCTTGAGCAGCGCGCGCGCCCCGAGGACGTCGCCGCTCCACGCCAGCTCGATCGCGAGCGCCGGCGGCACTTCTTTTTCGTAACCGCTCGCGCGCGACAGATCGAGCGCGCGCATGCGTTCGCGAATCTGCCCGACCAGGTCGTGGTGCGCGAACCGTTCGTCGACGTTGCGCAGCACCGTCGCGCGGCGGCACATCGCGAGCAGCTTCGTCGCCTCGGTCGGCGCGGCGGTCTCGGCTTCGCGCGCCCAGCGCAGCGCTTCGCGCGTACGGCCGTTCGCCTCGTCCATCATCGAAGCGGAGTACGTCACGCCGAAGAGCGGGGAGGCGAGCCCCCCGGCGGTCCAGTCGAACCGCTCCGCGCGTTGCTCGACCACCATGAACGCGTTGCGGTCGAGCCGCTCGGCCGCGAGGACCGCGAGCCCGTACATCGCGTTCGCTTCGAGGAAGCGGTCGTAGTGGCGGCACTCATCGAGACGTCGCAGCGCCGCTTCGAAGAGCTGCATCGCGGTCGCGTAGTCGCAGCGCGCGCTCGCGACCCAGCCGCGGTACTCGAGCGCGCGCGCGTGAACGATGTCGGCGGCCGGCGAGACGAGGTCGAGCGCACGGTCGGCCTCGTCGAGCTCGCGCAAACCGTAGTGCGCGAGGCCGATGTTCAGCGCGATCTCGGAACGGACGGTCGGGTGCGCACCGTCGGCGCCGCCGTAGACGTGCTCGAGCAGCTCGAGTCCGGCGCGATGGTCACCGCGCCGCACGTATGCCGTGCCGAGCAGCATCCGCGCGGTGAGCGAGGCGTCGAGGGTGCCGTGCGCGACAAAGACGCCGCGCACGATGGCGATCGCCTCGTCCGGACGACCGAGACGGAGGTGGGCGCGCGCGCGCAGCAGCGCGAGCTGCGAGACCATGTCGACGTCGTTCGGACGGACGCGCTCGCAGAGCGCCAAGCAACCGTCGAAGTCGCCGGCAAACCACGCGCGCATCGCGTCCGCGAACGTTGCACGGCTAAGATGCCGTGATTTATGTACCTGTTCGGCGATCAAAGTTCCACACCCAGCATACGGAGGGCGTCTCGGGGACGCCCCCTGCATTATCGCGACGGACTTCGCTGCCGAGCGCCGGATTCCGTCAGTGAACGGGGTCGGAGGGACCCCCTCCGATCACACCGTCCATGCGGGCCGGCGGCGGAGCCGGAGCGACGGCGTGTGGCGCGGCAGCGGTTGCGGCCGTGCCGGTCGCCGGCGCGGCGGATCCGTGGGCGCGGGGGAGCCAGGGCGACGCTCCGACCGTGAGGAGTCCGACCAGGGCGATGAGGATGAGATGCACGAGAGACCTGCTCTTTCCAATGTAAAGCGTGGCCGGTCACACTAATGCGTGACGGTCCCGTTACTGAATCGGTACATGTGTACCGATCCGCAAGAGCTTAGCGGTGTCCGAAGAGTGCTGTCACTCCCGCACGGCTAGTCTGGCCGGAAAGGAACGATCTCGAAGAGCTGATCGAGCTGGGTAATCGAGAAGATACGCCGTACAGAAGGTACCTCGACAACGATCGTGATCGGGGAGTCGGGGATCCGGCGGCGTAGCCGGATCAGCGCGCTCAAGAAAGCGCTGTCGAGGTACCGCACCGCGGAAAGGTCGATCAGCACCGGCGCCGATCCGTCGATCGTGGCGAGCCGGGCGTCGACCTCTTCTTCCTTCCAAATATCAAGATCGCCGCTGAAAGAAACGGCGTGCGGTGGCTGCACCCCGCAAGCGTTCGTCCCTAGGCGGTTAATTCCGTGCCGATCCCCCGCAGCGCGGCGTCGATCGCGCCGTACCCGGCGCCCGCGACGACCGCCCTCTTCGCGCCGGTCCGCACGGCGGCGATCGCGGCGCGCATCTTCGGGATCATCCCGTCGGTGAACGTACCGTCGGCCAGAAACCCTTCGGCTTCGGCGACGGTGAGCCGTGGGATGATCGAGGCGGGGTCGTCGACGTCGCGGCGGACGCCGGCGACGTTGGTGATCACCACGTAGGCGTCGGCGCGGAGCGCGCCGGCGAGCGCGCCGGCGGCGGTGTCGGCGTTGACGTTGAGCGCGCCGCCGCCGTCGACGTCGACCGCGAGCGGCGCGACGACGAGCACGAAGCCGGCGTCGAGGAGCGCGCGCGCAGCCGCCGGGTCGACGCCGGCGATGTCGCCGACGTAGCCGAGGTCGATGCCGCCGAGCGTTCCGGCGCGGCGCGCGCCGAGGAGCGCGCCGTCCTGACCCGAGATCCCGACCGCGCGCGCGCCGCGCCGCGCGAGCGCGCGCACCAGCGCCTTGTTGACGGTTCCGCAGAGGACGTACTCGACGATGTCGCGCGTCGCCCGGCCGGTGACGCGCAGCCCTTGCACGCGGACCTCGTCGATCGCCTTGAGGTGCAGCTCCGCGTCGATCTGCGGGCCGCCGCCGTGAACGAGCGCGACGCGCTCGCCGCGCGCGGCGAGGGCGGCGACCTCGTCGAGCGTCGGATCTTCCGCGTCTTCGGCGGCCATCGCGTTCCCGCCGTACTTCAGGACGATCAACATTCGAAGGCGGCTCGGTTGTCGGGATCGGCGCTTCCTGCTTCTCGGCGGCCAGGGCGCGCGGCGAATTTCATACAACGAACCCGGATGGCCATCAGCAACATCGCGTTCACCATGTATCCGGTCACCGACATGCCGCGCGCCCTCGCGTTTTACCAAGACGGCCTGGGCCTCACCAAGACCGACTTCGCCAACGACTTCTGGACCGAGTTCGACGTCGACGGCGCGACGTTCGGGATCGGCAACTTCGAACAGGTCGGAACCCCGGGCTCGGCGCAGTCGCTGGCGCTCGAGGTGGACGATCTGCCGACGTACCGCAGCGCGCTCGCCGGCCGCGGCGTCGAAGCGAGCGAACCGCACGAGCTGACGAACTGTCTCATCTCGGTCGTGCGCGATCCCGACGGGAATCAAATCTGGCTGCACCAGCGCAAGAAGAAATGATCCGCGCAGGATGACGATTGTCACCGACGCTCGGTGACCGGCGGCGATGGCGGCCCCGCGCCGCAATGACTACGATGAGACCATGAACATCGAGCCCCGGATTACGCGCCTGCGCGCTCTCGCCGCAGCCGTCGTCGTCACCGCGCAGTTGCTCACCGCGGCGAGCGTGAGCGCTCGGTCGCCGGCCTCTGCGCCGGTGACCGCCCCGGGCTTGACGAAGGTTGACGTGGCGAGCGGGACGCTCGTCGGCACGTATTATGCGCCCGCGGACGGGAAGCGTCATCCGGCGATCGTCGTGCTCGGCGGGAGCGAGGGCGGACTGCATGCGGCTGATGCGCAACGGTTCGCGCAGCATGGATACGCAGCGCTCGCGCTGGCCTACTTCGGCATCGATCCGCTGCCGAAAGAGCTCAGCGCGATTCCCGTCGAGACGGTGACGCGCGGAATCGACTGGCTCGCGGCACGCCCGGAAGTCGATCGCGCGCACATCGGCATCGAAGGCGGTTCGAAAGGCGCTGAGCTCGCACTGCTCGCGGCGACGCGCGATTCGCGCATTCGGGCTGTCGCCGTCGTCGCACCAACCGCGTACGTCTGGTTCGGACTAGCGTTCGGATCGGGCGCGCCGGAAACGTCGTCGTGGAGCGCGGGCGGCACGCCGGTTCCGTATGTTCCGTCCGACACCACCGCCGACGCCGCGGTCGGACGCGCCTTTCAGCGCGGCGGGACGATCTCGTTCCGCGACACGTTCGACGCTTCGTTAGCGTCCGCGACGGCCGCGACGCGCACCGATGCGACGATCCCGGTCGAGCGCATCGGTGGTCCGGTGCTGTGCATCGCCGGCGACGACGATCACGAATGGAACAGCGTCGACGCGTGCAACGCGATCCACGCTCGCCGACACGCGGCCCGCCGCGACGCATCGGACGCCGTCGTCGTGGAGCACGGCGCCGGCCACGCGCTGCCGTTCTCCGGCGCACCGGCGGCCGCATCGTACCAAGCAACGCCGATCACGACGATCCTCCTCGGCGGCTCACCCGAGGCCAACGGCCGCGGCGGTGCCGACGCCTTTACGAGGATCGTCGCGTTCTTCAACCACGCTCTGAACCCGACGATGCCGTAGCACGAAGAGGCTCATCGCAGCGTACGGGCTTTCGGCAGTCGTGCGCGGCTCAACATGACCGAGCTTCGGCCGGTGATCGTGATCGTGCCGGTTTCGCCGTCCGAGAGATTGATCGATCCGGTTCCCGTGCTTCCGACAATCGTCAACCCGATGTTTACGGTCCCGGTCGAGGCGATCGACACGGGACTCAGCGTCGTGGCGATCGTACCAATGCCCTCGGCGTTGTCCGCGCTCGATCCGACGACGGGACTGCCGTCTTGCGTCGTCAAGAAGATCACGCAGCCGGTCGTGACGATGTCCGTGAGCGGGTCGGTGATCGAGTACGAGCCCGTGTAGACGTAGTATGCCTTCGGTGTGGGCGTCGCCGTCGGAATCGGCGTCGGCGCGGGTGTCGGCGTCACGGTCGGCGCCGGCGTCGGCGCCGGCGTGGCGACGACGTAGTTGTACCGAACGTAGATCGAGTTGCTCGGGTCGTTGCTGTAGACGCCTCCGCCCGCGGTCAGGAAGTTCCCGTTCACGACGAAGGTCGAGTATTTGCCGGGGAACGTGATTTGCGGTGCGCCGCAGGAGGGTCCCGGCGTCGCCGTCGGGACAGCGGTCGGTGTGGGCGTCGCCGTCGGCGTTGGCGTCGCGGTCGGCGAGGGCGTTGCCGTCGGCGTGGGCGTCGCCGTGGGAATCGGTGTCGGCGTCGGCGCGGCAGTCGGTGTCGGCGTCACCGTCGGCTTCGCAGTCGGGGTCGTCGTCGGGCCGGGAGAAGCGCCGAAGCCGATTGAGACGCTGCCGAGCGACGACGTTCCCGCCGTCGCGCTGACGACCGTCCCGGTCGCGGAAGCAAAGCCGCTGTAGGAGAGCGTTACGTTCGTACCGGGCGCCCCCACGGACGACGTCGAGAGCGCGAACGATTCCGACGGGTCGCTGTTTCGCAACCCGATCGGAACGGTGTAGTTCCCGGGGCTCACGATGATCGCGCCCGCGGCATCTTTCGCGAGCACGAGCAACGGCAGCGTCGCCGGAACACCTTTCGTGAACGTTCCCTGCAGTGAAAAGCTGACCGTTTGCACGATCCCGTCGAGCGTGACGGGAACGTTGGTCTGCGCGCCCGTCATCGGCGGCACCGGTATCGTCGCGGTCGACAGCGGATGACCGGTGCCGTTCGGCCCGTCGAACGCGGTCAGCACGAAGGTCTGCGCGCCGTCCTGCGTCGTGACGACGACGGTGCACGAAAGAGCAGCGGCGGTGCTCGTACACCCGGGTGCGCTCGCGGCGAAATTCGCGATCGTCGTCGTGCGAGGGCCGGTCGGATAGACGACGTCGACGGCGAGCGACTGCGTCGCCGTCGAGACGTACCGCGGGCGCCGGCCGTGTGCGGACGACGGCGTCGTCGCCGTCGGAATCGTGAACGTGAACGCAGTCGAGGCGGCGTGGCTCGTACCGCCGGCGACCGGCGGCTGCACCGAACCCGCGCCGCCTCCGCCGCCGCACGCGACGAGCGTCGCCACGAGGAACACGCCGGCTGCAGCGGTCGTCCGCATCGTCGTCAGCTTGCGCAACGCGCTCATCGGACACCTCCCGGGTTCGTCGTGAACACGCCCTCTCGTACGATCGAGGTCAGATGCATCACCATGCCGCGCGCGGTGGTGGTAAGCGATCCGGTGGCGACGACGGCGACGCCGCGCAGCGAGTCGAGGTCGAGCGCCGATCCCGGCGCGCGCTCCACGATCGCTTGCGTGCGGCCCGCTCCGTCGCGGAGCACGTAGGTGGTTCCCGCCAATCCCAACGTTCCGGCGATCGCGGTTCGAATCGCGCGCGCCTCACCGATGAACGCGGTTCGCACGAGCGTATGGTCGCGCGGCATCTGATCGACGTGATCGATGCTCGCAACGAGCTGAGCGTCTCCCGCCGCGTCGGGAACCCACGGCACGGTGAGCCGGATCCGCTCGCCCGGTGCGAGCGGCGGCACGTTTCCGCGAGCGATCTCCGTGCCGTTCGCCGAGATGGAGAGCACGATACCGGATTCCGGGAACGTCCCGGCGTTGGCGACGGTCGTCTGAACGAACGTCGCGGCGCCGCTCCGCGCGCCCGGTCCGACCGTAAGGGCCTGCACACCGACCGCATGCAGCGGAGTCGTCGACAGGTGCGCGTCGAGCAGAAAGCGCGCGACTTGCGAGTAGGGACTCGCCGCCGCACCGGTGAGCGCGCGCACGCGCCAGTAATACGTTCCGCCGGCGAGCGGGATCGTCGGCGGCTGCTGGTCGGTGAAGCCGGAACCCGGTACGTTCTGATTGGTGAAGACGAACGACGTCGTGTTCACCGTCGCGTCGAACAGCACGTGACTCGACACGCCCGGTTCATCGGAGATCTGCAGCTCGTACCCGGTCGCGGCGACCGGAACCGATGCGATCGTCCGATGGCTTTGCGGCCGCAGCACGTAGACCGGCCCGCTCGCGACCGGGGTCCAGCGAAAGATCAGCGGCAGCGGGACCGGCTGCGACGAGGCGTCGATCGGGTTCAGCGTTGACGGTGCCGAGACGCGCAGCGTTTGCGGCGGCGGTGCCGCGACGGCAGCCGAGGCCGCGAGGAGGTACAGCGCGCCGCAAAGCGCCGCGGTGCGACCGCTAGAACTGACGCGTGACATTGAGCGCTCCCGTCGTGGTCGTCGCCGCGCTGCGGTTGTTGGTCAGCGTCGCCTGCAGCGCGGTCGTTTTATGCATCTTGAGCGAGATCCCGATACTCTCGCCGGTCGTGTCCGCCGGTGCGAGCCCGAGGAACGGCCGCGAGCGCGAGTTGACGATCGAGCTGGAAAGCGTGAGCGGCCCGCGCGTCCAGCCGAGCGTCACGTTCGAAGCCGTCAGCGAGCTCGTACCGGACGGATCGCTCGCCACGTTCTTGGTGAAGTTCACGCCCGCCGACAGGCTCAGGCCCGCGATCAGCGTGCGCGCGACGGTGATGCCGTCTTGCGATGTGTGCTGCAGGTTGCCGGTGTTGTCGCGCTGATTGTTGCCGCCGAGCGTGAGCTGGAACGAGTACGGACCGCGCCGCGCGTTGTAGGTGATGTTCGAGGTGTCGCTCGCGCTGGCCAAATCGGTCGCGCCCGCCTGGTGCTGCGTCGCGCCGACGAGGTTCACGGAGAGTGAATCGCCGTTGCGGAGCGACTTCGTCAGCGTCAGCGACTCGGTCCAGAAGTGGGTGGTCTGCAGCGACGCCGAGCCCGGAAGCGCGTCGCGGTAACCGTTCATGGCAACCGTCGCGCTAACATCGGAGCGGAGCGGGATCGTCGCGGCGATGCGCTCCGTCTGGCGGTCGCTGGAGATCCCCGGCGCGGTGATCGTCGGATAGTATGGACCGGCGCGCAGCATGTCCAGCGTCCACCCGACCCGCCCCGTTTTGAACGCAACGCCGGCTTCGAGCGCGCGGTCGAAGCGCTGCTCGCCGGTCTTGTCGTCGTAGCGGATCGCGCTGTAGCGCAGCGTGTATCCGAACGGCAACCGCTCCGAGGGCGCCCGCGCGAACGAGATCGCCGCGAAGCTGCCGGAGTTCAAGTCGGCGACGATCCCTTGCGCGGGCCCGTCGACCTGCGCCAGCCCCATCGTGAACGTGAGCTTTCCGCCGGCGGCCGGAAGCGCGTACGAGAGCGCTTCGATTGAATACGGGTTCGCGGTCGCGTGCCCGCCGCTGACGTACGCGAGCTGGACCGCGCGCACGGCGCCCCACGATTTTCGAAAGCCGACCCCGCTTCCGGTCACGCCGTCCAGCGCGAGCGGGTCGAGCGACGGCGCGAACGTGCCGAGCTGCGTGAGCGTGGTCGCCGTTTGAATCCCGATCACCGGACGGCTGCCGCCGGGCGTCGTCGAGAGCGCGCCGGTCGTCGTGAAGCTTTGGTTCGCGCCGTACTTTCCGGTCAGCGTCAACAACGCCGACCGGCTGTCGGAGCTCGCGAAGTTCGCATTCGTTGCGAGGTTGCCGCCGAGGTGCGCCGGCGCCGCTGCCGAGGACTGCGACGGTGCAAGACCACCGACCACGACCGGCTGCGGCTCAGAGCGTTCGACGACGGCGCCGTCGTGGTCGACGACGAGGACCGCGCGATACGTGCCCGTTCCATCTTGCGGCAGCGCCAGATCGACGAAGAGCATCGTCGTGCGGCCCCGCTCGACCGGCGCGCCGCTGACCGGCTTCGACGAGGCGACCAGCGCGTCGTTCTCGCCGTGCAATTCCGCGGCGAGGTGATACGAGCCCGGCGTCCACGCCGCAGCCGGCGCCGTGAGGCCGACTTGGAAGGTGACCGTTCCGCCGGCCGCCGCCGCCGGCGTGGTGTTCACGATGGCGGTGATGGCCGCATCGCCGGAACCCGCGATCGCGCGCGCCGGCAGTACCGCGATGGAGACCGCGACCGCAAGCGCGGTTCGCGCTCGGTACGTCAGCATCGTTCTTGCTCC
Organism: Candidatus Elarobacter sp.; assembly: GCA_035939295.1. GTDB lineage: Bacteria > Vulcanimicrobiota > Vulcanimicrobiia > Vulcanimicrobiales > Vulcanimicrobiaceae > Vulcanimicrobium. The sequence continues at coordinate 8,007 of DASZGA010000144.1, read as the reverse complement.
GTCTCGCCGTCGGCGACCTCGCTCGCGAAGTACCGTCGCAGCGCCTCGAGGTCGCTGAAGTAGAACCGCCGCCCCGACGGCGCGTGGAACGCCGAACCGCGCAGATCGGGCTCGCGGTCGTTGCTCGGCTCGCGCCATACGCGCACGAGGAAGACGTCTTCGCGACGCTTCTGGAGGGACATGACCGCACCGTAGCGGCGCGGCGTCCAAAAAACGTCGAATCCGCCAATTGCTTGGAATCGCGCATTCTTTCCGTAACGGGCGAAGAGAGGCCGCGTGGGGAATATCCCAACGTCACATGCAGCCGTCGCGCATATCGCTGCTCGGACCACTCAAGATCGAGCTCGACGGCGTGCCGGTGCGCCTGGCCGCGCCCCCGATGACGTTCCCGCTCCTTGGCTATTTGCTGCTGCACCGCACGCGCACGGTCGTCCGCGAAACCCTTGCGTTCGCGCTCTGGAGCGACTATGACGAATCGGAGGCGAAGCGGAATCTGCGCCGGCACCTGTACCACCTCCAGCAGGTGCTGCCGGCCGCGGATGCGCAGCGGCCGTGGCTGCTCGTCGACGCGAAGACGGTGCGCTGGAATCCGGCCGCGCCCGCCGTTCTCGACGTCGAGGAGTTCGAGGAGCGGCTGCGTGCAGGCGATCGTGCCGGCGCCGCCTCGCTCTACGGCGGCGACCTGCTGGTGGAACATGAAGCCGAGTGGATCCTGCCCGAACGGGAACGGCTGCGAACGCTTCACACGGAGAATCTGCTCGCGCTGGTCGCCGAATCCAGATCGCACCGGCAGTATCAGCGGGCGCTGACGTACGCGCGTCTTCTCCAGCGCTGCGACGAGTGGCGCGAGGATACGCTGCGCGAATGCGCGTCGCTGCGCTACGAGCTCGGTGACGGAGCCGGCGCGATCGCGGAGCTCGACACCTTCGCGCGACGGCTGCGCGACGAGCTGGACGCGGAGATGATGCCGGAGACGGTTGCGCTGCGGAACCTGCTCGCGCGCGAGCAGCGCCGCCGCGGCGGCTCGCCGGTCGCCGTCCGCGACGAGCTGCTTTCGTGGCGCGTCTTGCCGTTCGTCGGGCGCAGCCGCGAGCTCGACGCGTTGCACGCTGCTTGGGAGCGCGCGCGCGGCGGCACCGGCAGCGTCGTGGTCGTCGAGGGCGAGGCCGGTATCGGCAAGAGCCGGCTCGTCGCAGCGCTGCGTGGCTCCGTGGCCGGCGACGGCGGCGTCGTGATGGACGCGGCCGCAACGCCCGACGCCCCGCCGTACCAGCCGCTGATCGACGCGATGAGCGGCTGGTCAGCGGAAGTCGCGCACGCGGAGCTTCCGCCGATTTGGAAAGCGGCGCTTGCCGCGGTGATCCCGCAGGTGCGAGCGCACGCACCGGACTTGCCCCCGCTTCCGCCGCTCACGCCCGCGCGGGAGCAGGCGCGGCTGCACGAAGCATTTTCCGCCGCGATCGCGGCGCTGGCGGAGCGCCGCCCCGTCCTCATCCTGATCGAAGACGTGCACTGGGCCGGTGCGGCGACGCTCGGGCTGATCGAAGCGCTCGCGCAGGACGTTCGCGAGCGGAAGGTCTTGCTGTTGCTGACCTACCGTTCGGAAAACGTCGTGCGGGGCGAGAGCCTGCGACTGCTCTCGCGAGACGCGCCGAACAAGAAATGGACGCGCCACGTGGCGCTCGCGCCGCTGGCGACGGCGGACGTCGACGCCGTGTTTCAGCTCCTGGCCGGGCGCGACGTCGCGGCCGGCGACGTCGCCGCAGCACTCCACAACCGAAGCGACGGAAACCCGTTCTTCCTGAGCGAGCTGATGCGTGACGCGGTCGAGCGCGGCGTGCTGCGCGTGGACGGTGAGACCGTCCGGTACGACGCCGCCTCGGAACCGCGTCTCTCGATCGGAATCCGCGAGGTGATGAAGGCGCGCTTGCAGCGCATCTCGGCGCCGAGCCGCAGGATGCTCGAGATCGCGGCGGTCATCGGGCGGTCGTTCAGTGCCGACCTCTTGCGCGAGGCGGCGCGCGCGACCGACGCATCGACCGTCCGCGCGATCCTCGAGCTCTCCGACCGCCGGCTGATCGTCGAACGGCCCGAGCGTCGCGACTACATGTTCACCCACCAATTGCTGCAGTCGGCAGCGTACGAGCTGATACCGCCCGCCGAACGGCGTGAAGTCCACCTCCGCGTCGCTGAAACGATCGAAGCCGGCTCGGCTTCCCTCGACGAAGCAGCACCGCTGCTCGCTGCGCACTTCGAGCGGGCTCACGACGATCAGCGCGCGGCAGCCTACCATCTGCGCGCCGCTCGGCATACGCTGACGCTCAACGCGGACTCGGAGACGCGGTATCACTGCGAACGCTGCCTGGCGCTTTCAGCCGATCGCACGATCCGCTCGGAGGCGCTGTTCATCCGCGAAACGGTCCATCGCCGCGCGGGGGAGAGCGCGGCGCAGCGTGCCGATCTCGATGAGCTGGCGGAACTCCAGAGCGACGGTTCCGATACCGATCGCGCGCTCGAGGTCCTGCGCCGCAAGGCGGCACTGTGCCACGCGATCGGTGACCGGGGCGGGGAGACCTCGCAAATCGCGACGATGCGCAGACGAGCCGCGGAGCTCGCGTCGGCGAAATGGAACGCGCACGCGCTTCACGCCGAGGGACGGCAGTACTTGGCAACGGGGAGGATCGAGGCAGCTCGAACGGCGTTGGAGGACGCGCTCTCGGACGCGGAACGGGCGGGCGAGCCGCGGTTCTCCGCCGAGATCTGCTGTGACCTCGCGCTCGTCGAGGAACACGCCGGCTTTTACGTCGTCGCCGAAGCGTACAGCGAACGCGCGCAGCGGGTCGCCCGCGAGCACTGGAGCGAAGAGCTGGCGCTCAAGATCGCTCCGCAGCTGTACGGGCTTCCGCATCAAATCGAGACGCCGGAACGAACGTACCGCGTCTCGCGCGATCTGCTGCAGCGCGCGATCGCGATGGGAGATCAACACGAGGCGATGGAAACGCGCCTCCGAGCCGGGACGGCGGCGATGACGCTCTTTCGCATTTCGGAGGCCGACGAACAATTGCGCTTGGCCGCGCACTTGGCGGAACGGCTCGGAACTCCGAAATGGCGTTGCAATATCGCCGTCTCGCGCGGCGTTCTGTCCTATTGCATGGGCGACTTCGAGACCGCGCAAGCGCACATCGAGCACGCGAAGGAGGTCGCGACCGCCGCCGGCGACCGGTTCACGGAGCTCCTGTGCGAGGTCGACAGCGCGTACGTGGCTCTGGGAGCGGGTGACGCACAAAGCGCCATCGATAGGATGGACGCCTGCGGCGAGCTCGTCGCCGACGTCGGTTCGGAGATGCTGACCGCGGCCGCGCGTTGCATTCGCGGATCGGCGATGTGCCGGCTCGGGCTTCCCGGCGGATTGGAGGAATTGGAGCGCGGTGTGGCCGGGCAGCGCGAGCTCAGCCGGGATGCAATGTTCGGCAACGATCTGGCGGAGCTCGCACTCGCGTACGTCGCGCACGGAAACGTCCCGGCGGCGGTCGAGCTCGCCGGCGATCTGGCGCGGTTGTCGGAGATGACGTATTGCGGGGTCGCTCACCCGGAGCTCATGCTTCTTGCCGCCGCGCGCGCGTGGGAAGCCGCCGGCGATCACGACCGTTCGCACGATCTCTTGGCGAGAGCGCGCGAAAAGCTTCGGCAGCACGCCGATCAGATCGACGACCCGCGGTTGAAGGAGTCATTCCTTGCAATGAGCTTCAACCGCGAGCTCGTCGACGATCACTTCCTGGGCGACGGCGAGAACGTCCCGCTCACGAAGTAGACACCGCCCTTCTCCGCAGCATCCCCGCGTTCGTATCCCTTGGGCAGCACCGACTCCATGTCCATGCTGCCGTGCGCACCGCCGGTGGCCAGACCTTTCGCCGCCGTGAAGAAGCAGCCGTAGCTTCGGGCCTCGTTGATCGCCTTGCCGGCCGCGATCTGCGCCGCAGTCTCAGGATCGGAGGCCCGCGCCCCGTCGTGAGCTCCAGCTGCGAAAACCGAGGTGACGTGCGCCTGCACGACGACCGGCCCGTTGTAGTTCAGCATCGCGCGCACGGTCGACGTGGCGGGCGACTCCACGAATGGGATCGCCTGGGTCCCGGTTGCGACGACGTCCGCACCACTGCCGGGGCGCGTCGGCGGTGATGTGGTCCTGAGAACTTCGCAGGTGACCGAGATCGCCCCGAACATCTGATTGGCCCATTCCGCGTCGAGGTTGGCGATCTTGACCGGGACGGTGATCGTCGCGACGGTGGGGTTGAGCTGCGCGGACGCGCCGTTCGATGCGCACAGCGTCAGAAACGCCGCGCCGGTCGCCGCGAAGGCGATGCGATTCTTCATGGTCTGCCTTTCGGGTTGGGAGTCGGGTACGTCACGCTGAGCGCGCGCGGCGCGGTCGCGATGAGCGGCTCCACGCCTTTTGTCGGGCGTGGGCTGGGATACAGCACGAGGAGCTCTTTTGGCGCCGACGCCACCAGCGCGTCGACGGCCTTGCGAGCAGCCGGCGTCGGGTAGACCACGCTGAGCGCCGTGGTCGCCGTCGCCGACAACGAGTCGGGTTTCGGAGTTTGCGACGCGCGCGGCGTCGGCGTCGCGGCACGCGGAGTCGGGGTCGGCTCCGGGGAGCCGGGTCGCGGGGACGCCGTCGGCGCGGCTGAGGCCGGCCGGGGTGAGGGGCTCGGTGTCGGTGTGGCCGGTCGCAGCGAGGGGCTGGGCGAGGGTGTCGCCGCGGCGGACGCCGCCGGAGCGCGCGCCGGAGCTCCGCAAAGCAAGCCGGCGCACAGCACGAGTGTGAGTTGCTGCCGTGAGGTCATAGGGCGACCCTAGCGCCCCAGCGTCCAAAAACCGTCGAAAGTCCGCCACGGGCGGCCGGAGCGCGCTTGCATAATTATGCATCTTGCGTATAATTATGCGAGTAATGGTCACTTTGCCGGCGGCGGCGCGACTGCGCGGCCGGAACGTTCTCTCGGTTACGGATCTCGGGGCGGATGAGCTGGAGAGCTTGCTTGCTCTGGCGCAGACGCTGAAGGCGCGCGGGCGCGAGCAGATGACGCTGCTGCGCGGCAAGACGCTCGTGATGCTGTTCGAGAAACCGTCGATGCGGACGCGCGTTTCCTTTGAGACCGGGATGACGCAGCTGGGCGGGCATGCGATCGCGGCGACCGGGACCGACTTCGGGATCGGGTCGCGCGAGGCGCCGGAAGATGCGGCGCGGGTGCTCTCGCGATATGCCGATGCGATCGTGTACCGGACGCATGCGCACGAACCGCTGCTCCGGTTCGCGAGCGCGGCGACGGTGCCGACGATCAACGCGCTCTCCGAAGCCGGGCATCCGTGTCAGGCGTTTGCCGATCTGCTGACGATTCGCGAGCGGTTCGGCACGCTGCACGGGCTGCGGCTCGCCTTCGTCGGCGACGCGCGGAACAACGTCGCCGTCTCGCTCGCGGAAGCGGCGGCGATGTGCGGGATGTCGGTGACGTTTGCGGCGCCGCCGTCGCATCGCCCGACCGACGCGTTTCTCGGCAAGCTGGTGAAGCTCGGCGCGGCGCACGGTGTGACCGCGCGCGCGTTCACTTCGCCGGTGCGCGCGGTGCGCGACGTCGACGTCGTCTACACCGACGTGTGGACGTCGATGGGCGACGAGCAATTCGTCGAGCGCAATATCGCCGCGCTGCGCCCGTATCAAGTGAACGCCGCGCTGATGCAGGCCGCGGCGAAGCACGCGCTGTTCATGCACTGTCTGCCGGCGCACCGCGGCGAAGAGGTTTCCGCCGAGGTGATCGACGGGCCGCGCAGCATCGTCTGGGACCAGGCCGAAAACCGGCTGCACGCGCAGAAAGCGCTTCTCCTCGCCCTTCTCACCGATCTCCGCGGGTTGACCGAATGACAGAGACGCTCCAACAACCGAAGACCAAACGCCAGCGCGCGATCCTCTCGCTGATCGCGGCGCGGCCGATCCACTCGCAGGACGAGCTCGCGGCGCTCCTCGAGCAGCAAGGCTACGAAGTCACGCAGGCGACGGTCTCGCGCGACGTCAAGGAGCTCGGGCTGCTGAAGGTGCCGCTCAAAGGCGGGCACGGCGGGACGTTCAAGTACGTCGAGCCGGCGGTTGGGCCGTCGTTCAGCTCGCGCTTGCACCGCGTCGTTTCCGAAGTCGTCGTGCAGGTGCGCTCGTCGCTGAACCAGATCGTGCTGAAAACACATCCGGGGACGGCGATGATGCTGGCGGCCGCGATCGACGGTGCCGACTGGCCGGAGATCATCGGAACGATCGGCGGCGACGACACCGTGCTGGTGATCGTCGAGGCGCCGGAAAAGACGCCGATGATCAAGCAGCGCTTCGAAGACATGCGGGGAGAACAGTAGTTCCGTGAAGATCGTTCTGGCGTATTCGGGTGGGCTCGACACGTCGGTGCTGCTGAAGCAGTTCATCGACGCCGGTCATCAAGTTGTCGCGATGACGCTGAATCTGGGCGAGTCCGACATGGTCGCGGGCGAAGGGTCGCAGGACGCGCTCGAAGCGGTGCGGCAGAAAGCGCTCAAGCTCGGCGCGGTCGAGGCCGTGCTGATCGACGCGCGCGAGCGGTTCATCGAGCAGTACGCGTTCAAGGCGCTCGCGGCGAACGCACTGTACGAAGGCGTCTATCCGCTCAGCGCGGCGCTCTCGCGCCCGCTGATCGCCGATCTGCTGGTCGAGACGGCGGAGCAGTACGGCGCCGACGCGGTCGCGCACGGCTGCACCGGGAAGGGCAACGATCAAGTTCGCATCGAGGTCGGCGTGCGCGCGCGCGCACCGCATCTGAAGACGCTCGCGCCGTTGCGCGAGCGGCCGCTCTCGCGCCCCGACGCAATCGCGTACGCGCAAGCGCACGGCGTGCCGATCTCGCACACCGCGGCGAAGCCGTATTCGGTCGACGCCAACCTGTGGGGCCGCTCGATCGAAGCCGGCGTCCTCGAGAACCCGTGGAACGCGCCGCCCGAAGACGCCTACGCGTGGTCGGTCGCGCCGCAAAATGCGCCCGCGAATGGTGAAGAGGTGGAGATCGCGTTCCGGCACGGGACCCCGTCGATCGGGGGGAAGACCGGCGCCGAGATGGTCTTCGAGCTGAACAAGATCGCGGGCGCGCAGGGCGTCGGGCGGATCGACTTGATCGAAGATCGCGTTGTCGGACTGAAGTCGCGCGAGGTCTATGAGTGCCCGGGAAGCGTCACGCTGATCGAGGCGCACAAGGCGCTCGAGCGGCTCGTGCTCACCCGCGATGAGCTGCGGCTGAAGGCCTCACTCGACCAGAAGTACGCCGAGCTGATCTACGACGCACTGTGGTCTTCGCCGCTGCGTGCCGCGCTCGACGCGTTCAACGCGAAGATATCCGAGCGGCTTACCGGCGAGGTTCGCGTGCGGCTGGTGCGCGGCCGCGCGGTCGTGACCGGGTCGCGCTCGCCGTTCGCGCTGTACGACGAGTCGCTCGCGACCTACGGCGCCGGCGACACCTTCCGGCACGACGCGGCCGGCGGTTTCATCCAGATCCACGGGCTCCCGGTCGCGGCCGGGGCGGCGAAGGCGGCCGAGGCCGCCGAGCGCGCAACGCCGGAATTTGCGTGAAACGCTTGACGGGGCGGCGCTCGGCGATGTATGTCTATTCACTCATGAGCATCACCGCGATCACCCTGCGCCGACCGCCTACCGACGCGCCCGTACGATCCGTACCGGGTTTCGTCTACGTGTCGTAGCCGAGATGCCGGGAACGATCGACGGGCGCGCCGCATGCGGCGCGCTTTTTCTTTTCGAGCACGGAACGATGACGGGCGTGACGAGCCTCGCCGCGGGGTTCAGCCGATGAACGGATCGCCGGGCGAAGGGCGCGAGCTGCAGTGGGGCGGGCGCTTTGCGAGCGCACCGGATGCGGCGCTCTTGGCGTACGGATCGTCGCTCGCCGACGATCTCGCGATTGCGCGCTTCGACGTGCAGTGCTCGCT
>DASZGA010000143.1:0-7748 GCA_035939295.1 Candidatus Elarobacter sp. | reverse complement strand
CGCTCGGCTGTCACCGTCCGGCACGGGCACGTGATAAGATAGCTGCGGTTTGTGCGCTGGGGTAACGCACAGTCAGAAACGGGGATCCGATCGCAGCCTTAACCGACCACGTCGTCCAGCTCTACGCCGAATCCGAGGAGCACGCGCTCGTCGGAAACGTTGCGCGGTACCTGGCCGATGGTCTGCGGTCCGGCGAAGCCGTGGCGGTGATCGCGACCGCCGAGCACAGCGCAGCCTTCACCCGGCAGCTCGCCGCCGCCGGGATCGACGTTCGCGCGGCGCGCGACTCCGGCCGCCTCGTCACCCTCGACGCGGCCGAAACGCTCGCCCGCTTCACGGTGGATGGCGCGGTGGACCGCGAGCGCTTCGAAGCGACGGTCGCTACGAGGATCCGCGCCCTGCGCGCACGCTTCCCGGGCGGCGCGCTGCGCGCCTACGGCGAGATGGTCGGCCTGCTGTGGCAAGCCGGTGAGTACGCCGCGGCGATCAAGCTCGAAGCGCTCTGGAACGAGCTGCTGCTCGACGAGCCGATCCGGCTTTACTGCGCCTACCCCATCGACGTCCTCGGCAAGGAGTTCTGCGCCGACGACGTCGACGCGCTCCTCGGCGCGCACACCCACTTGGTCCCCGCCGCCGACGAGCTCGCCAACGCCGTCGACGAAGCGATCGGCGACGTCCTCGGCCCTGCCGCCGCGGCCTTGCTGAAGGCGGCGATGAACGCCGGCGAGACCCCGTCGGGCGCGGCGCTCCCCCGCGGCGAGGCGACGATCCTCTGGCTCCGCAGGCACCTCTCCCGCTACGCGACCGAGATCGTCGCACGGGCTCGCGCCCGAACCCGCGCCGCTGCCTGACCCCAAGGCTTTCCCGCGCTTCTGAACATTGTTCAGAAAAGTATTGACACTCAGCTTCCGGCGGCGTACGATGGCCGCGTCATGGGGATCACCGAGCGGAAAGAGCGCCAGCGGGCGGAGCTGCGAGAGCAGATCCTCGCCGCCGCGCGCAAGATCGTGCTCGACGAAGGCTTCGACGCGCTGACGATGCGCAAGATCGGCGACGCCATCGAGTACTCGCCGGCGACGATCTACCTTCACTTCGAGAACCGCGAGGCGATCGGGCGCGCGCTCTGCGGCGAAGCGTTCGAACATCTCATCTCGTATATGGGTGCGGTCGCGCAGATCGAGGACCCGCTCGAGCGGCTCAAAGGGATCGGCCGGCACTACGCGCGCTTCGGCTTGGAGAACCCGAAGGAGTACAAGCTCCTGTTCATGACCGACACGGCGTTCCTCGAAACGCTGTTCGGCGAGATTTCCGGAACCAAAGATCCCGACGATCCCGGCGAACGCGCCTTCCAGTTCGTGGTCGACACGGTTCAGGCGTGCATCGACGCGGGCGTCATCCGACCCGGCGATCCCGTCCTGATCGGCGAGATGGCGTGGACGATGGTCCACGGGATCGTCTCGCTGGCGCTGACCTGCCGCAGCGCGCTCGAATCGCCGGTCGAAGAGCTGGTCGCAACGCTCTGCGACACCTTCGCTCGGGGCCTCGCGACTTCGCCCGCTCACGTCGCGTCCGAGGTGCGGAGCACGACGTGACCGTGTCGCGGTTTTTCTTGCCCTTTTACTGAACACCGTTTACCTACGGAGACCTGTTCGATGCGCCGTCCGTCCTTCGCTCTCCCGGTTCTTGCACTTCCCGCGCTCGCAGCGCTCGCATTGAGCGGCTGCGCGGCTCACGCAGCCACGACGAACGCGCCGGCGGCGACGCCGGTGACGCTCGCGATAGCGGCCGCACCCGCGACGCGTGCGGCGTACAGCGGGCCCGGCACGATCGCGCCGCAGCGCACGTATCGCATCGCGTTCGAAGTGCCGGGGCGCGTCGTCGCGGTGAACGCCGACGTCGGCGACCGCGTCGCGGCGGGCACGATGCTCGCGGCGATCGACGGGAGCGATTACTCCGCGCAAGCGCGCGCCGCCGACGCGCGCGCGCTCGAAGCGTCGGCGACCGCGATGAAAGCGCGCAACGGCGCGCGGGCGCAAGAACGGTTTGCCGCCGACCAAGCCGTCACGGCGGCGCGCGCGCAGCTCGATCGCGCGCTCGCGGCGCAACGGCTCGCCGATGCGAGCCGCGCGCGGTTCGACGCGCTGTACGCGAGCGGCGACGTCGCCGCGCTGCAGCACGATCAATCCGTCGCCGGCGCGCGCGACGCCGACGCCGCCGTCAACGCCGCGCGCGCGCAGCTCGCGCAAGCCGAAGCGCAGCGCTCGCTGGTGCGCGACGGGACGCGCAGCGAAGACCTCGTCGCGGCGAGCGCGCAGGCGAGTGCCGCAAGCGCGAGCGCCGATCTCGCGCGCGTGACGCTCGGCAAGACCCGGATCGCCGCGCCGGCCGATGCGTACGTGCAAGAGCGCAACGTCGAGCCCGGCAGCGACGCGCAGCCCGGTGCCGTCGCGTTCGTCCTGGTCGACGCGCGCGATCCCGACGTTCTGGTGAACGTTCCCGAAGCACGGCTCGACAACGTCGCGCCCGGCACCGCCGCGATCGTGCACGTCAACGGGCGCGCGTACCGCGGGCACGTGACGCGCGTCGAACCGTCCGCCGACCCCGCCTCGCGGACCGCGCAAGTTCGCGTGCGCGTCGCCGGGCTGCGCGCGCGCAGCGGTGGCATCGTCGACGTCGCGCTCGGTGCAGTCCGCGGCGGCGGGGACGCCGGGATCCCGCTCGCATCCGTGATCACCGACCCCGCCGGCGGCTCGAGCGTCCTGGTCTACGACGCCGCGACGCAAACCGCTGCGAAGCGCGTGGTGCACGTCGTCTCCGGCGACGCCGACCGCGCACTGGTCGCCGGCATCGCGCCGGGAACGCGCGTCGTGCGCGCCGGCGCCGCGCTGGTGAAGCCGGGCGCTCCGCTCACGGTGGTGCCGGAATGAGCGGGCTGCCTGCGTTCGCATTGCGGCGCAAATCGCTGATCATCGCGGGGCTCGTCCTTGCGCTGTTCTGGTCGCTCTATTCGGCGTACACGATGCAGCGCCGCGAAGATCCGGGGACGACGCAGCGGCAGACCTCGGTCGTCACCGTGTTCCCCGGCGCGACGACCGCCGACGTCGAGCAGCTGGTCACCAAGAAGATCGCGGACGCGCTGCGCGGCGTCACCCACGTCGAGCACGTCGAAGGCGTCTCGCGGCCCGGGATCTCGATCGTCGACGTCGTCTTCGACGATGCGATCAACGACGCCGCGCCGGTGCTGCACGACGTCCGGAACCACCTCGACGACCTGCGCGCGACGCTCCCGGCCGGCGTGCAGCCCACCGTCCTCGACGACGTGTGGAAGACCTATCCGATCGTCGTCGGCGTCACCCAAAACGGCGCTTCGCCGCGCGAATTGCGCGACGTCGCGAGGCGACTCGCCGACCGGCTCTCGCGGCTCCCCGACGCCGGCCTCGTGAAGCTCGTCGGCGAGCAAGTGCAGCAGGTGAACGTCGACGTCGACGTCGCCGCGCTGCAGCAGTACGCGGTGACCGCGAACGACGTGGTGAACGCGCTCGGCGCGCGCAACGCGCTCGTCCCCGCGGGAACCGTCGCGGTCGACGGACGCCTCGCGCAAGTCGATCCCTCCGACCCGCTGCACGGTCTCACCGGCGTCGCCGCGACGCCGGTGCGCAGCACGGGCGGCCGCGCGGTGCGCGTCGGCGACGTCGCGCACGTCGCCGCGTCGTATCCCGACCCGCCCTCCGAGATCGTGCGCGTCGACGGCATGCCCGGGATCGCAATCGCCGTACAGGCAAAGGAAACGTCGTCGCTGACCGACCTCGGTCCGGAAGTGCGCGCGGCGCTCGCGCACGAGCGCGCAACGTGGCCTGCCGGAACGAACGCGACGCTGATCGCCGACCAGCCGCGCTCGGTCGACGAGCGCGTCGCCGACTTCGGCTTCAACTTGCTGCTGGCCGTCGTGATCGTCACCGCGCTGGTCGCGCTGTTCATGGGGCTGCGCAACGGGATTCTGGTCGGAGTCACCGTCGTGCTGACGATCGTGCTGACGTTCGGCGCGATCCGTTTCCTCAGCGTCGACGTCAACCAGATCAGCGTTCTCGCGCTGATCATCTCGCTCGGGATCATCGTCGACGCGGGGATCGTCTCGATCGACAACATCGAGCGCCGTCTGCGCGCCGGCGACGACCGCCGCACCGCCGCCGCGAGCGGGGTCGGCGACCTCTGGATGCCGCTCCTCACTTCGGCGCTCGTCGCGGTCTCGTCGTTCTTGCCGTTCCGCTTGATGGGCGGCGGGATCGGCGACTTCGTCCGTGACCTCGCCGTCGTCACCTCGGTCTCGCTGCTGATGTCGCTGGTCGTCGCGTACCTGGTCACGCCGGTCCTCGGCGAGTGGTTCGCGATGCCGTCGGCGCGCGCGGGAACGCGCTCGCCGTTCGACCGTCTCCTCGACGCGATGCGCGCGCGCTACGTTCCGCTCGCGACCGCGTCGCTGCACCGCCCGTGGATCACCCTCGCCGCCGCGGTCGGGGCCGTCGTGCTCGCCGTGTTGTGGATGCCGCATCTCGGGATGCAGTTCTTTCCGTCCGCCGATCGCGCGCAGTTCTTCATCGCGGTCAACGCGCCCGACGGCACCGACATCCGCGCCACCGAACGGATCGTCGAACGCGTCGAGTCGGTCGTGCGCGCGCAGCCGGGCGTCACCGCCGTCGGCTCGTTCGTCGGCGCCGGCGCGCCGCGCTTCTACTACAACGTGCTCTCGGAGCAGCCGAAGCCCGCGTACGCGCAGATCTTGGTCGACACCGCCGACATCGCGAGCGCCAACCGGCTCGTCCCGGTGCTGCAGCAAACGCTGCGCGCGCAGATCGCCGGCGCGCGGATCGACGTCAAGAAGCTGGAGCAAGGCCCGCCGGTCGGCGCGCCGATCCAGCTGCGCCTGCAAGGCGAGGATCCGGCCGCGCTCGCTGCAACGGCCGCGACGCTGCGCGCGAAGCTTGCCGCGATCCCGGGCGCCGTCGCGGTGCGCGACTCGCTCGGCCAGCCGACGACCACGCTTGCCGCGCACGTCGATCCGGCGCGCGTCGCGCAGACCGGCGCCGCGCAAGCCGACGTGCAGAAGCTGGTCGCGCTCGCCTTCGGCGGCGCGCAAGCGACGCAGATCCGCGAAGCGGACCGCCAAACGCCGGTCGTCGTGCGGCTTCCGGCCGAGCTGCGGCGCGACGCCGGCGGGTTCGGCGCGCTCGCCGTCCCGACCGCGAGCGGCGCGAACGTTCCGCTCGCCGAGCTCGCGACGCTCGCGCCCGCGACGCAGACCAGCGTCGCGACGTACCGCGACGGCGCGCCGACCGTCACCGTGATGGCCGACGTCGAAGGCCGGCTCGCATCCGACGTCCTCGCGGACTTCCGTCACTCTGCGAACGCGCTCGCGCTTCCCGCCGGCGTGCGTCTGTTCTATGCCGGCGAAGACGAGCAAACGGTGAAGTCGTTCCGAAACTTGCTCGTCGCCGTCATCGTAGGACTGTTGCTGAACCAGATGATCCTGCTGTGGGAGTTCCGCACGCTGCGCCTCTCGCTGGTCGTGCTCGCGGCGGTGCCGCTCGGGCTCGCCGGCGCGATCGCGGGGCTCGCTCTCACCGGCCAGCATTTCGGCTTCGTCGCCTCGCTCGGGATCGCGAGTTTGGGCGGGATCGTCACCAATCACGCGATCGTGCTGTTCGAGTATGCAAAGAGAGAAATGGAAGCGGGGGAGCCCATGGAGCGCGCGCTGATTCTCGCCGGAACGACCCGGCTGCGTCCGATCCTGCTGACCGTCCTGGCCTCGATCGCCGGACTGCTCCCGCTCGCGTTCTCTGCCCAGACCCTGTGGCGCCCGTTCTGCTGGGCCGTCATCTTCGGGCTCGGCGTCTCGATGGTGATGACGCTGGTCGTAATCCCCGCCGTCTACAGGATCGTCGCCGGAGCCGGTTCGGCGCCGCGCCGTCAGGAAGCGGTGCCGCAGCTCGCGAGGCTCGCGTCGTGACCGACGAGGCGGTCTTCTACCGCCGCTTCGTCGGCGACGTCCGCCGCTGCGCCGCCGGCCGCGCCCCAGCCTCGGTCGCCGAGATCGAGCATCGCGTCCGGGTCGCGATGATCGCCCCGCCGACCCAGCGCGAACGGCACTGGGCGCGGGTCGTCGCGGCGGTGAACGAGCTGCTGTCGCTCTTCCCGGCGCCCGCGAACGACGGCGCGGCCGCGCGGCTCCGCGAGTTCGCCCGCGAGAACGCCGACCTCGGCCGCCCGCGCGACGTCGCGATCACCGACTTCCGGATCGACGCGCGCGCCGAGTCGATGCTGACCGCGCGCGACGGCCGCACCTATCTGGTCTTCGCGCCCGCCACGCGGGCGCTGCGACAGCGCCCGCCGGCTCCCGCCCTCGACGAGGTCCTGCCGGCCCCGACGCGGCGGCTCGCCGAATGGTCGGTCTTCGGCGTCTGCGCCGCCGCGGCGGCCGCGGCGCTGTGGTTCGCCTTCGTCGTCCCGGTCTAACGGCGAAACGCATCGCCTTCGGAACGGGTCACGGCGGCAGATGATCCTGCGGCTGCTGCCCATCCTCGGCATCACGTTCATCGACATCCTCGGGTTCAGCATCCTGATCCCGCTGATGCCGTTCTTCGTGAAGAAGTTCGGCGCGCCCGACATCGTCGTCGGCGTGGTGTTCGCGACGTATTCGCTGTGCCAGTTCGTCGCCGGCCCGATTTGGGGGAACGTCAGCGACCGCATCGGCCGCAAGACGGTGCTGATCGTCTCGCAGACCGGCGCGACGATCGCGTGGGCGATGCTGGCGTTCGCGCCGTCGATCGCGATCGTGCTCGTCTCGCGCGCGATCGAAGGGTTCAGCGGCGGCAACATCGGGGTCACGCAAGCGTACGTGAGCGATCTCGTCGAGCCGAAGAAGCGCGGACAAGCGTTTGCGTACGTCGGCGCCGCGTTCGCGGCGGGGTTCGTCTTCGGCCCCGCGACCGGCGGCTGGCTCGCGGGACGCTACGGGTTCGCGATTCCGTTTCTGCTCGCCGCCGTGCTGCAGCTCGCCACGCTGCTGCTGACGATCTTCATGCTCCCGGAGTCACGCGGGCGCGCGCCGGAAGGAACGCAAGCCCCGGTCGGCTTCCGCGACATCTTCGGCTCGCTCGCCGACAAAGCGGTCGCGCCGGTGCTGTGGCTGCGGCTCGTCTACACCTTCGGGATGTACGGCTGGTTCGGTGGGCTGACGCTGATCCTGAACCGCCAGCTCGGCTGGAACGTCGCGGAGATCTCGTACGTCTTCGCGGGGTTCGGCGTGCTGCAGGTGATCTTGCAGGTCGCCGTCGTCGGGCGGCTCGTCGGCGCGATCGGGAACCGCGCCGCGACGAACCTCGGCTTCGCGCTGTGCATCGCGGCGTTCGTCCTCGTCCCGCTCGGCACGACCTTATGGCTTGCGCTGGTCGTGCTCACGCTGTTCGGGATCGGCATCAGCATCGAGAACGCCGCCTTCCCCGCGCTCGCCTCCGACGCGGCGCCCGACGCCAAGCGCGGGACGGTGCTGGGCGTCGTCTCCGGGCTCGACAGCTTGGCGGGGTTCGTGATGCCGCCGGTCGTGACCGGTGTGCTGGGCTTGTACGGGGTCGCCCCGGCGACGTCGATCATCGCCGCGCTCGTCACCGCCGCGCTGGTGATGGGTCTCATCCAGGCCCGGCGGATGCCGGGTACTCCGGTCACCGCGACGGCCGCGGCGGCGGAATAGACAA
>DASZGA010000142.1:0-4468 GCA_035939295.1 Candidatus Elarobacter sp. | reverse complement strand
ATAGACGTCCGAATCGTCCGGCCCGCTCGATTGTATCGGATTCCCGCGCGCGTCGACGGCGAGCGAGATCGCTTCGCCGGGCGAATAGCATCGTAGCTCGACCGTGCCGTACCTGAAGACGTCGGCGCTGACTGCGGTGTTGTACGGCGCGCCGACATGCGCGGTCACGATAGCGTGGCCGATCTTTGAGCCGACGACGTACGCCTGTCCGGCCGATGCCTCCGGCGCGTCACGAGCGATGGATGGCTGGAGCGTCGTCAGCGTGATTCCTGGATCGCCCTCGATCGTGAACGTCACGCGCGGCAACTGCATCGGCGGCGGATCGATCGAAAGCCGCAGCAGCGCGCGGTCACCGTCAGGATTACCGCGCCGCTGTCCGGTCAACACGATCGGCCCGGGCACGGCCTCGCCTCGGTCGGCGCGCACGACGGCGAGCGTCGTGATGACCGTCGACGGCGCCGCGCCGGCTGCCGCGAACAGCGAGACGGCCGCGGCCGAAACGAGCGTGAACGCCGACGCGGTCATCGCCGCGGCGCCTCGCCGCATCGCGCTTAGGTTTGCGTGGAGAGGAACGAGATGATGTCTTGCCTGGTCACCACGCCGACGGGCTTGCCGCCGTCGGTAACGACGATGGCCGAGTTCGCCATGGTGAGCAGCTTGTACGCGCGTTCGACCTCGGTGTCGTGCTCGAGCGCGGGGAAGGCGCGGCCCATCACCTCGCCGACCGGCTTGTGCACGATGTCGGCGTGGTCGAAGACCTGCTGCATCACCGCGACGTCGTTGATCGAACCGACGACCTCGTTGTTGCGGATCACCGGCAGCTGCGAGATCTCGAAGCTGCGCAGCAGGTCGAGCGCCACCTTCACCGTCTGGTCTTCGGTCACAGTGATCATCGGCGGAAGCGGCTGTTTCGTGCGCAGCACGTCGCCGACAGTTTCCTTGCGGCGGTCGTCTTCCAAGAAGCCGTTCGCGTGCATCCACTCGTCGTTGAAGATCTTCGACATGTAACCGCGGCCGGAATCAGGCATCATCACGACCATGATCGCTTCGGGCGGCAGCTCCTTCGCGACGCGCACCGCCGCGGCGACCGCGGTTCCCGACGATCCGCCGACGAGCAACCCTTCCTCGCGCGTGATGCGGCGCGCCATCAGGAAGCTCTCTTTGTCGGTGATTCGCATGATGCGATCGATCACGCGCATGTCGACGGTCTGCGGGAGATAGCTCATCCCGATCCCTTCGACTTTGTACGACTTCGGCGTGTCGCCGCTGTAGATCGAACCTTCCGGATCGGCGCCGACGACGACGATCTTCGGGTTCTGTTCCTTGAGATAGCGCGCCGTGCCGGAGATGGTTCCGCCGGTGCCCATCCCGCTGACGAAGTGCGTGATCTTTCCCGCCGTCTGCTCCCAGATCTCGGGACCGGTCGTCTTGTAGTGCGCGCCGGGGTTCTGCGCGTTGTGCCACTGATCGGGCTGGATCGCGCCGGGGATCTCCGCCGTCAGCCGGTTCGCCACGCCGTAGTACGATTCGGGCGAATCGTTCGGGACGTTGGTCGGCGTCGACACGACCTCGGCGCCGTAGGCTTTCAGCAGGTCGGTCTTTTCCTTGGACATCTTGTCGGGCATCACGAGGATGCAGCGGTAGCCGCGGATCGCCGCCGCCATCGCAAGGCCGGTCCCGGTGTTCCCCGAGGTTGCCTCGATGATCGTCGCGCCTTTGCGCAGGATCCCGCGCGCCTCGGCGTCCTCGATCATCGCGACGGCCGGGCGGTCCTTGACCGAGCCACCGGGGTTGACGTACTCGACTTTGGCGAGCACCAGGCATTTCGCGTCGTCGATCACGCGATTCAACTTGACGAGCGGGGTATGACCGACAGCATCGAGGGCGTTTTGGTAGTACGTCATCCCGCTTGCGGGCCGCGGTTCGGTAAGGGCCATGACCTGGTCGCGTTCCGCAACTCCGGGTAGGCAGCCTGCGTCCAAGGAGTGCTACGGATCGATGAGAGGGAGTAGAATGGCCACCGATTTTAGGAACGGTGATTTTCCGCGCCGAGGCCGCGAGGCGCTCGACGGCTTCCTGTGGCTTGCTCGCGTGTTCGACAAGGCCCGCGCCGCGCGCGACGAGACGATCTACGACTATATCTACCCCTGCCCGATGGACCGGGGGGTCTTCGACCGCTGGGGGATCACGTCGCGAATGTTCGACGCGGCCCTCACGACGTGCCAGACGGACGAGGAGATCCTGGCCTGGCTGAAGGCCCGCGTCCCCGACGCCAGGCGCGAGGACGCGAACCGCTGGCTCATCGAGGAGAAGAGCGGTAACCTCGACCGCCAGGATGCGGAAGAGGGCGTCGTCGCCGCTTAGCGGGGCGCCGATTCGGCAAGCGCGAACGCCGCGGGCGTGACCCGAGCGCGTTTCGCAGTCCTGGTCCTCCCGCTTGCCGTGCTGGCCGCGTGCGGCGGTCCGGCCGTGCCGCCGGCGCAGAACTACGCGGTGATCCGCGGCAGGGCGTTCGACAACGCGACCAACGCGCCGATCCCGGGCGTGGTCGTCGTGGTCGACACAATCCTCACCGCAACGACCGGGTCCGACGGAACGTACCGCATCGTGAACGTTCCGCTCGGCCAGTATTCGCTCGTCCCGCAGCCGCCGCAGGGGTACACCGCGCCGAACCAGCCGACGTACAACGGCAGCGTCGCGGCCGGCGAGACCGTCTCGATCGACGTCCCGCTGAACAAACAATAGTGGGCGTCGTGCGCGTCGTGATCGCGCCCGACAAGTTCAAGGGCAGCCTCGATGCGGCCGCCGTCGCGGCGGCGCTCGCCGCCGGCGTGCGCGACGTCGTTCCGGACGCCGTCTGCGATCTCGTTCCGATGGCCGACGGCGGCGACGGCACCGTCGAAGCGTTTCTCGCCGCCGGCGCGACGCCGCGAACCGTGCAAGTCTCCGGGCCGCTCGGCGCGCCGGTCCACGCGACGTACGCGCGCGACGGCGCGACCGCGATCGTCGAGATGGCGGCCGCGTCCGGGTTGACGCTGCTCCGCGAGCCGCGCGCGGCGCGCCGTGCGAGCACGCGCGGAACCGGCGAGCTGCTGCGCGACGCGCTCGACGGCGGCGCGACGCGAATCGTGCTGGGGATCGGCGGGAGCGCGACGACGGACGGCGGCGCCGGCGCGCTCGCCGCGCTCGGCGCGCGCTTCTTCGACGCGCACGGCGCCGAATTGAAGCCGGTTCCGGAAGCGCTTTCGACCGTCGCGCGGATCGATCTCGCCGGCCTCGACGCACGGCTGCGAAGCGTCGACCTCGCCATCGCGTGCGACGTGGACAACCCGCTGCTCGGCCCGCTCGGTGCGGCGGCGGTCTACGGACCGCAGAAGGGCGCACTCGCCGTCGACGTCGCGTACCTCGACCGCTTCTTGGCGCGGCTCGCCGACGCGATGACCGCCGCCACCGGGCGCGATCTGCGCGACCTGCCGGGCGCCGGCGCGGCAGGCGGGCTCGGTTGGGCGCTGGCGAGCGCGTGCGGCGCCCGGCTCGAGCGCGGCGTCGCGCTGGTCGCCGAGGTGCGCGGCCTTGCGGGGGCGCTGGCCGGCGCCCACTGGTGCTTCACCGGCGAAGGCCGGATCGACGAGCAGACCTTGCGCGGGAAGGTCGTCGACGGCGTCGCGACGCTCGCGCGCGCCGCGGGCGTGCCGGTGATCGCGTTCGGCGGAAGCGTCGAGCGAGACGCCGAGGCGGCGCTGCGCGAACGCGGCGTGTGCTGCGTGCCGGTCGTGCCCGGCCCGGTAACGCTGCGTGAGGCGATGCGCGACGCGGCGGCGAACTTGCGCTCGGCATCGGCGCGGGCGACCGAGCTGCTGACGACACCGCGCGTCAACCTGGAAGGCTGATCCATGCTCGCTGCGCTCTTCGCCGCCTATCTCGCCGCCGCGCCGCTCGACGCGCCGCACGCCGCGCTCCTCGATGTGCTCACACGCGAGAACGATTCGATGGCGGCGTGCGGCGCCGCAAAGCTGCAGAAAATCTCCGCGAGTGCGACGGTCAAGAAGCTCGGCCGTGCCGGTGCCGACGAGGTGGTGCTGGCAGAAGTCTTCGACCCGTGCATCTGCGGCGCGCAGAACTGCCCACTGTACGTGCTGCGCCTCAGCCCGGGAAAGCCGCGCGTACTGCTCACCGCGTTCTCGATCGGCGTCAAGCTGAAACCTGCCGCGCAGCTGCCGACGCTGATCGTGCGATCGCACGACAGCGCCGCGATCAGCGGCGAGGAGACGTACACCTACCGCAACGGCGAGTACGCGCTCACGGGCTCGGCGCGCGTCCGCGGCGACAACGAGCGCAAAACGGTGCAAGAGGTGCGCTTCGCGCCCGGCGCCTCGTCGGCGAACCTGCGCGGCAGCGTCTCGACGGGCTGGTACGACGAGTACGTCTTCGCAGCGACCAAAGGACAGAAGCTGCTGGTCGACGGCGT
>DASZGA010000141.1:0-20634 GCA_035939295.1 Candidatus Elarobacter sp. | reverse complement strand
GCCGGTGCGGTCGAGGACGTCGACGACGACGTGCAGTGAGATCCGCGACTCTTGCACGAAACCGCTGCACTGCAGCCACGCGATCGCGTCGGGACCCGACGAGGCCGGCGCGCCGCCGAGCTGCGGACACGCCGGCGCGGCGACCGTCGTCGGTATGACGGAGTACTTGAGGGTGAATGGCGGTGCGATCGACGGGTTCGTTCCGTTCGATGCGTTCGAATCGGTCGGCGGAAACGTTCGCTGAAGCGGATTCGGGAGCGATGCGATCGCGTGTGCGTAGTTGTCGAGTGAGGAAGCGTTTTGCGCGATCGCGTTCTGAAGCTGGTTCTGATAATCGGCGATGGCGTCGTGCATCGCCGCTTCGATCGCGTGATCCGCTGCGGCTTGCACGCCGGCGCGGCCGAACGCTGCCGCACCGTCGAGCAGCGCCGCGGCGAGGACGCCGATCGCGACCACGAACCACAGCGTCGTGCCCAGCACGTTTACATCCTCGCCGGCACGGCGATGTCGCGGCGCAGTACCTGACCGGGCGGGTAGGCCGACGGCGGAAGCGTTTCCGAGAGCGTGACGGTCTCGGCATTGCCGGCAGCGACGGTACCGTCCGCTCCGACGCGGCATACGTCGCGCGGGTAGGTGACGACGACGGTGAACCGCTCGTTCGCGGCGTCGTACGTCGCCGCGACCGGCAGCTTCAGCGTCGGCGGCGACTGCGCGCCGCACGGCGCGCCCGCGCGGAGTTGCGCGCCGGCGACGTAGCCGGTCTCGCCCGGCGTGAGCCCCCACGAGCGGTCGCCGAGGAGCGCCGCGCCGTCTTGCGAGGGCGACGACGCGTAGGCGATGGCCGCGCGTGCGCGCGCGAGCGCGTTCTCGCCCGCCATGAGCGCCAGCTCGCGCGCGCCGCCGGTCGTCGCGTTGCGAGCGACCGCGGCGAACGCGCCGAGCGTCGACGCGGTGACGATTGCGAGGATCGCGATGCACACCAGCAGCTCGAGCAGCGTGAAGCCGCCCTCAGCCGTTCGCGTAGAATCCACCGCTCGCTCCTTGCGCCTGCACGGCATCGCAACGCTGTTTCTCCGTGTCGATCGGCGCGCGCGTCCCGGCGGCGAGATACGGCGCGAAGTCGGCGAGCCACGCCGCCGGCGATTCGGCGCGCACATCCCACGGCGCGAAGCTTCCGGCGTTCGTTCCGTCGCGCGCCGGGCGATCCGGCGGGAACGCGGCGTAGTCACGCGACGGATCCCAGTTCGCGGCCGCGTACGGTTTGACGAGCGTGTCGGTCCCGCCGTCGGACGCGCGCGTTCCGGTGTACGTGAAGGTGAACGTGCCCGCGATGAACCAGCCGCCCGGAAACGTCAGCGAGCCGTCGGGATTCGCCGCGAAGTCGTTCCAGCGCACGAACGTGCTCCAGCCGGGTTGCCAGGTCAGCGCGCAGCTCGTCAGCGTCTTCGGCGCCGCCGTGTCGTGGCCGACGTCGCAGCGCTCGCTGCACGTATAGCGCAGCACCTCGGTGAACCCGCTCGGAAAGACGCCGGGAAGCAGGTCGACGACGCGCGAGCCGTCCTCTGCATCGATCCGCAGCTCGACCGTCGTGTTTCCGCCGGCGAGCTCGTTCCCGTTCGCGTCGGCGGCGCCGAGCGCGACCGGCGCCGTCGCGGGAACGCTCGCCGCGACGAACGGCGCGTCGTTCTGCTGCAGATACGCGTCGCGATGCGTCGCCAGCGCGTTCGCGGCGATCGTCGTCACGACCAGCGGCGGCTGCACGTGCGCGAGAACGACCTCGCCCTGCTGCGAGGCGTCGCACGCCGCGATCGGCGCCGTTCCGGCGAGCCGCACCAGCGCGTCGCCGGCGACGGCGTCGGCGCTCGTATGGTGCGGGAAGTTGCGATAGCTCCAGAACTGCGGCCCGGCGGCGTCGGCGGTGAAGAAGTCGAGCTGCACGCAGTCGTCGTGCGCAGCGCCGGCGACCGGCGAGCTGCTCCAGATCGCCGTCGCGGTGCGCGCTTCGGCGCGGAGTTGCGCGCTCAGCCGCTCGAGCGATGCGTACGCGAGGTGTCGCGCGGTGAGATGCTGTCCGCTCGCGACCAGCTGCCGCACGACCTCGAACGCGCCGAACGCCACCGTTGCGAACGCCGCGGTCGCGACCAGCACCTCGATCAGCGAAAACCCGTCCTGCGAAACCCGCACGCCGAATGCGGTGCCCGCGAGGTTCCCGCGGCATGCATGCGGCTGCGGCGGCGCCGATTGTATGGGCACGGCAACCGCTCGGCAGAGACCGTAGGGGTCATCGGGCGGCCCTGCGAAAGCCGCCCGGCCATGCCCAACGCGTTCGACACGTCGATTTTCAAGAGCTACGACGTCCGCGGGATCGTCGGTACCCAGCTCACCCCCGAGGTCGCCTATCTGATCGGACGCGCGTTCGTGCAGGCGCTGGGCCGCACGAACATCTGCATCGGCCGCGACATGCGCCCGTCCGGCGTTGACCTCATGGAAGCGCTCACGCGCGGCGCGACCGAGGGCGGCGCCGACGTGACGCACATCGGCCTGATCTCCACCGACGCGCTTTACTTCGCGGTGGGTCACTACGGCTTCGACGGCGGCGTGATGATCACGGCCTCGCACAACCCCGCGCAGTACAACGGGCTGAAGTTCTGCCGCGAGGAGGCGCAAGCGATCTCGCTCGACACCGGCCTGGGCGAAGTGCGCGACCTTGCGCTCTCCGGAAACTTCAAAGAACCGCCGCGCAACGGGAAGGTCGGCGAGCGCGAGATTCTCGACGACTTCGGGAAGCACTGCGTCTCGTTCATCCGCGACGTCACCAAGATCAAGCCGTACAAGATCGCGATCGACGCCGGGAACGGGATGGCCGGGCTCACCGTGCCGTACGTTTTCAAGTACTTGCCGCAGATCGAGGTGATCCCGCTCTTCTTCGAGCTCGACGGAACGTTCCCGAACCATGCCGCTTCACCGATCGAGGACGAGAACAAGCTCGACCTGCGCAAAGCGGTGCTGGAGCACGCGTGCGATCTCGGCGCGGCGTTCGACGGCGACGCCGACCGGATGTTCCTGGTCGACGAGCAGGGCGGGTTCCCCGACGGCAGCATCGTCACCGCCGCGGTCGGCGTGGCGACGCTCAAGAAGTACCCGGGCTCGAAGATCCTCTACAACCTGATCTGCTCGCGCAGCGTCCCTGAAGCGGTCACCGCGCACGGCGGGATCCCGCGGCGCTCGCCGGTCGGGCACTCGCTGATCAAGCCGATCATGCGCGAGGAAGACATCCCGTTCGGCGGCGAGCACAGCGGCCATTTCTACTTCCGCGAGAACTGGTTCGCCGACTCGGGGATGATCGCGCTGCTGCAGTGTCTCGACCTCTTCAGCGAGATCGACGGGCCGATCACGAAAGCGATCGCGCCGTACAACACGCGCTTCCGTTCGGGCGAGATCAATCTCCCCGTGGCGGACGCCGACCACGAGATGCGCGAGCTCGAGGAGCACTTCCACGACGGCAAGATCGACCACCTCGACGGCGTGACGGTCGACTATCCCGACTGGTGGTTCAACGTGCGCAAGTCGAACACCGAGCCGCTGCTGCGAGTCAACGTCGAAGGCGACACCCGCGAGCTGATGGAGAAAGGCCGCGACCAAGTGCTGGCGGTCATCCGCGGCTAACCCGCCGCCGCCATGACCGATCCGCTGGCCATCTATCGAAGCGCGCGCGACGACGTCGCCGCGTGCTTGGACGAGTTGCGGGAGCTCGTCGGCGCGGAGTCCCACCGCCGGCACGACGAAGCGGAGGACGAAGCGGCACTCGCGCGCACGGTCGCGCGTCTGCGCGACGGGCGCTTCGTGCTCGCGGTCGTCGGCGAGTTCTCGAGCGGGAAGTCGTTTCTGCTCAACGCGCTGCTCGAGAAGGTCGAGTTCGAGGATCGTCCCGGCGGGCGGCGCATCGCGGGGCTGCTCGCGACCGACATCAACCCGTCGACCGCGACGATCACCGAGCTCGCGTACTCCGCCGACGAGTCGGCGACGGCGGTGTTCGCGAACGGGCGCGAGGAGCGCGTCCCGCTGGGGCGGCTCGCGCGGTTCGTCGCGGTCGGCGAAGAGGGGAAGCTGCACGACGCGACCGACGCCGAAGAGTCCGGCGCGCCGGTGCTGGTGCGCGTCGCGGTCGACTCGGCGTTTCTCAAAGGCGGCTTCGTCGTCGCCGACACGCCGGGGCTCGCGTCGATCAATCCGGCCCACCGCCGTGCGACGCTTTCATATCTTCCCGGCGCGGACGCGGTCCTCTACCTGATCGATACGCAGCAGCCGTTCACCGAAGGTGACGCCTCGTTTCTCGGGATCATCCGGCGTTACATCGAGTCGGTCTTCATCGTGCAGACGAAGATCGACCTGTGGCGGATGAAAGATCCCGTGACGGAAGCGTGGCAGGCGGCCGCGCAGCGGATCGTTGCGCAAGCGGCGCTGCACGCGCCCGGGACGCCGGTCTTTCCGCTCTCCGCGCGCGAGTACGCCGAAGGACTGCTGCGCGACGACGAGGAGCTGATCGCGCAGAGCCGCTTTCGCGAGTTTCTCGCCGCGCTCGACGCCTCGCTCGTTGCGACGACCGGCCGTTCGCGGCTGCGCCGCGCCGCGGCCGAGGCGCGCCGCGTTGCGACCCGCGCCGCCGACGCGTTGGAGTTCGACGCCGTCGCGCTCGAGACGTCGGCGGACGAGGTGCGCGCGCGCCGCGAGCAGGTCGCGCCGGCGCTCGACGCGTTCGACGCCGCCGCAGCCGCCGCGCAGACACGGTTGAACGAGGCCGGCGCAAACCTCGCCGCCGCGACGAACGGACGCGGCGCCGAGACGCGCGCCGCGCTCTCGCGCACGCTCGCGCGAGCGTTCGACACCGCGGACGTCGCGCGGCTGCGCGATCGCCCGAAGCTGCACATCCTGGTCGACGACGTGCTGGCGACCGCGATCGGACGGTTCGCCGGCGATGCGGCCGAGCTGATCGCGAAGCGTTTGCGCGAAGACGCGAAGTCCGCATCGGCGTCGCTGGTCGACGCCGCGCGCGAAGCCGATCGCGCACACGTTCTGGCGCCGCTGCTCGACGCGATCGCGGCCGAACGTCTGCCGGTGACCGAGGACGCGGCGCGCGCGTTCGACGCCGACCCCTCGAGCGGTGCGTGGAGCACCGACTTGGAAACGGGACTGCGCAGCTCGATCGTCCTGGGCGCGCTCGGCGGTCCCGCAGTCGGCCTCGTCGACGCGATCGCGCGCCGCTTCGCCGCCGCACCGCCCGGCACGTACATGAAGCGCGAGCTACTCGCCGATCTCGGCGCGGAGATCTACCCCGCGTTCGACACCGAGCTCGCGGTGTACGTCGGCAGGATCGCCGAACGTGTCGAGGAGATCGCGCGCACGCTGGGCGCGCGCGCCGCCGCGCTCGCCCCGCGCGTTCGGGCCGAAGCGCTCGGACCGCTCGAGCGCGCGCTGCAGGCGTACGAGAGCGGCGCCGACCGTACCGCAGCCGCGCGAAACGCGCGCGAACGCGCCGCCGGCGCGCGCGCGCTCGCGACACGCATCGAGACGCGCACCGAAGCGTTCGCGCGCGAGAGCCGCGTCGAACGCGCGGAGCGCGCCGATCCGGCGGTCCCGCTCGACCCCGCAGCCGGGCGCGAGCGCGTCGCGCCGGCCGCGACCGCGCGCTTCGACCCGCTGACCTACGAGCACGGCTTGCGCCCAGAGCGCTGGCGGATCGCGGTGCTCGGCGCGTTCAAGCGCGGCAAGTCGAGCTTGATCAACGCGATCGCCGGCTCGCGCGTCCTCGCCGACGAAGGCGCCGACCTCGAGATGCACTTCCCGGTGCACGTTCGCTACGGCCCCGACCATCGGGCGTACGCGCTCGGCGACGACGCCGGCTGGAACCCGATCGAGCTCGACGAGACGCTCGAGGCGACGACCCGCACGCCGGTGCTGATCGAAACGCCGTGGACGCTCCCGCGCGAGCTCGTCCTCGTTCACACGCCCGCGTTTGATTCTGGGTTTCCGCTGGCAACCGAGATCGTGCGCGCCGCCGCGTCGTCGGCGAGCGAGATCCTGGCGCTCTTCTCGCGCCAGCTTTCGGACCGCGAGCTCGAACTGTTCGGCAGCATCGTGCAGGACGCGAAGCCGATGACGTTCGTGCACACGATGGCCGACCACGAAGACTCCGCGGAGCGCCGCAACGTCGTGATGCTCGCCGACCGCTACCTGCGCGAGCGCGCGATCGTCCCGCAGCGGATCTTCACGACCTCGACGCTGGAGTACCGCGAAGCGCTCGACGCCGGCCGTGCGCCGGCCGGCTGGAACGAGCTGCTCGCGCTTCGCTCGACGCTGGAAGCGCACGCCGAAGAGCATATGGCACGGCTGGCGCGCGGCGAGCGCGAGCGCGCCGAACGCGAGCGCCTGGGGCAGGCGGCGCGACGGCCTGCAGAAGCCGTACCAAGCGAGCGCGGATCGTTCATTCGGCGGCTCTTCGGAGGCCGCTAGAAGAGGGTCGGCAATGCGCCGCTCCCGAATCGCATCGGACGTGTCCGACACTTACATCCTCGGGCCCGCGCGCATCGCGCTCGGCAACGGCACGCTGGCACACGGCCGGATCGCCGTCGACCGCGGGCGAATCGCACGGATCCTTCCCGAGGACGGCCCCAGCGATCTGCGTCCGCCCGACGGCGCGATCGTCGCCCCCGGTCTGATCGACGTCCACACCAACGGCGCCGACGAGTTTCTTTTCAACCGCGATCAAGGCAACGCGGTTGAAGTTGCGTCCCGAGCGTACGCACGACAGGGAGCGACGGGTTATCTCGCCGGGATCATGACCGCACCGTGGGAGTCGATGATGCACGCGGCGGCGGAAGTCTCGGAAGCCGCGAACCAGCTGGTCGAAGCCGGCGATCCGATCGGCGCGCGGTGTCTGGGAATTCATTTCGAAGGACCGTTCCTGAACCCGAAGTTTCGCCGCGTCCACCGCGCCGAATGGATCGTCCCCGCGACGATCGAGCGCGCGCAGGAGATGGTCGAAGCGTGCCGCGGCGCGCTGGTGATGGTGACGATGGCGCCCGAAGTCGAATGCGTCGACGAGCTCGCGCGCTTCTTCTTCGATCAAGGCATCGTGTGTTCGGCGGGGCACACGGCGGCGCACTACCGCGAGGGGATGCTCGCGATCGGACTCGGGTTTCGCACCGTCACGCACGCGTTCAACGCGATGCCGCCGCTCGACCATCGCGATCCCTCGATTCTCGCGGCGTTCATCCAGGAGTCGCGCACGACGGTGCAGCTCATCTGCGACGGTTACCACGTCTCGCCGCCGATGGTCGACCTGCTGTACCGCACGCTGCACGACCGGCTCGTCCTCGCCAGCGACAACATGCCGCCGGCCGGAAGCGGCTACCGGATCGAAGGCGGCGTCGTGCGCGCCGAGGACGGAACGATCGCGGGCAGCGCATTATTGATGGACCAAGCGGTGCGCAACCTGATGATGTACGCCGACATCCCGTTCGAGACCGCGATCGTGAACGCGACGCGCAGCCCGGCGCGGATGCTGAACCTCGACCGCGAGCTGGGCACGATCGAGCCCGGCAAACGCGCCGACCTGTCGGTGTGGAGCGACGAGTACCAAGTGCTCTCGACGATCGTCGGCGGCTTGCCGGTCTTCGGCGCGGCGCACCTCTACCGGCCCTCGCGCGCCGCCAACGCCTGATCCCATCCTAGCCGCCGCGATCGCCGGGCTCGCGCTGCTCGGCGTGATCGTTCGCCCGTTCAAGATCAACGAGGCGTGGTGGGCGTGCGGCGGTGCGCTCGCGCTCGTCGTGACGCGCGCGCTCGCGCCGAGCGAGGCCGGCGCAGCGCTCGCGCGCGGGCTCAACGTCTATCTGTTCCTGATCGGGATGATGGCGCTCGCCGAGTTCGCGCGGGTCGAGGGGGTGTTCGAGTGGATCGCGTCGTGGGCGGTGCGCGCTTCGCGCGGCTCGCGCGCGAGGCTGCTGGGGCTCGTCTACGTCGCCGGCGCCTGCACGACGGCGTTTCTGTCCAACGACGCGACGATCGTCGTGCTGACGCCGGCGGTGCTGCACGCCGTCGCGCGGACCGATGCGCGGCCGCACGCGTACGTCTTCGCCTGCGCGTTCGTCGCCAACGCGGCGAGCTTCGTCCTCCCGATCGCGAACCCGTCGAACTTGCTCTTCTTCGCCGACGGAGTGCCGCCGCTCGCGACCTGGCTCGCCTCGTTCGGCCTCGCCGCGCTGGCGTCGGTCGGGTTGACGTACGCCGCGCTCGCGCTGCTGTTTCGTCGCGACGGCTCGACACTGCTGGTCGTGAACGACGGTGTCGTGGCGCCGCCGCGCGCGCCGGCGAGCGCCGTGCTCGTCACGACGGCGCTCGTGCTGGTCGCGACGTCGTCTCTCGGCGGACCGCTCGGTCAGATGACGTTCGCGCTCGGCGCCGTCGCGGCGCTCTTGTCGGCGACGCGCGAGCGCGGTGCGCCGGTCACGATCGTGCGCGGGATCGCCTGGCCGGTCGTGGCGTTGACCGCGGCGCTGTTCGTCCTCGTCGAAGCGCTCGATCTGGCCGGCGCCGGCGCGTTGCCGCGGATGCTCTTCGCGTGGGCCCAGCACGCCGCGGCGCCGTTCGCGCAGATCGGCGTTGCCGTCGCGAGCGCACTCGCCTCGAACGTGGTCAACAACCTTCCGGTCGCGCTCGACCTCGGCAAGTACGCCGGCGCCGCGCATCCGCCTGCGGCATTGAGCGCGGCCGCGCTGGTGGGCGTCAACGTCGGACCGAACCTGACCGCGAACGGCTCGCTCGCGACGCTGCTGTGGCTTGCGATCCTGCGCCGCGCGAACGTCAGCATATCACCACTGCGATTCGCCGCTGCCGGCGCGGTCGTGATGCCGCCGGCGTTAATCGCCGCTGCGCTGCTCGCGCGCTAAGTTCGCTCGCAGTTGCCGAGCTGCATCGCGTTCGTTCCGTGCTGCGCGGCGGTTTTGAGATCGTTGCGGATCTGCTCTTCAGCCGCGAACGCGCTGAAGAGCTGCTGCAAGCGGTCTTGATCGGTGATCGCGTCGGCTTGCGCGGCGGTGAACGCCCCGGGGTTCTTTTGTGGCGGCGGCGTCGGGGTCGGGATCGGAACGTAGCGCTGGCGCGCGCGGCTCAGTCCCATGGCGCCGTGCTCGTCAGACGGAGCGTTGGCGACGACACGCGCCGGCGCTTCGCCGAGCTGTCCGACGATGTTCGCGATCGACCGCGCGAGGGACAGCTGCCGTTCCTTCGCGCCGTCGAGCGCGTCGGCGAACTCGAGCATCTCGCGGCGCTTCGTCGCGTCGCCCTCGGCGTTCGCGACGGCGCGCAACGCCTGAACGTCGCTGCGGCCGGTCTGCGCCAGGGTCGTCAGCGCGCGCAGGTCGCGCTCGAGCCGGTCGAGCGACTGCGTCCTCGTCAAATCGGAGTCGAGCCGGAAGTGGCGCAGGTCGTTGGAGATGACGGGAACCGAGTACTCGTAGGTGACGGCGGAGTCGATCCCCGGCCGCGCGCGCATGAGCGCCGCGCAGTACGGGCTGCGCGCGCGCACGCGCCCTATCTCGATCAGCGGGCGAACGATCGCGGCGTTCTGCTCGGCGAGCGACGGCGGCGCAGGGGTCGCGGGCGACGTCTGCGCGGGCGCGGCGGGCGGCGCGACGGCAAGCGCCGCGAGGAGGATCGAGGTTACCGCTCCGGCGGTGATACGGCGTGCGCTCATCGTCGCGCTACGTTTGGTCGCAGTTCCCGAGCTGCATCGCGTTCGTCGCGTGCTGCGCCGCGTTCTTGAGATCGGCGCGGATGAACTCTTCGGCCGCGAACGTCGCGAACAGGCGCTGCGTGCGGTCGCGGTCCGCGATCGTGTCGCTGAGCGCGCTGCCGTACGCTTGCGAAGCGACGTCGTTCATCCCGAGCGGACCCGGGAGCAGCGAGCCGCGGCCGAGTTCGGCCGACCGCCGGTCCTGATCGTGCTCGTTGTTCGCCGCCAGGAGGACCGGCGCTTCGGCGAGCGTTCCGACGATCCGCGAGATCTGCCGCGCGAGCATCATCTGGCGGCCTTTGGCGCCGTCGAGCGCATTCGCGAAGTCGAGCATCTCGCGGCGTTTCGCCTCGTCGACGTTCGGTTCGTTCGCCGCCTCGCGGAGCGCGATCACCTCGGTGCGCCCGGCGATCGCAAGATCCCAGAGCGCGCTCAGGTCGCGCTCGCTCTTCGTCAGCGACTTGGCCTTGGTGAGGTACGAGTCAAGCCGGAAATGTCCGAGGTCTTGCGCGAGGACCGGCAAGGCGTACTCGTACGCGATCGCGGCGTCGATCCCGGGCCGTGCGCGCGCCAGCGCGGCGCAGTACGGCGTGCGCGCGCGAACGCGGCCGATCTCGGTGAGCGGCAGGACGATCGCTGCGTTTTGATCGGCCGCTGCAACAGGTTTCGGCGACGGCTGCGCGTTCGTGCCGGCCGCCGAGATGATGCAGGCGAAGGCGAGGATCGCGCCGGCCGAGCCGGCGGGAAAACGCGGCGCACCCATCGCGTCGGCCTTCGTTCGGTCCGCTCGTTCTCCTGGGCGGCTGGGCACCGAAGCCGCCGTCAGCGCAGGATCAGACGTTCTCCGTGCAAGTCGAACGTCACGCGCCAGCGGCGGAGCGCGTCGCCGCCGAGATCGCCGCTCACCGGCTTGCCCAGTGCTTTCGAAAGCGCCGCGAACGTCGCGGCGTCGCGGCGCTCGACGAACCACGTGGGCGCGGCCTGCAACGTCCCGATCCGCAGATCCGGGACCAGGATCGCGGCCGACGAGGCACCGTTCTTGTCCCCCGCGACGTCGAACGCCGACGCAGCGTACGCCCAGCCCGGGTGCGCGCGATGCCAGCGTTGTAACACCGACTCCTCGATCAAGCAGACTTGGTGGATCGGCTCGGCGTCGGGCATCCTGCGCCGCACCGCGTCGCGAACGCGCGCGGTGGCGCCGGTGTCGAGGAGCATCGTCAACGGCTCGCCGGCGACGTTCACGTCGATCAGCGCGTACGCTTCCGGCGGGAGCGCCGTCGCGGCGGGCCGCCCCACGGCGAGCGTCAGCGGGATCGCCGTGCCGCCGTCAGGCGGCCCACCCAGCTCGATCGTGCCGCGCGGATAGTCGACGGTCACCACGCGGTCGAGGAGCCAGGCCGGCCCGAGCGTCGCGTCGAGCGCCGGCGCGAAGCCTGCGTGCAGCGCGTTCGGCCGCGCGACCAGCCAGCGCGTGCTCGGCGGCGGGAACGACGATGCGATCCAGCTCGGAAACGCGACCGTCTCGCGCTTCCCCGACCGCAGCTCGACCGGCGCGCGCTCCAGACCGAAGCGGGTCGCGGCGTCGCTCTCGATCAGATCGAAGCCGCCGGTGTCGAGCAGAACGCGCAGCGTCCGATGCGAGGGGTCCTCCGGCGTCAGCATGACGACGTTGCCGGAGACGGTTCCCGAAACGGCCGTCGGGGCCGGAAGCGGCGAGGCGAGCGCGAGGAGGAGCGCGAGCACGAACATCCGGCCCGCGTTCGTCCGCATGCCGCGGCGTCTTGCACGGCGGCAGAATTCGGGCAGCGGGCAGGAACCGCTCGGCGGCGGGCGGAGTGCGCGGTATGACCTCGCTCGGCATCTCGGTGGACGACCGCGAAGGCGTCCGCCACGTCGTCCTCGACCGTCCCGACAAGAAGAACGCGCTGACCGTCGCGATGTACGCGGTGCTGGCCGACGCTATCGCATCCGCGGAGGATGACGATGTCGGCGCCGTGCTGATCGGCGCTCGCGGCGACACGTTCACCGCCGGGAACGACCTGCGCGACTTCCTGGAGCAGCCGCCGCACGGCGACGATGCGCCGGTGATACGCTTCCTGACCGGGCTTGCGAGGACCGACGTGCCGGTGATCGCGGCGGTTCGCGGCGCGGCGGTCGGAATCGGCACGACGATGCTGCTGCATTGCGATCTCGTCTACGCGGCACCGTCGGCGAAGTTCAAGGTGCCGTTCGTCGATCTCGGGCTCGTCCCGGAAGCGGGGAGCAGCGTGCTGTTGCGGCAGCGGATCGGCCGCGCGCGCGCCGGCGCCGCGCTCTTTCTCGGCGAGGCGATCGACGCGCAGCAAGCATACGCCGGCGGGATCGTCACCGAGATCGTCGACGACGCCCAGCTCGACGAGACGGCGGAGAGCGCCGCGCGCGCGATCGCCGCGAAGCCGCGCCAAGCGGTCCGCGAGACGAAGCGGCTGGTGAACCACGACCGCGAAGCGATCCTCGCCGCGATCGCGCGCGAAACCACGGCGTTCTCAGCACGGCTCGCCTCCGACGAAGCGCGCGCCGCGATGAGCGCGTTCTTTCAGCGCGGCCCCCGCGCGTGAGCCTCGCCGGAAAGACGCTGTTCGTCACCGGCGCGAGCCGCGGGATCGGTCTCGCGATCGCGTTGCGCGCGGCGCGCGACGGCGCGAACATCGTCGTGGCCGCGAAGACGGTCGAGCCGCATCCGAAGCTGCCCGGAACGATTCACACCGCGGCGGCCGAGATCGAAGCGGCCGGCGGCAAGGCGCTCGCGGTGCAATGCGACGTGCGATCCGAAGAAGAGACCCTGCGCGCCGTCGCGGCCGCGGTGGAACGGTTCGGCGGGATCGACGTCGTGGTGAACAACGCGAGCGCGATCCGGCTCGGCGGGACGGCGCAGGTCGACGCGAAGGCGTTCGACCTGATGACGGCGATCGGACCGCGCGCGACGTACCTCGTGACGCGCGCGGCGCTGCCGTATCTGGAGAAGTCGAGCAACGCGCACGTCCTCACGCTCTCACCGCCGATCGCGCTGCACTCGAAATGGGTCGGCGCCGCGCCGGCCTACACGTTCAAGAAGTACGGGATGACGTTGCTCACGCTCGCCTTTGCCGCGGAGTTCCGCGAGCGCGGGATCGCGGCGAACGCGCTGTGGCCGAAGACGACGATCGCGACGGCAGCGGTGCAGAATTTGCTCGGCGGCGACGCGATGATTCGCGCCTCGCGCAAGCCCGAGATCGTCGCCGACGCGGCGTACGAGATCCTCAACCGCGACGCGCGCACCTGCACCGGCAACACGTTCATCGACGAAGACGTGCTGCGCGAAGCAGGGACGACGGATCTGTCCGGCTACGCCGTGCAGCCCGGCACGCCGCTCGCCGACGACATCTTCGTGGACTGAAGGTTCGCGGCGGCGGTCGTTTCAGGCGCGGAAGATCGGTGCTTGTGCGATCTGAGTCGTGGTCGGGCCCATGGAGAGCTGAACCGGCAGCGTGGAGTTGATCTCGGCCATCGTTACGACGCTGACGGTGCGGCGGCGGCCCGCGGCGACGTCGAACGTCGTCACTTCGAGGAACGGGTTCGGCGCGAACTGGTGCGACTGCAGCAGCTCGCCATCGATCACGTATGTCGCGGTAGCGTTGCCGGCGCCGCGCGCCGACTGGGCGAGCCGGCCGGTCTGCGGCCCGCTGACGTCGCAGCGGAAGCGTTTGAGGACGCCGTACTCGCCGGTGTGGCCGGGGCCGGCATAGGCGTCGCCCGGAACGTGCGGATAGAATTGGTGCTCCGGGCCGATCGTGACCGGCCCGCCGCCGTACGCGATCGCCGACGGAATCGCCGTCCCGGTGATGTCGAAGATCCCGCGGCGCTGTTTGCCGTCGGTCGGCAAGTCGGGCAGATCGTCGAAGCTTGAGAGATCGCTGCTCGGATCGCACGCGATGATCCGCAGCTCGAACTCGGCGCCCGCGACTTGCGATTCGAAGTCGAAGATCCCCGCGGTGCAGTCGCCGGTTCGTCCGGGATGACCGCCGGCGCCCGGCGCGCCGGGTTGCAGCACGTGATCGGAGAGGACGTGCGCGTCGCCGCCCTCGACTGTGAATAGCGCGAGCCCCGCGCCGGGGTCGATCTCGTGCGCTTTGAGATATTCCATCGTCGCGCGATGGCCGACGTCCATGCCGTTCGCCGACGGCTCGACGTCGTTGCCGCGAATCGCGATGCCGGCGGCATCGCGCCCGGTGTTCACGATCGCGACGATGACGCGCATCGCGGCGCCGGTCGCGCCGGGCGGGACGCTGGTGCCGTTGACGTGGTCGAACAGGATGCGCGCGACGGTTCCGCGGTCGGGAAGCTTTGCGTGGAAAAGCTTCCCGTGCGTCTTGAACGTCTCGGGATCGTCACTCACGTAGAGATGCTTTGCGTCGTCCATCGCCGGGCGATTTCGCTGGTCAGCTTGGCTTACCCTGCCTTGCAAGTTCGGTGTGCGCGTCGAGCCACGCGAGGACGTCGCGCACGACCTCGTCGCGGTTCGTCTCGTTCAGCGTCTCGTGGCGGGCGTCGGGATAGATGACGACCCGGACGTCGCTCAGGCCGAGCGCGCGATAGCGTTCCGCGAGCTGCGCGACCGCTTTGCCGGCGCCGCCGACGGGGTCGCGCGCGCCGGAGAACATCAGTACCGGGAGGCTCGGCGGGATGCGGCGTTCGTTGGCGGGCTTCCACGCCTCGGCGTAGCCGCGCAGCATGTCGAGCATCAAGCGGTTCGAGAACGTGAAGCCGCAGCGCGGATCGCCGACGTACTTCTGCACCTCTGCATCATCGCGGCTCAGCCATTCGAACCCGGTGCGGTGCTCGAACGGCTTGTTGAAATCGGCGAACATCACGCGCTGCAGCGGCGAAGGCGCGCGGTCGCCGCCGACGAGGCGAACCGCCGACGCCGCGGCGATTCCGGCGCCGAGGTTCGGTGCGGAGCCGGTCGTTCCGGAGAGGATCATTCCGGCAAGCTCGTCACCGTGGAGCTGTGCGAACCGCTGCGCGAGCATCGAGCCCATGCTGTGACCGAAGAGAAACAGCGGCACGCCCGGATGGCGCGCGCGCACGATCGCTGCGAGCCGCTCGAGATCGCGGACGATGCCGTTCCAGCCGTCCGCGCCGGCCCAGCCGAAACGATCCGCGCTGCCGGCCGTACGACCATGACCGCGATGATCCGGCGCGTAGGCCGCGTAGCCGTGCGCGGCGAGCTCGCCGGCGAACCGCGCGTAGCGCTCGGCGTGCTCGGCCATCCCGTGCGCGACGATCACCGCCGCCTTCGGCGCATCCTCGGGCAGCACACGGTCGACGACGATCGTACTCCCGTCGTTCTCGAACGAGAACGACGAGCAGCCTGCATCGTTCATCCCGTCTTTTCCTTACACGAAGCCGCGAGCGGGGAACGACGCGTCGCGCTGCAGCCAGTTGCGCGGCGAGTAGCGGGCGCGCGCGTCGACGAAGTGCAGCGTGTACGCGTGCCGCGACGTCGACGAACGGTTCGGCGCGCTGTAATGCGGCAACCGGCCGTGCAGCACGACCAGCGTGCCGGCTTCGACTTCGACGGGCTCGGCTTCGGCCTCGGTGGGCCACGGCGTCGCGTCGAGCGTTTCCATGCGAGCGTTGTTGCCGTCGACGACAAAGCGCTCGCGCAGCGGCGTGCGGTGGCCGCCGCACTGCACCCAGAGGCACCCGTTGCTGCGGTCGGCACGTTCGAGCGCGAACCACAGCGTGGTAACCGAGATGGGATCGGTGTCGAAGTACGTCGCGTCCTGGTGCCAGCGCACCTCACCGCCGATCCGCGGCTGCTTCCAAGCCTTTGGCTATGAGTGCCCAAGAGTTCGTTTTCTGGAACCCATTCGCCGAGTACCTGGCGGCATGGTATCGGTGGGCGCGATCCTCTAAGTGACGGCTCCAGAACGGTCCCGAATGGGTCGCATCCAGGAGCCGCCGCACCCGACCGCCGATGCGCGGCTACTTGAGCCTCTGTGTCGCCTAAGGTCGTGTACATAAACCGAATGACCGAGAATGGTGGAAACCGCGCCACAGCCGAGGGGCGAAGTCGCTTTGCGCAGCGCTTGAGAGCGGCGATGGTACCCGGTATCATCGGCACATATGGCTAGATGCACAGCACCAGTATACGGCCATCGCACAGCGAGCGGGCGAGCGGCCTGTCCTGCATGCGGCGGCGGCTACCGCGGCTACGGTGGCTACGGGTCGTACTCGTACCCGCCCTACTCCCCGTCGGGGAGCAGCGGGGGCGGCCGGAGCAGCGTGGCCGGCCGGAGCAGCGGCGGCGGGTCCGGCAGCAGCGGAAGGCCGAGATGGTCGCGAGCCGGTTCGTCCGTTGCGTACACGCCTGCCGAGGTGCGGGCACTCACGCCGGTCCGCGACAGCGTCGAAAAGCGAGCGTCCCTGCCTGACCTTCGGGACGTCTTTCTCTGCCACGCGTGGGACGACCGGAGTGGGGCCGCCAAGGAACTACACAACCTGCTCGAGTCACTCGGTGTCTCGGTCTGGTTCAGCGAGAAGGACGTCGTCCTCGGCACGCCGTTGCTCCGCGAAATCGACAGGGGACTGGCGAAGTCGCGAGTCGGGATCGTGCTGGTGACCCCTGCACTGCTGCGCCGCCTCCAAGGAGAGGGCATCGCCGACAAAGAGCTATCGGCACTCCTAGCGCGTGACCTCCTCGTCCCCATTGTGCATGACACGACGTACGAAGCTCTCCGCGAAGTCAGCCCCCTGCTCGGCTCGCGAAGCGGTCTGAGTACTGCAGAAATTCCGATGACAGATGTCGCGGCCAAGCTCGCCGAGCTGGTCGCCCTCTAGCTCTATTGCCGGGGTGGCCGGCCCCACGTCACACAAGCGGCGTTCGGCTTTCCAATAATGTACTGACTAACCCGCCAAGTAAGCTGGCTCTCCGAGCGGCACCATACGGACGCCGCGAGACGATTGACGAGTGGGTACCGCCTCGGTAGTATCGAGTGAGCCTCGGGTGCACCGTCACCTAGTAGGCGTGCAACCGCCGCACCGTCGGCGACACCCAGAAAAACAAAGGCACTAACTTGCTAACCAAGGTAACCTTGCCTTTTCTCGAGGCAAGAAAAATGCGTGACCCCTACAATCAGGGCGTCACGCTGTACGAGTTCCTCGTGGATACTCGCCACCTCCCCGCGATGCCGATGGATGCGAACGCGCGTCCATCCGACGCCGCTAAACACCGTCGCGTGTATCGTGCTGTCCGGCATGCCGCGCTGGACGGCGACACCGACATGGACGAAGAGGTCACCCCAGGCCTCTTTGGATACAAGCATCTCGGCGTCAACGTGATCGCAAGTAAGGTCGTCGAGCTCGACAAAAGCAATGCCGTCCTGCATTTCAAACCGGGCGAGGGAGTCATGAACGGCGGGCACGGCATGGCGATCCTCGGCGAGCTGCAGGCGAAGTATGGCGAAGACGGGATGCCGCCGAACTTCATCAAGGTCTCCGTTGTGGTCGGATTGCCCGACGACGTAATCCCAGAAGTCGCGGGCGCCAACAACACCTCTGTGCAGGTGAAGGTCGCGTCGCTGCTCGAGCTCGAGGACGCATTCGAGCCGTTCAAGCAAGTCTTGAAGGGCACGAACATGGAGAACTCGGTGATCTGGCGCGAGGGAGAGAAAGGCGAAATCAAGGTGGAAGACTTGATCGCGGTGATGACGTGCTTCCGCAGTGACGCGTACCCGACGAGCGATTACCGCCGCACACCGCACAACGCGTACGCCTACAAGAATGGCGTCGTCGAAGAGTTCCGGAAAGATCGCGACGGTTACCACGCCCTAGCGCCGCTGCTTCCGGAGATCCTCGAGTTCCAGGATTACGTTCGCACGTCGCACCAAAAAGAGTACAACGAATCGGGCGGCAAGTTTGGCTCGCTCAAGTTCGTTGACTCGATCTTCGTCGATGCCAATGGGGATAAGCGGAAAAAACCGCTTCCGCCGTATGTGATGCCTTTTACGGCCGAGCAAGTCACGCATCGCATGAACATCGCCGCGGTCTATCCGATCCTTGCCGCGTTCCGTATGTTCGTCGAGAAACGTGGGAAGACGTTCAGGTGGACGGTCCCCTTCTCTCAGATCAAGGCCTTCTGGGACGGGGTCGCGCTCGAGATCATGGACATGACGAAGCAGCAGCTTCAAGATGAGAAGTACAACCTGAATGCGCTCGGGAAGTCACGTCCGCACTGGGCGAACATCCAGCGAGCCGTTGAGAACGCGATGCTGAAACGCGAGCTTCGGAAAGCGAAGGGTAACGCGAAGGCCAGGGTGGCTAAGGCTAAGGCCAGCTAAAGTCTTCTCGCCCACGATGGCGGCGAGGTCAAGGAAAGACCTCGCCGCTTTCTTTTTGCGCTCGTACCCGTCTTCTTCATCGTTATGATCCCGTTGGCTCCGTCCTTATGCTTCTCTAAGCGAACCCGCGGACCGGGAGGTCGGGGCCGCGATGCAGCCAGTTCTTCGGTGAGTAGGAAGCACGCGCATCAACGCAGTGCAGCGTATACGCGTGACGCGAGCTGGCGGACCGGTTCGGGGCACTGTAGTGCGGCAATAGCCCGTGCAGCACCACCAGCGTCCCGGCCTCGACCTCCACCGGCTCCGCGCGCTCGCCCGAGGGCCACGGCGTCGCATTGAGCTGCTCGATCCTCCCCGCACCGTTCTCCACCACGAAGCGTTCGCGCAGCGAAGTCCGATGGCCGCCACGTTCCACCCACAAACAGCCGTTGGTGCGATCGGCGCGCTCGAGCGCAAACCACAGCGTCGTCACCGTGATCGGCTCGGTCTCGAAGTAGGTCGCGTCCTGGTGCCAGCGGACTTCGCCTCCGATTCGTGGCTGTTTGAAGATGTACATCGACTGATAGACGCGCGGTTCGGCGATTCCGAGCTCGTGCGCGAGCGCGTCTAGCCGCGGGTCGCGCGAGAATCGCTCGAACACCGGATCGAGGTCGTGCATCGCGTGGCCGATCTTGTTGATCGAAAGTTCCTTCGGCCCGCGCAACACGCCCGACTCGTCGAAGGCTTCCTCTTCGAAGAAGCAGCGGATCTTGTCGCCCGAGGTCAGGAAGTACTCGTCCGACTTCGTCCGCGACTCGTCGCGCGTGGTGAAGACCGCGCTCGACTCCGACGGATCGAACGCCTCGACGATCTCGGCGGCTCGTGCGCGGAGCGCGGCGATCTCGCCGTCCGGCTTGAAGCCGGGGACGACGAGAAAGCCGTCACGGTCGAACGCGCTGCGGCGCGGCGCGGCGAGCTGCATCCGCGCTCATTCGTCCGAGCGCGTCCGATCCTCTGCGAGCAGCTCCTCGACCGGGACGCCGAGCGCCTCGGCGAGCGCGCAGAGCTGCCGGACGCCGAGATTCTGGCGTCCGGCCTCGATGTTCGCGAGCGACGGCCGGCTGAGTCCGGCGCGGCCGGCCAGCCGAAGCTGCGTCAGCCCGCGCCCGGTGCGCAGCGCGCGGACGCGCTCACCGACGCGGCGCTGAACCGCTTCGGCAAGCGCGTTCACAGCCGCACTCACGTTCCCACCCGCTCTTCGATCCCGACGCTGTAGAGCGCGAGATACTTGACCCACTCGTCGGGCGCCGTGTGCCGGCGAACGACGAGCCACGGGATCACGCGCGGCTCGCGCGGTGCGCGGCGCAGCGGCATCCGCGCCTCCTGTGGCGTGCGGCTGCCCTTGCGCGCGTTGCACGCCTGGCAGCACGCGACCAGGTTCTCCCACGCCGAACGGCCGCCGCGGCTGCGCGGCACGACGTGATCGACCGTCATGTCGTACCGTCCGCGCTCGGCGCAGTACGCGCAGGTATAGTCGTCGCGCAGCAGGACGTTCTTCTTCGTCAGCGCGACGCGCTTGCGCGCACGGCGAACGAAGTAGAGCATCCGCACCACCGACGGCAGCGGAAACGCGACCGAGGTCGTTTGGATGTCGCGCGCGCCGCGGTGAACGATCTCCACCTTGCGCGCGAACAGCAGCCGAACCGCCCGCGCCACGTCGACGATCCCGAGCGGCTCGTAGGTGAAGTTGAGAACGAGCACGTCGCTCATGTCGGGACCGCCTCCTTTCGTAGATGGCTTTGGTTCAACGGTTCTTTGCGAAAAGAAATTGGAACGGGCGCGCGGACTTGCACCGCGCTTGCCGCCTTGGAAGAGCAGCGCATCGCTATCTATGTTTCGCCCGCATGGTGCGGATCGCGGGAATCGAACCCGCGCAGCCGGCTCGGCACGCCAGCACACTACCACTATGTGAGATCCGCGAATTGGTGCGCGGTGAAGGATTCGAACCTTCGACGCCCGGCGTGTAGGGCCGGCGCTCTGGCCGCTGAGCTAACCGCACATGGGATGGTGCTCTCGACGCGAATCGAACGCGCATGTCCGACTTGAGGGGCCGGCGGACTCACCGTTATCCTACGAGAGCATGGTAGTCCGAGCCGGAATCGAACCGGCGTAGCCGAGTTGAAAACACGGCTGCTTGCCATTAGCGTATCGGACCATGGCGCACGCGGCGGGTGCTGACCCCGTGGCCTTCTCCTCGACAGGGAGGTACTCTACCGTTGAGTTACGCGTGCACGTTGGCGGAGGGGGCGTGGACTTGAACCCGCACATCGGCTCATCACCGACTCGCCTGCTTTCGACACAGGTGCCTTACCTTTGAGGCTACCCCTCCAACATTGGAGCCGGTGATCGGATTCGAACCGATTGCCTGTCGCTTACGGGGCGACCGCTCTTCCGAAACGAGCTACACCGGCATGGAGACGACGGTCGGAGTTGCACCGACGC
>DASZGA010000140.1:0-1663 GCA_035939295.1 Candidatus Elarobacter sp. | reverse complement strand
GCTGTTTCGCGACTACCGGTACTTTTCGTCGTACTCGACGACTTGGCTCGCGCACGCTGCGGCGTACGTCGAGGAGATGTCGCGGCGCGGGATCGGCCCGGGGTCGCGCGTCGTCGAGCTTGCCAGCAACGACGGCTATTTATTGCGCAACTTCGTCGACCGCGGCGTGCCGGTGCTCGGGATCGAGCCGGCGAGCAACGTCGCGGCGGTCGCGCGCGAGAACGGCGTCCCGACGCTGGACGAGTTCTTCGGCGTCGCGCTGGCGGAGCGCGTGCGCCGCGAGTTCGGCCCGGCCGATTTGATCGTCGCGAACAACGTCCTCGCGCACGTTCCGGACCTGAACGACTTCGTCGGCGGGATCGCCGCGCTGCTGGCGCCGGAAGGCGTCGCCACGATCGAGTTCCCGCACCTGCTGCGCACGATCGCCGGCATGCAGTTCGACACCGTCTACCACGAGCATTTCTCGTACCTCTCGCTGATCGCGCTGACGCCGCTCTTCGCGCGCCACGGGCTCGAGATCGTCGAAGTCACCGAGTTGCCGACGCACGGCGGGTCGTTGCGCGTCTTCGTTGCGCCGGCGAACTCACGGCCGATCGACGCGAGCGTCGAGGCAGTCCTCGCTGCCGAGCGCGAGGCCGGCTTCGAGCGCGTCGAAACGTACGCGGCGTTCGGCGCGCGGGTGGCGCGGATCAAGGACGATTTCGTCGCGTTCTTGGTCGATGCGAAACGCCGCGGCAAGCGTGTCGTGGGCTACGGCGCCGCCGCGAAGGCGACGACGCTGCTGAACTACGCCGGCGCGCGCGCCGACCTGATCCCGTACGTCGCCGACAAGAGCCCGCACAAACAGGGAAACTTCATCCCCGGCGTCCGCGTCCCGATCGTCGCGCCCGAGCAAATCCGCGCCGATCGGCCCGACTATGTCGTGATCTTTCCGTGGAACGTCGAGGCCGAGATCCGCGCCGAGCTGGCCGACGTGCGCGAATGGGGCGGGAAGTTCGTCCTCGCGATTCCGGAGCTACGGATCGACGCGTGAGCGCTCGAACAGCGGAAGCGTCGCGTCGCGCTCCGAGATGACGCTGAGCGGAAGCGGCCAGCGAATCGCCAGCTCCGGGCTGTCGTATCGAAAACCGGCCGCCGCCTCAGGCGCGTACGGTTCCGAGATCAAGTAGTGCAGCGCCGATCCGTCGCGCAGCGTCTGGTACCCGTGCGCGAAGCCGGGCGGCGCGTACAGCGCGAACTTGCCGTCCTCGCTCAATTCAAATCCCTCCCAGCAGCCGTACGACGACGCGTCGCGGCGCACGTCCACCAGCACGTCGTACACCGCGCCGCGCGTGCAGCGGATCAGCTTCGTCTCGGCGTGCGGCTCACGTTGGAAATGCAGGCCGCGCAGCGTTCCGGCGCGCGCGTTGTACGCTTCGCCGTGCTCGGGCCAGCTCGCGTTCAGCCCCAGCGCGGCGAACGCCGCCGCGTCGAACGTGCGCACGAACCAGCCGCGCTCGTCGCGCGCGCGCCGCAGGGGGATCTTCCACACCCCGTCGAGAGAGGTCGCGATGACGTCCATCGCCGATAGCGGTTTCTGGCAGGGCCGCCGGGTCCTCGTCACCGGCCACACCGGGTTCAAAGGCGCGTGGCTGTGCGCGCTGCTGCTGCGCCGCGGCGCGAC
>DASZGA010000139.1:0-17830 GCA_035939295.1 Candidatus Elarobacter sp. | reverse complement strand
GTTTCGTTGCGGCTGCGGTCGAGCTCGGCTTTTCGCAACGCATCCTTTGCTGCCGGCACCGCCGCGAGCGCCGAGGTGAGTTGTGCGCGCGCCGATGCGACCTGCGCTTGGGCGACGGCGACGGCATTGCTCGCCGCGGCGGCTTGCGATGCCGACAATGTGGTCGTGCGCCGTGCCGCTTCGACCGCGCCGGTCTGCTCCTGCACCTGCGCCGCCTGCAGCTCGCCCTCGAGCGACGCGGCGTCGTGGGCGGCACTCGCCGTGGCGCGCAGCGACCGCAGGTTCTGCTCGGCGAGATCCAGCGCGGCGCGCTCGTTGGCGTCGTCGAGGACGACCAGCGGCTGGCCTTTGTGAACGAACTGGTTCTCGTCGACGAGCACGCGCGCGACCCGTTCCGAGACCCTGCTCGTGACGAAGACCTGATCGGTGTCGATCGTCGCGTCGTCGGTGTAGACGCGGTGGCGGTCGTAGAGCAGCCAGTGCCCGCCGAAATACAGCGCCACGGCGACGACACACGATGCCGCGGCGAACGGCAGCCAGCGCGGGCGCCGCGGTTTGCTCGGCGGCGGGCCGTCGGGGATGCGCAGCTCGTCGCCGGCGCG
The DNA here is from genome assembly GCA_035939295.1 of Candidatus Elarobacter sp. Classification (GTDB taxonomy): domain Bacteria; phylum Vulcanimicrobiota; class Vulcanimicrobiia; order Vulcanimicrobiales; family Vulcanimicrobiaceae; genus Vulcanimicrobium. The sequence continues at coordinate 17,228 of DASZGA010000139.1, read as the reverse complement.
TTCGGCCGTCGTGCTCATGCCGCGTCACCTTCCTTTCGCGGAACGAGCTGGTAAAGCAGCAAGAACGGGATCGACACGACGAACAGCAGCGCGACGATCACGAACGTCTCGGAGTACGCGGCCGACGTTGCGGCACGCGCGACGAGCTCTCGCATCGCCGACAGTGAAAGCGCCGACGCCTCGGCGGCGGAGTGGCCGTGCTCGACGAACCAGCGCCGCAGCGCCGCCAGCCCAGGATCGTTGAAGAACGCGTCGTGCCGCGCGCGGCTCGCCGTGAGCGACGTCGCGGCGATCCGCGAACGGACGATCAAGCTCCCGAGGACGGCGAAAGCGATCCCCGCCGAGATTTGGCGTGTCAGCGCCGACAGTCCCGACGCCGCGTCGACCAGCCGCTTCGGGACGTTCGCCATCAGCAGCACGTTCAGCGGTACGTACAGCAGCCCGAGTCCGATGCCTTGCAGAAAGCGCGGGAGCAGCGCGTGGTCGAACCCCGCACGATTGCCGAGAAACGCGAACCAATACGTCGATCCGGCGCAGATCACCAGGCTCGCGAGCGCCAAGATCATCGGCGGACAGACCTTGCTGACGCGGCCGGAGAGCTCGGTCCCGATGAGCGAGCCGACCGCGCTCGGCACCATGATGACCCCGGCGATGTCGGGCGCGTAGCGCAAGACGTCTTGCATGTAGAGCGGCACGATCAAACCGGTACCGATGAACCCGATACCGGTCACCAGCGCGAGCACCAGGCCGATCGCGTACGACGGAATCGTGAGCGGCTTCAAATCGACCAGCGGAACCGCCGCTGCGAGCTGCATTCTCACGAAGACGAACAATGCCGCGACGGCGGCGACCGACGCGAACACGATGCGCCCTGAAGCGAACCACTCTTCGCGCGGGCCTTCCTGCAGCACGTACTGCAGCGCGGCAAAGCCCGCGATCATCACGAACAGCGAGGTCCAGTCGAACGCGCTGCGCTCGCCGCGCTCGGTCTGATCGCGCAGCACCGCCGAGACGAGAAACAACGAAAGAATCCCGAGCGGAACGTTCAGCACGAAGATCCATGGCCAGCTCGCGTTCGCCAGCACCCAGCCGCCGATCGCAGGCCCGAGCGCCGGGCCGATCATCACCGACACGCCGTAGACTTTGAACGCCGAGGCGAGTTGGTCGGGCGGGTACGCGTCGACGAGCGCCGCCATCGCCAACGGCATCATCAGCCCGCCGCCGATCCCCTGCACGAACCGCGTCGCGATCAGCTCGGCGAGATTCCCCGACATCGCGCAAAGCAGCGAGCCCACGGTGAAACAGCCGACCGCGTACATGAACGCTCGCTTGCGTCCGAAGTTGGTCGCGAACCAGCCGGTCAGCGGCATGACGAAGACGGCGGCGAGCACGTAGATCGAAGAGATCCACGAGACTTCGTCGATCGACACGCCGAGGTTTCCGGCGATGGTGTCGAGGCCGACGTTAACTACGGTCCCGTCGATCAGGGCCATCCAACTCGGGATCAGGACGGCCAAGGTAACGAGCCGTAGGTAGGCCTTCGACGCCCGCACGGGGGCATTGGTCACCGAGGCATTTTAGCGGATCGCGGCAATTCAGTCGACCCCTAGTCTGAAGATGGGGTAGGGTTGTACGATGCGCGACAGCGGACTCTCCGGCCATATCGACGATACGATCCAGTCGATCGCCGAGCTCGAGCGAAAAGCGCTGGAGGGCGCGTCGCTCGAACAGCGTGCGATCGAGCGCTTCACGCTTGCCGTGGGGCGGCCGCGATCGGTGTGGATCGTGCTCGCGATCATCGCGGCGTGGATCGCGCTGAACTCGATCCTGCCGTTGATCGGACGCCGGCAGCTCGATCCACCGCCGTACTTCTGGCTCGACGGCATGCTCGCGCTCGCGGCGCTGCTGATGACGATCGTTATTCTCACCACCGAGAACCGGATGGCCGAAGTCGACGAGCAGCGCTCGCGGCTCAATCTGCAAGTCAGCTTGCTCGCCGAGCGCAAGATCGCCAAGATCGTTCAGCTGCTCGAAGAGCTCCGCTACGACATGCCCTCGGTTCCGAACCGCGAGGACCCGGAAGCGCAGGAGATGACGCTCGCCACCGATCCGCATGAGGTCGCCGCGGAACTCGAGAAGCGGACCCCGACGCGGGGCGAGATTCCCCAAGAGCCCTCCGGCGAGCTCCCCCAGGAGTAGGCCGCCGGGGGACGAATCCGGGGCAGGTCGCGGAGGCGCTCGGTCTCCGCCTTTTCACGTCACCTCTGACGGAGATCCGATGTCCCGTACAACCCGCATCGCCGCCGCCGTGGGCGCGGTCGCGCTCTGCGCCTCGCTCGCCGCCTGCGCGAACGGCCCCAGTGGCGGCAACGTCGCTTCGGTAAACGGCCAGGCGATCACCCGCGCCGACTTCGACAAGAAGCTCGAGTCGAGTCCCCAGGCGCGCCAGGCCCTCACCCAGATGGTCCAAGAGGACCTGATCGAGCAGTACGCGCGCGACAAGAAAATCGACGTCACCGACGCCGAGATCGACAAGAAGCTCGCCGACACCAAAGCTCGGTTCCCGGCCGGTCAGTTCGAGCAGATCCTCAAGCAGCAGGGTCTGAGCGAAGCCGACGTGCGCCGCATCCTCAAACAGCAGATCATCCTCGAAAAGGCGACCGGATCGCAGATCAAGGTCAGCGACGCCGACGTCAAGGCGTACTTCGACAAGAACCACGCCCTGTTCGACAAGCCTGCGCAGATCAAGGCCCGTCACGTGCTGGTCGCGGACGCCGCGACGGCGCAGACGGTGAAGGCGAAGCTCGGCGCCAACCCGAGCGACGCGACGTGGGCCGCGGTCGCCAAGCAGTACTCGACCGACCCGTCCAGCAAGGACAAGGGCGGTGACCTGGGCTACTTCGGGCGCGGCCAGATGGTCCCGGCGTTCCAGGACGCCGCGTTCGCCGCGAAGGTCGGACAGGTCGTCGGGCCGGTGAAGTCGCCGTTCGGCTATCACGTCATCCAGGTCACCGACAAGAAGCCGGCGACGAAGGCGACCTACGCGAGCACGAAGGACCAGATCAAGACGCAGCTCACGCAGCAGCAGCAGTCGCAGCAGGTTCCGCTGTTCTTGGCGCAGCTGAAGTCGGCGGCGAAGATCGACGTCTACGACGACCGCTACAAGGACGCGTTCCCGGCGTCGACCGCCGCACCGGCCGCGGGCGCGGCTCCGGCGAGCGCCGCACCGGCGGCGGCCAGCCCCGCTCCGACGGCGGCGGCCACCAAGTAACCAGCTCGCGGGGCGGGAGTCGCTTCGACCCCGCCTCGCGAACGGTTCGGCTGTCGTGATCCGCATCGTTGGCCTTGGTCCGGGCGATCCGGGGCTTCTGACCTTGGGCAGCCGCGAGTCGCTGCGCGCCGTCGGGCGCGCCGCGACCGTGCTCGCACCGCCCGAGCTCGTGCGCTTTCTCGAAAGCGACGGCGTCGTGATCGAGCGCGCGCTCATTTCCGATCAGGGCCTCTTCTTGCGCGGCTCGAGCGAGGTGATCGACCTGTTCGTGAGCCGGCTCGACCAGCGCGATCTCGGCTTGGGCGTGCTGGGCAACCCGCTCTCCGACTTCCTCGGGTTGCCGATCCTGCTGCGCGCGCTGGAGCGGCGCGGGATCGCGGCGGAGATCGTCCCCGGGATGCCGCGCGCGACGCTCTCCGCGTCGATCACGATGCCGCTCGTCCCGCTTCCGCCCGGCTCGACGCACCACACCTGGGACGACCTGGTCGAGATCATGGCGCGGCTGCGGCGTTCGTGCCCGTGGGACCGCGAGCAAACGCACGCGTCGCTGGTGCGCTATCTGATCGAAGAAGCGTACGAGGTCGTCGACGCGATCGAGCACGGCAGCGACGTCGAGCTGTCGGAAGAGCTCGGCGACTTGCTGTTCCAGATCGTCTTCCACTCGCAGCTCGCAACCGAGCGCGGGAAGTTCTCCGTGGCCGACGTGATCGACGGGCTCTCGAACAAAATGATTCGTCGCCACCCGCACGTCTTCGGCGACGTGATGGTCGCCGACGTCGACGCGGTGTGGGCGAACTGGGACCAGTTGAAAGCGCAAGAGACCGCCGGACAGTCGCGCACCTCGAAGCTCGACGGGATTCCGAAGCACATGGCGGCGCTGCAGCGCGGCCAGAAGATGCAAGAGAAAGCTGCGCGGGTCGGCTTCGACTGGACCGACGCGCGCCAGATCACCGAGAAGCTCTCCGAAGAGCTGCGCGAGCTCGCCGACGCGCGCTTGAAAGCCGGCGACCTGCGCGCCGAAGATCCGCACGTGCGCGAGGAGATCGGCGACGTGATGTTCACCGTGGTGAACCTGGCGCGCCGGCTCGGCGTCGACGCCGAGGGTGCAATGCGCGACGCGAACGAGAAGTTCGAGCGCCGCTTCCGCTACATGGAAGCGTTCGCGATCGCGAGCGGCCGTCAGCTCAACGACATGTCGTTAGACGAACTCGAGGATCTGTGGCAGCAAGCGAAGACCGCGGCGTAGCACCGAACGCGCCCGGCGAAGTGCTGATCCGCCTGCGGATGAGCGCGCACGACGCGCACTACGGCGGCGACCTCGTGGACGGCGCGCGCATCCTGGGGTTGTTCGGCGACGTCGCAACGGAGCTGCTGATCCGTCACGACGGCGACGAAGGCTTGTTCGTCGCCTACGACCTGGTGGAATTCAAAGCCCCCGTTCGCGCCGGCGACTACATCGAAGCCCGCGGCCGCATCACCGCAACCGGCAACACCTCCCGCACGATGGAGTTCGAAGCGCACAAAGTCATCAGCGCGCGCCCGGATATATCGGCTTCCGCCGCCGACGTGCTGGGTGAGCCGGTCCTCGTCGTGCGAGCGCGGGGGACGTGCGTGACGCCGAAAGCAGCGCAGCGAAACTAGAGGCCGACGCTCGCGAGCAGCGCGCCTTCGCCGAGGGCGCGGAGCTTTGCGTAGGCGACCTCGCGAGGCATCGGCGCCATTCCGCAGTTCGTCGAGCAGACGATGCGATCGTCGTCGAGATGACGGCGGGCGAGCTCGATCGTTGCGCGGACTTCGTCGGGGGTTTCGACGCGATCGGTGGCGACGTCGATCACGCCGACCGCGACGATCTTGTCGCCGGCGAGCTCGAGGACTTCGGGCGGGACGTGCGAGCCCGCGAGCTCGATGGAGATCTGGTCGGCGGCACTTTTCGCCAGCAGCGGGAGGACGTGCGCGTATTGGTCCCAGCGCTCGCCGAGATTCGACTTCCACTGCACGTTGGCGGGGATCCCGTAGCCGTAGCAGACGTGGACTGCGGTCGTGCAGCCCGCACCGCCGAGCGCCGTGTCGAGCGCGTCGATCCCCCAGGCGGCGACCTCGTCGAAATAAACGTTGAAAGCGGGCTCGTCGAGCTGTACGACGTCGATACCGGCGGCGACCAGGTCGGCAACTTCCTCGCGAATCGCGCGCGCGAAGGCGAACGCAAGCTCGGCGCGGTTGCCGTACGCTTCATCGCAGACGGTGTCGACGAGCGTCATCGGGCCGGGGATCGTGATCTTCAGCGGGCCGTCGGTGAGCGTCCGTGCGAAGCGCACTTCGTCGAGATGCACGGGTGAGGTGCGACGCACTTCGCCCGTTACCGTCGGGCAGATCGCCTCGTAGCGGTCGTCGCGAATCCCGCGCTTCTGGCGCTTCGCGGCATCGACGCCGCCGAGCCGTTCGGCGAACCCGTGGACGAAATGCTTCCGCGCCTGCTCACCGTCGGTGACGGTATCAATTCCGGCGCGCACTTGCTCCGCGACGGCGATCCGGGTCGCGTCGCGCTGCGCCTCGGCGAGCTCCGGCCCCTCGAGGCGCCAGCTCGGGAAGATCCGCTCGGGCTCGGCCAGCCACGGCGGCTTCGGAAGACTCCCGGCGATCGTCGTGGAGAACGGCATCACGCCCCCTTCGCCGCCCACCGGCCAATTTCGCTCTGCGGTTAGTCCCCGACGGCCGGATGGTACGTGCCGAAGCTCCAGACGTGGCCTTCGGGGTCGCGCGCCGAGTACTCGCGCGAGCCGTAGCCGGTGTCCTGAAGCTCACGGACGATCTCGGCGCCCGCCTGTTTGGCGCGCTGACAGTGCGCGTCGATCTCGGCGACGTAGACGTACACCGTGCTGGAAACCGCGCCGCCAAGCTCGGCCGGCGAGCGGCCGTAGGAGTCGGGGCGCGAGCTTCCCAGCATCACGATGCCGTTGCCGAACGTGAGCTGCGCATGGTGCACGACGTCGCCTTCGCCGTACACCGCCTGTTCGGCGAATCCGAACGCCTTGCAGAGCCACGCGATCGCGGCGCGCGCGTCGCGGTAGCGAAGGCCGGGATAGAAGGTCGGCGCGGTTTGGGTGGTGCTGCTCGTCATGGCAGTATCCTACACCGCACGGCGGCGCGCGTCTTGGAAAAAACGTCGCGGCTCAGGCCGGTGCCTCGACCAAGCTGATCGAGTGCGGGTAGCGCACGGCGCGCAAGAACTCGCGCGGCGTGAGACCGGTGTGGGCGCGGAACTCCGCGTTCATGTGCGGCTGATCGTAGTAGCCGGCGGTCAGCGCGATCTCCGGGAGCGGCGCGCCGGCGTGCACCATCGCGAGCGCACGCCGGAACCGCACGACCCGCGCGAAGCGCTTCGGCGAGGTCCCGACGTGCTCGCGAAACGCCGCGCTGAAGCGCGCGTGAGAACGCCCGCTCGCCGCTTCGATCTCCGCGATCGCGGTTTTTCCGTCGGCGTGCGCGATCCGCCGCGCCGCCCAGGCGATCGCCGGATCGACGTGCGAAGCGCGCGCGACGCGAGCCGCGACCCAGCGCGCGGCGATCAGCACGCGCACGTCGCCGCGCGGCGCATCGAAACACCGTTCGCCCAGCTCGCCCGCCGCGCGTCCGAAGACGTCACGCACATCGACGGTGATCCCCGACATCGAATGCAGCGGTTCGGCGAGCAGCGCGAACGCGCCGACCGGATGCAATCGCACGCCGAGCACGCGACAGCGCGCAGGCGGAGCTTCCACCACTTCAGCCGTCGTCATCAACCCTGAGACGCACACCGCCGGAAAATGTGATCCTGCGACGTCGTCGCGCACCGGACGATGCGGTTCGTCGAGCTGCACGATCAGCTCGATCATCCCGTTCGGAAACGTCCGCTCGCGCGCCCGGCTCAGCGTCCCTTCGAAATCCCAGATCCGATCCAGGACCCCGGCGAGCGGATCGCCCGCATCCGGAACCCACTCGGTGTGCGTCCAGCGCCCAAGCTCCGAATCAACCCGCCGCACGTCGAGAGGCATACGCAACACTTCGTCGCGCCGCCGGCAGACCCGCCTCCATTCGGCCACACGTTGGCGACGAAAACAACAACAACAACGGGGACTCTGCGCCGGCTCTTGAAGCAATTAAACGAATGGTGACCGGCTGATGCGGCTCGATAAATTTTTGAAGGTCTCGCGGCTGGCGAAGCGGCGGGCCGAGGCGAAGGACGGGATCGAGGCGGGGCGGATCACCAAGGACGGGCGTTCGCTCAAGCCGGGGTACGAAGTCAACGTGGGCGACGTGCTCGTAATTCACTATCGCACGAAGTTTCTCACCGTGCGCGTGCTGACGGTGCCGGACCGCGTGCTGCCGTCGCTGAAACCGGCCGACATGTACGAGATCGTCGACGAACGCAAAGACGATCCGGTCGACTGGATGCGGTAACGCACGTGGCCGAACGCTCGCGGCTCTCGTCGGACTCGAAGGACGCGCTCGCGCGCACGGTTCCGCGCGATGAGGGCGTTCGCACCGCGCTGCGCAACGGGCTCGCATATTACGGCGGCGTGGCGGCCGGCGACGAGCTCGTCTTTCGCACCCGCCGGCCGCCGGTCGCGCGGCTCGCGCGCACGCTTTTCGAGGAACAGCGCAGCACGGCGCCGGTGCGGCGCGGTCACGACCAGCGGCTCTACAAAGCGACGACCTTCGAGATCGACCTCGGCCCGCTCGTTCCCGGCGCCCCGCCCAAGCCGCGCCGCCGCGACGAGCGGCGCGCCGAGCTGCGCGCGGCCTTTCTCTGCTCCGGCTCGGTCGCGGCGCCGCAGCACGGCTACCATCTGGAATTCGTCCTGGCCGACGAGGCGCACGCCGACCGGGTCGCTTCGCTGATCGCCGCCGAAGGGGTCGAGTCGCGGCGGATGGTCCGCAAGGGCCGGCAGGTCGTCTACCTCAAGGGGCTGGACGCGATCGTCACCGTGCTGGGCGCGATCGGGGCGTCCGGCGCCGTGCTGCGGCTCGAGGACGTGCGGGCGGTCAAGGAGACCAAGAACCGCATCCACCGGCTGGTCAACACCGAGGCCGCCAACGTCGTCCGCGCGGCCGCGTCGGCCGCGGCCCAGCGCGAGGCGATCCAGTACCTGGCCGACGCCTACGGCCTCCGAAACCTTTCCCCTGCGCTCCGCGAGGCGGCCCAGCTCCGGCTGGCCCACCCCGACGAGACCTTGGCCGAGCTCGGCCGCCGCTGCAACCCGCCCGTCGGGAAGGCGACGATCAACGGAAGGCTCGCCGCCTTGATGCGGCTCGTGAAGCGGCTGCGCGGCGAGCGAGAGGAGCCGGAAGTTTCCCTCGACTAAAGCGGACGGGCTATGCGCATCGGTATCAACGGGTTCGGCCGGATCGGCCGCAACTTCACCAAGGCACTCTTCGAGCGGTATCCCGGCATCGAGATCGCCGCGGTCAACGACCTCACCAGCGCTGCCGAGTGCGCGCACCTCTTCAAGTACGACTCGAACTACGGCCCGTATCCGGGCGACGTCACGACGAGCGGCGACTCGATCGTGGTCGACGGCCGGACGATCAAGGTCCTCGCCGAGCGCGACCCCGGGAAACTGCCGTGGAAAGACCTCGGCGTCGAGGTCGTCGTCGAGTCGACCGGGATCTTCACCGACGCCGCCAAGGCGCGCGCGCACATCGACGGCGGCGGCGCGAAGAAAGTCATCATCTCGGCGCCCGCCAAAGGCGAGGACGTCACCCTCGTGCTCGGCGTGAACGACGCGCAATACGACGCCGCGCAGCACAACATCATCTCGAATGCGTCGTGCACGACGAACTGTCTCGCGACCGCGGTGAAGCCGATCGTCGACGGGCTCGGCTGGGTGCGCGGTTTCATGACGACGATCCACTCGTACACCAACGATCAGAACATCTTGGACGCGCCGCACAAGGACCTGCGCCGCGCGCGCAACGCCGCGACCAACATCATCCCCACCTCGACGGGCGCCGCGAAAGCGCTCTACCTCACGATCCCCGAGGTGAAAGGAACGTTCGACGGCTTCTCGCTGCGCGTCCCGACGCCGACCGTCTCGATGATCTACCTGGTCGTGCAGACGAAGAAAGAGACGACGCGCGAGGAGGTCAACGCGATCCTGCGCGGCGCGGCCGAGGGCGGGCTCAAAGAGTACGTGCAGTACACCGAGGAGGAGCTGGTCTCCAGCGACTTCAAGCGCAACCCGTCCAGCTCGATCATCGACGGCAAGCTAACCAACGCGATCGGCGACATGATCCAGATCGCGGCCTGGTACGACAACGAGTGGGGCTACTCGTGCAGGCTCGCCGATCTCACCCAGATGGTTGCTTCGAAGATTCCGTCCGGCGTCGCGTGAAGCGTCCGCTTCGCACCGTCGTCCCCGTCGCCGTCGCGGTCCTCGCGGCGGCGACGTGCGTCCCGGCCTCTTCGGCGCCGCGGGCGTTCGGATATGACGATCTGTTCCGCATCGTGTCCCTTTCCTCACCGCAGATCTCGCCCGACGGGACGCGGATCCTGACCGTCGTCACGCGGATCGACCGCGAGCACGACAAGCGCGTGCGCACGTTGGAGTCGATCGACGCGCGGACCGGTGCGCGGCGCGCGCTCGAAAAGGATCGGAAAGGCGTCTCGGCGCCGCAGTGGTCGCCGCGCGGCGACCGGATCGCGTTCCTCGCCGACGCGCCCTCGAGGAAAGACCCCAAAGAGACGGTTTCGCAGATCTGGGTCGCGCCGGCGAACGGCGGGCCGGCGCGGCGCGTCACTAGCGCGCCCGGCGGCGTCGAACAGTTCGCGTGGCAGCCGAGCGGGAACGCGCTCGCGTACGTCGCGATCGATCCCGAGCCGAAGAAAACCGGCGACGCGCGCTTCGTCGACGCGTACACGGTCGGCAACGATCCGGCGCTCGCGCGCGGCGCGGCTCGCGCGGCGCGCGTGTGGCTGCAGCGGCTCGCAGGCGGTCCGGCGCGGCTGCTCACGCCGGGCGCCGGGAGCGTCACGTACGGCGAGGCCGAGTCGACGCTGTCGTTCTCGCCCGACGGCGCGACGCTCGCGTACGTCCACGCGCCGACCGCCGTGCTCAACGACGCCGACGACTCGACGATCCGGCTGATCGACGTCGCGTCGGGCCGCGAGACCCCGCTCGGCGCCTCGGCGTCGCACGAGTACGATCCGCACTTCGCCGGAACGGGTGCCGCGCTCGCATATCTGCACAGCGACGGCGACAATCAAGTTCATCCGGTCGAAGCGTACGTCACCGCCGCGCGCGGCGGCGCGGGACGCAACGTCTCGCACGCGATCGACCGCACCGTGCGCGAGATCGGGTGGGAGCCGGGCTCGGAGACGCTCGATTTCATCGTCGCCGACGGCACGCAATACGTGCTCGAGCGCGTCGCGCCCGGCGGCACGCCGCAGCGCGTGGACCTGGGCGGGATCAGCATCACCTCCGGGTTGAACGGCGCGCGCGCCGCGAACGGTACGCTGGCCTTCGTCGGATCGAGCACCGGCCGGCCGGACGAGATCTACGTCGCCGCGGCCGGAGCGGCGCCGAAACGGCTGACGAACTACAACGACGCGACGGCATCGCTCGCGCTCGGGACGAGCGAGCGGATCACCTATCCGACCACGACCGGCGTCGACGGCGACGCGGTCCTCATCGAGCCGCCCGGATTCGCGCCGGGACGCACGTATCCGCTCGTCATCGTGATTCACGGCGGACCGACTTCCGCGTCGACGGAGACGTTCAGCAGCCGCGCGCAGCTGATGGCCGCACGCGGCTGGCTGGTGCTGCAGCCGAACTACCGCGGCAGCACGAACCGCGGCGAGAAGTATCAGCACGCGATCTACGTCGACACCGTCGACGGGCCCGGACGCGACATTCGTGCGGCGCTGGACGCGGTGAAGGCGCGCGGGATCGTCGATGCGAGCCGCGTCGCGGTGAGCGGATGGTCGTACGGCGGGGTCATGACGACGTGGATGATCGCAAAATATCACGACTGGCGCGTCGCTGTCGCGGGCGCACCGGTCACCGACATCCTGGCCGACTACGCGACCGCCGACGACATCGACGCGGATCGCGAGCTGTTCCGCGGCTCGCCGTGGGTCGGCAACAACCGCGTGGACTACCTCGCGCAATCCCCGATCACGTACGTCGCCGACGTCACGACGCCGGTGCTGCTGATGACCGACCGCGGCGACCAGCGCGTCTCACCGGTCTCGGCGTACGAGTTCTACCACGCGCTGCGCGATCTCGGCAAACCGGTCGACTTGGTCGCGTATCCGGTCGACGGCCACTTTCCGAGCGACCCGGTGCGCGCCGCAGACGTCAACCGCCGCTGGGTTCAATACATCGCCGACCGCATGAAGTGATCGCATGTGTACCGTCTTGTTGCTGCTGCGTCCCGGTCACGCTTGGCCGCTGCTGCTCGGAGCGAACCGCGACGAGCGGCTCGACCGCGCGTTCGAGCCGCCCGACCGCTACTGGCCGGATGCGCCCGGGATCGTCGCCGGCCGCGACGTGCTCGGCGGCGGAAGCTGGTTCGGCGTGAACGACGACGGCGTCGTCGCGACGATCGTCAACGGGATGGACCGGCTCGGGCCGCTGGCGGGAAAGGCGAGCCGCGGCGAGCTCGTGCTGCGCGCGCTGCGCGAGCGAGACGCCGCGGATGCGGCGCACGCGATCGGCGCACTCGATGCAAAGCAGTATCGCGGTTTCACGCTGCTCGTCGCCGGCCGCAACGGCGCCTTCGCGGTGAGCAGCGACGAGCGCACGATTCGCGTCGACGCGCTGGCACCGGGCCACCACATGCTGACGCCGGACGGGATCGACGCCGTCGGCTCGCCGCGTTACGCGACGCATTTTCCGGCTTTTCGCGACGCGCCGCCGCCGAATCCCGAACGCGGCGACTGGGGAAGCTGGCCCGAGCTTCTGCGCCGTGCCGACGAGGACGATCCGCACCGGGCGATGACGGTCGTCACCGACATCGGCTTCGGCACCGTCTGCAGCTCGCTGCTCGCACTTTCCTCAGCGGTTTCCGAGCCGCCCGTGCTTCTCTTCGCGAACGGACCGCCGACGCGCGAGCCGTACCGGCCCGTCACCTCACCGTGGGTTCGCGCCGCGAACGTGGAACAGGGGTAGGCATGCAGTTCAAGACCTTGCGCGACGTCGAGGTGCGCGGAAAGCGCGTCCTCCTGCGCGAGGACCTCAACGTTCCGATGAAGGACGGCGCGATCGCCGACGAGACGCGGATCACCGCGGCCCTTCCGACTCTGCGCTACCTGCACGAGCACGAAGCGAAGACCGTGATCCTCTCGCATCTCGGCCGGCCCGACGGCAAGGCGAACCCGAAGTACTCGTTGCGCCCGCTCGCGGCGCGGCTCGCCGAGCTGCTCGGCACCGAGGTTCGGTTCGTGGATGACTGCGTCGGCGAAGCGGCGGTCGCGGCGTCGCGCGCGCTGCCGGACGGCGGGTTCGCGCTGTTCGAGAACGTCCGCTTTCACGCCGAAGAGGAAGCGAACGATCCGGCGTTCGCGCGCGAGCTGGCGAAATCGGGCGACCTGTACGTGAACGACGCGTTCGGGACCGCGCACCGAGCGCACGCCTCGACTGCGGGGGTCGCGCAGTATCTTCCGGCGTACGCGGGCTTTCTGATGGAAGCCGAGCTGGCGGCGCTCGCGCGGCTCACCGAACATCCCGCGCACCCGTTCGTGTGCGCGATCGGCGGCGCGAAGGTCGTCGACAAGGTCGGCGTGTTCGAGCACTTGCTCGACCGGGTCGACGCGTTCGTGATCGGCGGCGGGATGGCGAACACGTTCCTCGCCGCGCAAGGAATCAACGTCGGCAAGTCGCTGCGCGACCCCGATTTGATGCCGGCGCAGCGGATCATCGCGATGTCGCTGGCGAAGGGCGTCACGCTGCACCTTCCGACCGACGCCGTCGTCGCCGACGCGTTCGACGCGGACGACACGGCGCGCACCGTTCCGCTCGACCGGGTCGGCGACGGGATGATCCTCGACATCGGGCCGGAGACGGCGCGCGCGTACGCCGAGGTGCTGCGCAACGCGAAGACGATCGTCTTCAACGGCCCGATGGGCGTCTACGAGAAGCGCCCGTACCAAAATGGAACCCGCGTGGTCGGCGAAGCGATCGCGGAGGCGACGCAACGCGGCGCGACGAGCGTCGTCGGAGGCGGCGACGCGGCGGCGGCAGCGCACGTGCTCGGCTTCGCCGGCGCGATGACCCACGTCTCCACCGGCGGCGGCGCAACGCTCGAGTTTCTCGAAGGCAAAACGCTCCCCGGCGTCGCCGCCCTCGAACAGAGCGCCGCGCGCGCATGAGTCCGAACACGCGCAAGCCGTTGATCGTCGGCAACTGGAAGATGCACAAGACGATCGCCGAGACGCGCGCGTTCGTCGCCGAGGTGCGCGCCCTTTCGCTTCCGCTCGATGACGTCGACGCAGTGATCTGCCCGCCGTTCACCGCGCTCTGCGCGGCGCGCGACGCGCTGGCGGAGTCCGGGATCGGGCTCGGCGCGCAGAACGTCTGCTGGGCCGACCGCGGGCCGTTCACCGGCGAGATCTCGCCGCCGATGCTGACCGAGTGCGGCGTGCGGTGGGTCGTGATCGGCCACTCCGAGCGGCGCGCGCTGTTCGGCGAGCTCGACTTCCGCGTGCACGAGAAGGCCGTCGCCGCGCTCGCGCACGAGATCACGCCGATCGTCGCGGTCGGCGAGACCGCCGAAGAACACGCCGCGGGACAGGCGCTCGATCGCGTCTGCACGCAGCTCCGCGCCGCATTCGACGGGATGCCGGTGATCGACGTCGCGCGCTGCGTCGTCGCGTACGAGCCGATCTGGGCGATCGGGACGGGGCATGCCGACACGCCGGAGAGCGCGAACGCGATCATGGGCGAGATGCGCGTCGCGATCCCGGGGCTCGAGCACGCGCACCTGCTCTACGGGGGCAGCATGAAGCCGGACAACGTCGCCGCGTTCGTCGCGCAGCCGAACATCGACGGCGGCCTCGTCGGCGGCGCGTCGCTGGAGCCCGGTTCGTTCGCCGCCCTGCTCCACGGCGCGCGCGAAGGAGCGAACACATGAGCAAACGGCGCCCGTTCGTGCTCGCGATCCTCGACGGCTGGGGAACGACGAAAGAGACGCGCGGCAACGCCATCCTCGCCGCGGACCTGCCGAACTGGAACCATATTTTGGCGGCGTATCCGAACACGCTGCTCGAAGCGAGCGGCGAAGAAGTCGGGCTTCCGCCGGGGGTGATGGGGAACAGCGAGGTCGGTCACATCAACATCGGCAGCGGCCGCGTCGTCCCGCAAGGCGTCGTCGTGATCGACGAAGAGATCGCGAGCGGCACGTTCTTCGAGAACAAGACGCTGCGGCTGTGCATCGAGCACGTACAGCGCACCGGCGGTACGCTGCACTTGATGGGGCTCGTCTCCGACGGCAAGGTGCACAGCTCGCTCGACCACGTCGAAGCGCTGATCGACGGAATCGTCGCCGCCGGCGCGCCGCTCGCGATCGACGCGTTCCTCGACGGCCGCGATACGCCGCCGAAGTCCGCCGGAGCGTATCTCGAGCGGCTCGAGAAGCACCTCGCGCTCCGCAATCGCGGCGGCGCGATCGCCACGATCTCGGGGCGCTATTACGCGATGGACCGCGACAAACGCTGGGATCGCACCCGCAAGGCGTACGAGGCGATTGCGAACGGCGAGGCGGCGCATCGCTATGCCACAGCGCAGGACGCGCTCGCGGCGGCATACGAGCGCGGCGAAACCGACGAGTTCGTCATACCGACAATCGTCGGCACGCCGCGCCCGGTAAAGGACGGCGACGCGTGCATCTTCTTCAACTTCCGCCCCGACCGCGCGCGCCAGCTCACGCTCGCGTTCAGCGATCCGGCGTTCGACCACTTTCCGGTTCGGCGGTACGTCGACTTCATCTTCGCGACGATGACGCGCTACGAGGAGAATTTCCCGAACCCGATTCTGTTCGGCCCTCGCCCGCAGCACGACGTCTTCGGCGAGATCGTCGCGAACGCAGGGCTCACCCAGCTCCGTCTCGCCGAGACCGAGAAGTACGCCCACGTGACGTACTTCTTCAACGGCGGGCGCGAGGACGTGTTCCCCGGCGAAGACCGCATCCTGATCCCGTCGAACCGCAGCGTCGCGACGTACGACCTCGCGCCGGAGATGTCGGCCAACGACATCACCACCGCCGCAATCGAAGATCTCGCGCACCGCCGGCACGACGTGATCGTGATGAACTACGCGAACGCCGACATGGTGGGACACACCGGTGTGTGGGACGCGACGATCTCGGCGGTCGAGACGCTCGACGTCGCGCTGGGCCGCCTCGAACAAGCCGTGATCGCGGCGAACGGAATCTTGGCGATCACCGCCGACCACGGCAACGCCGAAGAGAAGATCGACGCCGACGGCAACCCGCTCACCGCGCACACGACCAATCCCGTTCCGTTCGTGCTCGTCTCCACGCAGAAGCTCGGCACGCTCGACGGTCCCGGGAAGCTCGGCGACGTCGCGCCGACCCTGCTGCCGCTGCTCGGGCTTCCGGTTCCGCCGAGCATGACCGGAAGAAATCTGCTGCGCGAGGACGCGTCATGAAGCGCAAGCGCGTTGAAGCCGCGGCGGACCTGTTGCGCGAGAAAGCCGGCGGCGACCTCGACTGCGCGATCGTTCTCGGCTCGGGGCTCGGCGCGGTGATGCGCGAGCGGATCGACGGGACGACGATCGCGTACAAGAAGATCGAGGGGATGCCGCAGCCCGGCGTTGCCGGGCACGCCGGCGAGGCGCACATCGGGATGCTGCACGGCCGGCGCGTCGTCGCGTTCAGCGGCCGCTTTCATCTCTACGAAGGCCGTGCGACCGACGAAGTCGTCTACCCCGTCGTCGCCGCGGCGCACGCCGGCGCGAAAACGTTCGTGCTGACCAATGCCGCCGGCGGCGTGAACCCGGACTTCCGCGCCGGCGATCTGATGCTGATCGCCGACCAGCTCAACCTCACCGGAACGAGCCCGCTGATCGGTACCGACCTGCTCCCCGGGCAGCACGCGCGTTTCGTCGACATGGTGGATGCGTACGCGCCGCACCTGCGGGAGCTCGCGCGCCACATGGCCGCCGAGTACGCGATCGCGCTGCGCGAAGGCGTCTATGCCGGCCTCACCGGCCCGGCGTACGAAACGCCCGCCGAGGCACGCTACGCGCGAACGATCGGCGCCGACGCGGTCGGAATGTCGACGGTCCTCGAAACGATCGCCGCCCGCGCGCTCGAGCGCGACGTCGTCGGATTTTCCTTGATCACCAACGTCCACGGCACGGGCCTGCCCACCTCGCACGAGGAGGTCCTCGCCGCCTCCGCCGCCGGTGCCGACCACGTCGCCCGCATGGTCGAAGGAATCGTCGCGAACCTGTAGCTACAGGCCGAGCATGTAGCGCCACACCGGCGCGAAGACCGGTGCGCCGGTCGGGTCGAGTGGGGTGGCGGTGTCGACGACGACCGAGCCGTGCGGGAACGTGGATGCGACCGAGGTGATCAGGTCGTGCGAGCCGCCGAACGGTGAGGACGACGAATCGACGAGCGTGTGCGCGCCGAACGCGTCTTGGCCGAGCGCGGTCCAGTCGACCACGATCTTCGGGTAGAAGCCGTCGGCGGTGTGGGCGAAGCCGTAGTACGCGGATGCCGGCGTCGCGCCGGGCGGGCCGACCCAGGTTGCGGGCGCGAGCGTTCCCTGCGCCGTGTTCACGGCGTCGACAGTACCGGAAAACTGCGCGACGCGCGCGAGCGAGACGACTTTGCCGATCGCGGCGGCCTCGCCGGCGCCTTGCGAATGTCCGGCCAGCGCGATCGACGACCACAGCGGCGCGCCGTTGCTCAGAAACGCGTTCCAGCCTTCGCCCGGAAAGTGCGCGTCGAGATA
>DASZGA010000138.1:0-6775 GCA_035939295.1 Candidatus Elarobacter sp. | reverse complement strand
GTCAGAAACCGTTCGTACAGAGTGCATAGGCATAAGGGAGCTTAACTGCGAGACGGACAGGTCGAGCAGATGCGAAAGCAGGGCTAAGTGATCCGGCGGTTCCGAATGGAAGGGCCGTCGCTTATCGGATAAAAGCTACTCCGGGGATAACAGGCTTATCTCCCCCAAGAGTTCACATCGACGGGGAGGTTTGGCACCTCGATGTCGGATCGTCGCATCCTGGGGCCGTAGTAGGTCCCAAGGGTTGGGCTGTTCGCCCATTAAAGCGGTACGCGATCTGGGTTCAGAACGTCGTGAGACAGTTCGGTCCCTATCCGCCGTGGGCGTAGGAGATTTGAGGAGTGTCGACCCTAGTACGAGAGGACCGGGTTGAACGAACCGCTGGTGAACCGGTTGTCCCGCCAGGGGCATAGCCGGGTAGCTACGTTCGGATCAGATAAACGCTGAAAGCATATAAGCGTGAAACTGACTTCAAGATGAGATCTCAACCTCGAAAGAGTGAAGGGTCGTGGGAGACTACCACGTTGATAGGCCGGAGGTAGAAGGCGGGCAACCGCTGGAGCTGACCGGTACTAATCGCCCGGACACTTAATAAGTACGCCAATAGATAAAGAACGCAATTGCGTTTGGCCCATGGAAGTTCTTCTCTGTGCAGCTTTCGCCCGCGACTAGCCTCGAGCTCAGGCTCGGCGTCGCGGTGCGGATCAAGTTTCTGGCGGTCATGGCGGCGGGGTTCCACCCGTTCCCATCCCGAACACGGCAGTTAAGCCCGCCAGCGCCGATGGTAGTCGGACCGCAGGGTCCCTCGAGAGTAGGACGCCGCCAGATAATCCGTAACGAAAAGCCCGCCAGTCGAGAGACCGGCGGGCTTTTCGCGTTTTAGTCAGTATTCGCGGACGGCGCCGGCTTCGACTTCGATCGGCGAACGATGGGTCGTCTCCGGCGGCGCGGCATCGACGGTCGCGTCGGTTCCGATGCGCCCCGAGAGCCAGCGGTAGCCGAGATACGCGCCGAGCGCAAACCCGAGCAGCATCGCCGGCCGGCGCCATCCGCCACCGCCGCGCGGCTCGTCGCCGGCGCCTTCGAGGTGGCCGTGCTCGTCGATCTGATCCGCGGCGTTCCCGGCGACGGCGAACGAGTGCGGGTCGTACTGATTCAGCTTCACGTTCACGTGCCAGCGGTCGGACTCGGCGATCCCGAGCGACTCGACGAGGACGTCGGTCAGGCGATTGCGCAGCGCGAACCAGCTCTTCTCGTCGACGTCGGTCGCGCTGAGCTCGAGGTGCGTGTCCGG
Source organism: Candidatus Elarobacter sp. (assembly GCA_035939295.1). Lineage (GTDB taxonomy): Bacteria > Vulcanimicrobiota > Vulcanimicrobiia > Vulcanimicrobiales > Vulcanimicrobiaceae > Vulcanimicrobium. The sequence continues at coordinate 5,481 of DASZGA010000138.1, read as the reverse complement.
GATCGCGCCGTCGCAGACGAGGCGTCCGGCGATCGCGAAGTCCTCGGGGTCGAACGGCGTGAAGTGGACCGATGTCCACTCCGCCTTTTGATCGGCGAGCACGTCGAGAACGGTGGCGGTCAGCTCGTCGGCGAGGTGACGCTTCGTCTCCTCGTCGAGCGGGAGCGAGGACAAGCGGAGATACGGCATGCACAGATCGTACCCGCTCAGCGCTCGACGACGCGGCGCGGCGGCGGCGCGAGCAGTTGCGAGGTGAGAAATCCCGCCACGATCAGGATTGCCGCGAGGAGCGCGCGCGTCGCGAGCGAGAGCGCGTCGGTCGTGTCGGCTTGGAAGACGTAGAGCAGGGATTCGTACGAGATCGAGCCCGGCACGAGAACGAGCAATCCGGGGATGAGCACGACCGCTTGCGGGATCCGCAGGTAGCGCGCGGCGAGGTTCGTCGCGAGGCCGATCGCGAACGCGGTGGCGAACGGCGTCGCCTGCGTGATTCCGAGCGCCGGTAGATAATGCGCCAGCGTGACCGTCGCAAGACATGACGCGACGATCCAGCCGACGTCGCGAAAGCGCGCGTGCAGGATGAACGCGATTCCGAGCGCCATCAAGATCGCCGCGAGCGCGGTCGACAGCGGCGTGACGTGACCCGGGCTCACCGTCGGACCGGACAGGATCGTGTTTCCGCTCAGCCCGGCGCCGAGTGCGAAGCCGCAGCCGAGCGCGAGCAGCGTCACCAGCACGCCGCCGAGCCGCGCTGTTCCCGAGACGAGGTTGCGATTCGCGAGCTCGTTCAGCGCGGTCGTGAGCGAGTAGCCCGGAAGCAGCTGCACCACGCCGGCGATCAGCACGACGTACAGCGAGATCGGCGAGACGAAGCGTTCCCACAGCCCGATGATCACCGTCGCGACGAACGCCGCGCCGACTTCGAAGACACGGTCGACGCGGCGCGAGCGCTCGCCGGCCGCTGCGATCGCTCCGATCGCGACGCCGATCAGCGCCGAGACCATCACCTCGCCGTTCGCGCCGCCGAGGAGCAGCGCGGTTCCGGTCGAGAGCAAAGCGTACGCGAACACCGATCGGAGCGGCGGTGCCGGCTGCACGGCCGTGTCGATCGCAACGACGGCCGCGAGCGCTTCCCCGGGCGTGGTTCGGCCGCGGCGAAGCCCGTCGACGACGGCCTCGAGAAGCGCGAGCTTGCGCAGATGGACCTTGCCGGGCTCCAGCCGCAGGATCAGCAGCCGCTGCTCGAAGGCCGGGCCGACCGCCAGCGTCAGGCTGGTCGGAAGGGCGTTGACCTGCAGCTCGACGTCGCACGCCATCGCCACCCCGCGCAGCGTCTCCTCGAGCGCGTCGGTGGTGATCCCGGCTTGGTGCAGACCGCGGCCGAGGGCGAGCAGCAGCTCCGTGCGGTCGTCGTGCGACACCTCCACGCTCGCTCGCTTTTGCGCCCGGGGTTCGCCCCTCCGCCCGGGGAAGATTCGCGCATGGCCTTCTACGTTCGCCAAGGGCGTCTGCCGGAGAAGCGGCACATCCAGTTCCGGGCGCCGGGCGGTGCGCTGTACGCCGAGGAGCTGATGTCGACCAAGGGCTTCGAGAGCGTCTACTCGCTGGCGTACCATCTCCGCCCGCCGACTGCGACGCTCGACGTCAAGCCGTGGGAGCGGCCGATGGTGCGCTTTCTGCCGAACGATCCCGTTCGCAATCGCCACTGGTTCACGGGACGCACGACGAAGACGGGCGACGCGGTCGAAGCGCGCGTTGCGCTGGTCGGCAACGACGACATCGTGCTGTCGACCGCCGTCGTCACCGAGCCGATGGAGTACTTCTTTCGCAATGCGAGCGGCGACGAGATGCTGTTCGTGCAGAACGGCGAGGGCGTGCTGGAGACGTCGTTCGGGAACGTCGAGTACCGCGCGCACGACTATCTCTACATCCCGATGGGGACGACGTACAGACTGCAGCCGCGCACGCCGGCGACGCTGTTCGTGGCCGAGTCGTCGGGGCAGATCACGATCCCGCGCAAGTTCCGCAACGAGTTCGGGCAGCTCGCCGAGCATGCGCCGTATTACGAGCGCGACTTCCGCGCCCCCGTGCTGCAGGATCCCGTCGACGCGGTCGGCGAGTTCGACGTGCGCGTCACCGCGAAGGGACGGCACGCGAAGTACGTCGTCGCGAACCATCCCTTCGACGTCGTCGGCTGGGACGGCTACTGCTATCCGTGGGCGTTCAGCGCCGACGAGTTCGCGCCGATCACCGGCAAATTGCACCAGCCGCCATCATCGCATCAGATTTGGGACGCGCCGGGTGCGGCGTTCATCTTGTTCGCACCGCGGCTGTTCGACTACCATCCGCTCGCGGTCCCCGCGCCGTACAACCACTCCTCGGTCGACTGCGACGAGATCATCTACTACGCGTCGGGGAACTTCATGTCGCGCCGCGGGATCGAGGAGAAGTCGGTGACGCTGCACGCCGCCGGCGCGCCGCACGGCCCGCAGCCCGGCGCGGTCGAAGCGTCGCTGGGAAAGAAGTCGACCGACGAGCTCGCCGTCGCGATCGACGCGTACGGTCCGCTCCGAGTCGCGGAGACGGTCGGCGGCGTGGAAGACGTGAACTACTTCAAGAGCTGGGTCGCGCAGCCCGCGGGAACGTAGCGCGTCTGGTCGCCGCCGTCACCGCTGCCGTCAGGGACGCAGCGCGAAACGGTCGAGCGCTTCGTACCGCGCGCCGCTGCGGTCGGTGAACGAGCGGTAGAGCGTCAGCGCGTCGATCCGCATCGGATCGATCGGCGGTGGCGTCACCTGCGGTAGTGCGCCGCGCGTGGTCGCGTCCGCGCGCGCGAGGGTGACGTGCGGGTCGGCGTTCCGGTCGAACGTGAACCCAAGGACTGTGAGCGCGCTGCGCACCGCGCCGCACAGCGTCCCGTATGCAGGCAGCGGTGCGTTCGGGCCGATCCACGCGACGCGCGGCCGCCGCTCGCTCGGAAACGCGCCGACGCGCTCGAGCGGGACGTCGACCGGCGGGATTCGCGGAGCGATCTCGCGCAACGCCGCGACGATCTCGTCAACTCGCTGTTCGTCGACGCCGCCGAGAAACGCAACCGTGAGGTGATAGTTGTCCGGCGGGACGTACCGCGCGAACCAACCCTTCGCGCGCAGCTTTTCGGCCACGCGCCCACAGGCGGCGCGCGTTTCGTCGTCGAGGCCGGCGGCGACGAAGAGCCGCTGCTTCAACGCAGCAGCTTGTCGAGCCGGATCACACGCCGGGTAATCTCGACGTCCATTTCACCGGTGTACCCGCCGTTCGCGCGGGCTTACTCCGGCTACCGCGGCATCGCGTTCAACCCCGCCGTGAGGGCGCTCGCTCGGCGAGAGGGTCGGCGATCTTCGGAGCGGAAAATCTCCAGTACGATGCCGTCATATTACGTGATCCCCTGGTCGCTCGTGGCGATGTCCGTCGTGCTCCTGGGATTGATCTACTGGGGCAGCTTCGTCGAGGAGCGCCGCAACCGCCAAGCGGGCCGCTAGCGTCCGACCGAAGTAGCAAGAACGGGCACCCCATCGGGGCGCCCGTTCTTCATTCAGCGGTTCGCGATCGCGTCGAGGACAGTCACCAGACGATCGTCAGGAAGTGCGTCGAGCGCGACGTTGTAGAGCAGCCGCAGCTTGCGGTCGAACTCGGAGACGTCCGAGTCGAAGTCCGTCAGCGAGCTTTCGTCGGAGATGAACGTCGTGTTCGGGTCGAGCTGTAGGATCCGCTCGATGAACTCGTCACGCAGCGCTCCGTGCGAAACAACGCGCTCGTGTGCCGCGAGCCGGCAGATGCTCCGCGACCACGTTCCGGGCCGCGGCAGCTCGTGTTCAGCGCGATACTCCTCAAAGCGCTTCGCCAGCTCGGCGCGCGCTTCGTCCGCCGTTTGGCCGCCGCCGATAACGAACACGCCGTAGACCGAGGCGAAATAGGGATACCAGGTACCCTGCCGCATCGGCGGCGGAAGATCTTCCGGATTCGGTTCCGGCCCTTGGAACCGGACGATCACGGGATAGTCGGCGAGGGTCCACGTGCGGCGGAAGAACGAGCGCAGGTAGCACCAGACGACTCGTAGCCGAAGGGCGGCGCTCATCGCGCGAGCGGGGCGATTGCCTCCGTAGGTTGGTGTTGCTTCATGAGCCGAGCATAGCACACCGGAGTCCGCTGCGGAACGACCGACCTTTCCCGCCTTGTCCTACGCGATGCTGAACTCCGTGAGTGTCGGAGGCCAGAGGGCATGGAACGCGCTGTCGTCGTCATCGAGACTTCGGTACGCGGCACGGTAACCGGCCGGTGGGGACGCGCTTTCCAGCAGCGGGCGGATGCGTTCGAACGCGGTCGGCGGCGCGTCGCAGAAAATGAAGAGGTTGAACTCGCCGGAGCCGACGTCGTTTCCGTCGAGCTCGGCAACGGTTCGGTCTGCGAGGGCTGCCTCGATTTGAAGTTCGAGCGCGATGAGATCGTCGAAGCCTCTCATGTCCGTGTCGGCTAGCGAATACTGCACGACCAACTGATACTTCCAGTCCGGCGGTTCACTCCATTCGTCCGGCGACTCCGCCGCGCCGGCGCAGCGGCGTTCAGGATTGTAATCGGTCGGCCACAGGCTCGTCCATTCGCCGCCGGCCACCTCGCGGAACCGGACGCTCCAGTCGGGGCGTGGAGCGTGCTGATCTAAGACGGCGCGCATTCGCCGGAGCATGCGTTCCGGCGGATCATCGGAGAAGACGACGATCTTCACCGCGTCGCTGTACATCTTACTTACGTTCACTTCGGCGCGCGTACTGCGGCGCAGCGCCCCGCGCATCGATGCTTCGAGATCGGCGCATCGTTCCAAGAAGCGGTTTCCGTCCTCCTTCCGCATGGGGAACTCGAAAGCGAGCTCGTATCTGAAGTCCACGCTGCCTCCAAAGAAAAAGGCGCCAGCTTGAACGGCGCCTTTCGTGGTTGCTTTGCGGAGCCCGCTATGCGACGTGGGCGGGGGCGAGCTCGTGAGCTTCGAGGACCATGCCGGGGGTGATGATGTGCTTGTTCATCCCGAGCGTTGAGGGGTCGATGCCGAGCGCGAGGCCGACGAGCTGCGGGAGGTGGAAGATCGGGAGATCGGTGCGGCCCCAGCGCGCTACCGAGTCGGCCTGGTAGCCGTCGAGCGCGAGGTGGCAGAGCGGGCACGGCGTGATCACCGCTTCCGCGCCGGCGTCCTTCGCCATCCGCATGTTTTGGCCGACCATGTTCGGCGCGATCCCGTCCTTCTCGAGCTGGACGTGGAAGCCGCAGCAGCGCGTGCGGCCCGCGTAGTCGACCGCTTCGCCGCCGAGCGCGACGATCAGGTCTTCGAGCGAGTGCGGGTTGCGCGAGGATTCCCAGCCGTTCACCGACTCGGGACGGATGATGTGGCAGCCGTAGAACGCGGCCACCTTCAGCCCGTTGAGCGGGTTCACGACCATCTTGCTGAGCTCG
>DASZGA010000137.1:0-3372 GCA_035939295.1 Candidatus Elarobacter sp. | reverse complement strand
AGCGGAGGGTATTGTGGCGACAAAGCGGGTGACGGTCTACTGGCTCCATCACACCGAGCGCGACGCGGCGCTGCCGCTGATGACGACGGTCGACACGCAGACCGACTCGTTCGCGGTCGGCGAAATGGACGACGACAACATCGCGAAGGCCGAAGCGGCCGGCGCGATCGTGCAGGAGCGCCGGCCGCCGCCGGTGCGGCATGCCGCGCCCGTGCTGCGCCAGCGGATGAGCGGGTTCGGCTTCGCCGTCGCCGCCGCGGCGCCGGTTGCGGCCGAGGACGAAGGCGTTCCGGCCGAGGTCGACTACTACACGCTCGATTTGAGCATTCCGCTCGTCGACGAGATGCGCAAGGCACTGGAAGCAGCCGGTGCTACGATCATGGACAAGCTGCCCGAAGGCGGTTACAAAATTCGGGCGCACGCCGGTTCGATTCCGGGAATCCGCGCGGTCACGGGTGTCGTGGCCGTCGACTGGATCCCGCCGTCGAAGGCAGCGCCCCGCATGGCGGTGATGGCGGCGGCGCCCGCGAACGCGGCGCAGCAGCCGGTGAAGATGCTGACGTTCGACGCGCGGCTGCACGACCCGAACGACGTGAGCACCGTGGTGACGTGGCTCGGTCAGCAGAACGTCACCGTCGCCGGATCCGGCGGGCGCAAGGTTCGCTTCTATTCGCCACCCGACGCGCCGGTGCTCGACGCGCTTGCGCGGCGCACCGAAGTCGAGACGATCGAGGAGTACGTCAAGCCGAAATACTTCGCCGACGTCGCGCGCAAGCTGATGGGCGCCGATGCTGCAGCGACGACGGGGCCCGCGCCTGGGATCGCGCTGGACGGCAGCGGCCAGCTCATCGCGATCGCCGACACCGGGATCGATCAAGCGCATCCGGACTTCGCAGGGCGGATCGCCGGCACGGTCGCGCGCGGCCGCGCCGGCGACGTCTCCGATCCGGAGGGGCACGGTACGCACGTCGCAGGCTGCGCGCTCGGCGACGGGAGCGCGTCGGGCGGCCGCGTCAAAGGGCTGGCGCCGAAAGCGAAGCTGTTCTTCCAGTCGTTGCTCGGCGCGTCGGGCGGCCTCGACGGGTTGCCGGTCGATCTGAACGATCTCTTCAAGGAGTCGTACGACGCCGGCGCACGGATTCAGAACGCGAGCTGGGGGACGTCGGGGAGCTCGGTCTACGCGATCAACAGCGAAGAGGTAGACCAATTCGTCTATGAGCATCCGGATATGCTGATCGTGGTCGCGGCGGGAAACGACGGGAGCGCCGCGTCACCCCTCAAGAGCGCCGCCGGGTTCGTCGACTGGTATTCGATCGCTTCGCCCGCCTCGTCGAAGAACGCGATCACGGTCGGAGCGAGCCGCAGCTCCCGCAACGACGGCGCGCTCAGCAACAGCACGTGGGGGCAGTCGTTCAGCGACGCGTTTCCGGCCGACCCGATCGCGAGCCAGAACGTTTCCGGCGATCCGAACTCGCTGGCCGGGTTCTCGAGCCGCGGGCCGACCGACGATCGGCGCATCAAACCGGACGTCGTCGCGCCGGGGACCGACATCGCATCGACCAAGTCGTCGACCGCGCCGATCGGCAACTTTTGGGGCCAGTATCCGGCGAACGGCGTCGCCGATCCGCATTACGCGTACGACGGCGGAACCAGCATGGCATCGCCGCTCGTCGCCGGCGCGGCGGCGCTCGTGCGCCAGTACTACACCGACGTCGCGAAGCATCAGCCCTCGGCGGCGCTGCTCAAAGCGACGATCGCGAACGGAACGACGTGGTTGACGGGCGCCGACGCCGTAGCGCCGCCCGGCGGGACGCCGAGCTACCATCAGGGGCACGGGCGGGTCGACGTCTCCGGCGCGGTCCCGAACGTGAGTCGCCCGAACATGGCGCTGTTCTTCGCCGACGACTTCGGCGCGGGCAAAGGGCTGGCGGCCACCGGCGACCGCGCGCGTTTTCAGGTGACGGTCCCGGACGGCATCAGCGAGCTGCGCATCTGCTTCGCGTACACCGATCTGCCGGCGCGCGGATTGCAGAACAGCCTTGCAATGATCGTGCAACGCGGCGGCGACGTTCAAAAGTATCTCGGCAACCAGAACCTTCCGGATGCGCCGCCGCCGCCCGACCGCGACAACAACCTGCAAGCGGTGCGCATCCCGAAGCCGGCCGCCGGCGTTTACTACATCCAAGTGATGGCGAACAACTTGCTGAAAGGCCCGCAAGCGTTCGCATTAGTCGTCTCCGGCGACGGCCTGACGAACTTCGCACCATACTGACGGAAATTCCACTTCGAAAGGGTGTTAGGGTGTTCTGTCGCCAGTGCTCCTCTGAAAACGTACGAAAGCTCGCGCTCGTCTACGAGCACGGCTTGACGATCGTTTCTGCGCGAGGCGCACACATAACGGCCGCCAGCGCAAAAGCGAGCCCGCCACGCAAGAAAAACGTCGCCGCGCCGGTTGTGTGGGCCATCATTCTGACGGTATTCGCGCTGGTCTGGCCCGTACTATGGTTGGGTGTTGTCATAGCGATTATCGTCGTTTGTGTAAACGGCAGCTGGAACGCGAAGACCTGGCCTGCCCTCTACGCCCAGTGGGATCGAACATATATGTGCGAAAGGTGTGGATTCATCGGTATCCCGACGCAGAATGCCGCCGGTCCGATGATCTCAGCACAGCCTATCGAGTCAGCGCCCGATCTAACGCAGCTTGCGCAGCCGCGCGTTGCGATCGAATCTGAATCCGGGGCGCAAAAGCTGTGTCCCCATTGCCGGTCGTACATTCCGGCGGCTGCGAGCGTCTGTCGCTATTGCCGGCGCGATGTTGGGGACGGTGCTCCGGACACACGGCCCGCGCTTGGGCAGTAAGGTCCTTTATTCGGGCGGTTGCGGTCGCCGCCGAGGAGAGGGTTCCAATGAGCGATCTGAAATCGACAATTGCCGTTGCGCTGAACGGCTGAGTCACTCTTTACCGACCGTACGTTCAAGACGCGCAGTCCGGAGCACTGATCGCCGCCGCTCGGATGGCGGCCTTTCCCTTCGTGTCGGGAGTGGTACAATCCAGGCCGAGCTATGAACAAGATGAACCCGAAGCCGGATCGAGCAGAACCGGAGCCCAGCGTGCCGGCGGATCTTCGCAAAGCCCTCGCAGCTGAACCGGTGGTGAAGGTTCTGTGGAGCGATCTCACGCCGATCGCGCGACGGGACTTCATCAGTTGGATCGACTCAGCCAAACAACCTGAGACGCGTAGGCGCCGGATCGAGAGAACCTGCTCGATGCTCGAGGCCGGGAAGCGACGGCCTTGCTGTTTTTCGATCGTGCCGCTGAGCCTTCACAAAGCGCTCAAGGCTGCTCCGGCGGCGAAGGCGCAGTGGAGCGAT
>DASZGA010000136.1:0-23269 GCA_035939295.1 Candidatus Elarobacter sp. | reverse complement strand
TTCGAGTGGATGATGCCGTCGGTGTTCATCAGGCGGTCGATCTCGATGTCGCCGTACGCCGCGACCTTCGCGACGTCGAACCCTTCGAACGCCGTCACGTAGCTCTCCCAGCGCGCGTCGATGAAGGCCCATGACATCCCGGCCTGCATCACGGCGCGCGTGATGATCGCCAGGTGATCGTTCAGCGTCGGGTTCTCCACGACGCGCGGGATCCGGCCCTCCGGCGTCGGCCGCTTCGGGACTCGGATCGCGGGCGCTGTCTTTTTCGCGGCGGACTTCTTCGCCGCACTCTTTTTCGCGGCGTTAGAAGTTTTGCTTGACGGTCCACTCGCTTTCGGGATGGCTTTTCTCCAGTTCGTGCCAGGCGTGAAGGAGATCGCTCGCATTGTGCGAGGCGCGATAGGCGCTCACGCCCACGTAGTACTGCGCTTCGGCGCCGACCAGCGCGGTCGGGAACCGGCGCAGCACCTCCTCATACAACGCCTTCGCCTTGTCGTACTCTTTTCGGCGCAGCCGCGCGTGCGCGACCGCGACGATGAGCTGCGGTGCGAACTCCGCCGGCGGCAAGTAGCCGTTCCAGCGGTAGAGCTCGGTCCCGTCGACGTCGAGGACGCGCAGGTCCGGGGTCCAGACGTGCCGGAAGCGGTCCAATACCGGCTGGTTCGTCTCGACGGTGTTCTCCAATTGGAACGGTATGGTGAGGCGTTCGATCGCCTCGCGGACCGGGACTTCGGGATACGTCACGGTATCCAGCGCCTTGCAACCCCCTCAAGTCGGGTTGAAGACGTCCATCAACACGAGCCGCTCGCCGTCGCGCGCCTTCTGAAGCGCCTCGTCGAGCGACCCCAGCCACGCGATCTCGCTCATCTCTCGCCTCTCGTCAAGCAGGGGTGCGCGATCATCATACCCGATCTTGCTCCCGTGGCGAAGGCGAAGAGCTGGGTCCTGGTTGCCGCGATCCTCGGCTCGGCGATGACGTTCATCGACGGGACGGCGGTCAACGTCGTGCTCCCGATCATCCAGCGCGAGCTGAACGCCGACGCCGCGCAGATGCAATGGGTCGTCGAGGGGTACGCGCTGTTTCTCTCGGCGCTGATCCTGCTCGGGGGATCGCTCGGCGATCTCTACGGGCGCCGCAAGCTGTTCGTCGTCGGCGTCCTGATCTTCGGGGCCGGTTCGCTCGTGTGCGCGATCGCACCGACCGTGAACCTCTTGATCGCCGCGCGGTGTTTGCAAGGGATCGGCGCGGCGTGCGCGATGCCGGAGTCGCTGGCGCTGATCAGCGCGACGTTCAGCGGCGCCGAACGCGGCCGCGCGATCGGGATGTGGTCCGGTTTTGCCTCGATCACGGGCGCCGCCGGGCCGATCATCGGCGGCTGGCTCGCACAGCACGCGTCGTGGCGCTGGGTCTTTCTGATCAACCTGCCGCTGACGCTGTGCGTTCTCGCGATCGCGCTGCTGTGCGTCCCCGAGAGCCGCGACGAAGAGATACCGCAGGAGCTCGACCTTCCAGGCGCGATTCTCGCGACGCTCGGCCTGGGCGCGTTCACGTTTGGGCTCATCCAATCGCAGGGCGGACATCCCGGCGTGAGCGGAATCGTCGCGCTGCTGCTCGGCACCATCCTGCTGGCGGCGTTCGTCGAGGTCGAGCGGCGCTCGCGCGCGCCGATGCTTCCGCTCGAGCTGTTCCGCTCGCGCACGTTCACCGCGGCGAACGTCTACACGCTCTTCCTGTACGCCTCGCTCGGAGGCTCGCTGTATTTCCTGCCGTTCGTGCTGATCGACGTGCAAGGGTATATGCCGACCGCGGCCGGTGCGTCGTTCCTGCCGTTCATCCTGCTGCAGTTCGTCGCGTCGCGCTGGTCGGGCGGGCTGGTCGCGCGGATCGGCGCGCGGGTGCCGCTGGTCGCCGGGGCGATCTTCGCCGGGTTGGGATTCATCCTGTTCGCGGTTCCGGGGATCGGCGGATCGTACTGGACGACGTACTTCCCCGCCGCGCTCGTGCTCGGGATCGGCGGCGTGCTGTTCGTCGCGCCCCTGACGACGACGGTCTTCGATGCGGTCGACACCGAGAAGAGCGGCGTCGCATCCGGAGTCAACAACGCCGTCGCGCGCACTGCGGGACTGATCGCCGTCGCCGCGTTCGGAATCGTGCTGGCAGGTGTCTTCAACGCCGGTTTCGACATGCGGATGGCGCACCATCACGTCAGTCCTCAAACGGCGCGGATCGCGCACGACGATCGCGCGCGGCTGTATGCCGGCACGGTCCCGAGCGACGTTGCGCCGCAAGACCGCCCCGTCGTCGCCGACGTCGTCCGCGAAAGCTATCTCGCCGGCTTTCGCGCGGTGATGATCTCCTCGGCGCTGGTCTGCTTCTTGGCGGCGATCATCGCCGCGTTCGCGATCCCGGCGAAACCGATCGCGGCGAAGCCCGCGCCCTAGAGCGCGCCGATCAGGGGCGGCGGACGCTGCGGCGGTCGTACAGCTGCGCGTCGGCTGCGATCATCGCCTCGGCGAGCGGCGCGCGCGCATCGAACGCGGCGACGCCCCACGAGATCTGCGCCGGGAGGACCGTGTCTTCCGCGTAGCCGGCCAGATCGCGCTCGCACGCCGCGAGCAGCGCGCGAACCGCGCCGGTCGCGGCGCCGTCCCAAATTCCCGCGAACTCGTCGCCGCCGATGCGGTAGATCGTCCCGCCGGCGCCCGCGCGCTCGCGCAAGCAGCGCGCGGCGGTCGCGAGCGCCTTGTCGCCCGCCGCGTGGCCGAAACGATCGTTGATCGCTTTCAGCCCGTCGAGGTCGATCATCGCGAAGACGCCCGCCGCCGGCGGGTCGGCGACGCGCTCCAGGAACGCGGCGCGGTTCGGGATCGCGCACAGCGCGTCGGTGAACGCAGCCTCGTGCAAGGCGCGCTGCGCACCGGCGAGCTCCGCATTGCGCCGCTCGAGCTCGACGTGCGCAGCGTCGGTCGCCTGCACGACGAGCGCGACGCCGAGCGCGATGTCGAGCACCATTGTCACGTAGCTTTCGAGCCCGAGGTAGTTGTCGGGAAAACGGACGCCTGCGAGCGTCAGCAGGGGAACGTGCGCGTAGTCGAGCGCGAGCGCCGCGAGCGCGACGGCGAGGAGCCGCGAGCCGAGCCCGGAGAGCCGTGCGCGAACGAGCTCGACGACCGCTGCGGCGAGCAGCAGCGCGAAGAAGGTCGAGTGCAGCCGGAAGACGTCGAGGAATTCGACCGTCTTCATGCTCCCGAGCGTCGTGACCACCATCGCAACGGCGAGCGCACCGACGAGCCAGCCCGGGACGGGACGCGCGCCGCGCAGGAGCCGCGCGCCGGCGATGAAAGCGACCGCGCTCAAATCCTCGAGCAGCGCGTAGAGGATCGTCGCGGCGGGAAGCCGCGGGAGCAGCCCCGCATCCGCGCCGAGCGCCGCGACGGCGAGGACGAGGAGCGCCAGCGCGTTCGCAGCGAGGCCGAGCGTCCACGCGTCGAACGGCCGCCGGCCGAGCGAGATCCGCACGAGCACCGCGAGGACCGCCAGCAGAGCCAGAACGCCCAGCTGGAGGAACATCGAAAGGTAGCCGACGAGGTGTTCGGCGAGCGGAGCCATCTGGCTCTTGTATCGGCCGGAAAGGGAAGAGCCCTCAGTTCTCGGGCGGGAATAGAAGAAGCCGACATGGACGACGTCGACGATCTCCCCGCGCCCGCGGCCGGCGAGCGAACGCCGCGCCGAATCTTCCGCGCGCTCGTCGCGCGCGAACGGTTCGAGCACGTCGCGCGGCTCGCAGAGATCCTCGCCCGCCCGCCGGTCGGATTGATTGCGGCGTACAGCATCAAAACGAACCCGCGCGCGGAGCTGCTGCGGCCGGCGCTCGAGCACGGGTTCTTCGCCGAGGCGATCTCGCACGACGAACTGGAGTGGGCGGCGCGTCAGGGCTTTCGGCCCGAGCACACGATCTACAACGGCCCGGAGCCGCTTCTCGACCGCGCCGCCGGCGAGCGGCTCGGGTTCGCGTTCGCCGACAGCGTCGAGGCGTTCGTGCGCAATCTCGACCGCGGCGTCGCGCACGTGCACGGCGTGCGGCTGCGCCCGTCGATGATCTCCTCGCGTTTCGGCGTTCCGGTCGAGGACGAGCCGGATCTCACCGCCGCGGTCGCGGCTGCGCGGCCGGAGACGCCGCTCGGCGTCTCGTTCCACGCGCGGCATGAAGACTTCAAAGGCGCGACGTGGCGCGACGTCGCCGGCGACGTTCTCGAACGCGCGGTCGCGCTCGAAGCGCGCACGGGGCGGCGCGTGGTCGCGTTCGACGTCGGCGGCGGCTGGAGGCCCGAGGAGTTCGAAGCCAGCTTTCATGCCGACATGCGGTGGCTCGTCGACCGAATCTTCGACGTGCTCCCGTCCTGCGCGCACGTGATCTTCGAACCCGGTCAAGCGGTGTGCACGCCGACCGAAGCGCTGTTGACGCAAGTCGTGGAAGTGCGCGCGCGCCGCGGCCGGCGCGAAGCGGTCGTCGACGCCGGATATCCCGACTGGCCGGAGATGCACGAGTACGCGCACAGGTTCTACGCCTGGAGTGAGGGGCGCTGGACGCCGCTGGGGAGCGGCCCGGACCGTCTGCTGGGGCGCACGTGCTTGGAATACGATCTCATCGAGGGCTTGCGGTTTCCGCCTGATTTGAAGGCGGGCGACCGATTGCTGATCGCCGACACCGGATCGTACGATCACTCGATGGCGTTCGATTTCGCGCACGGCGGAAGCGAACGGGATCGCACGGTGTCCGCGTAGCGAGGAAGCGACGAATCCGTTTGCGGCGCCGCCAAGCAGGGGAACACACCCTCGACCGATATGCAGACCCCGATCGCCGAAACGACGTACGTGCTGCCGATCCGACGCACCATCGTTGAAACGGACGACGATTTGGCCGCGTACCTGGAAGCACTCGTTCGTCTCCTTCCCGTCGTCGTCGTCGACGGCTCGCCGCCGGAGATCTTCGCGGATCATCGCGCGCGCTGGCCGCGAACCGTCGAGCACATCCCCGTCGACGAAGACCGCCGCATCGACCTGAACGGCAAGGTCGCGGGCGTCGTGACCGGATTGCGGCGCGTGCGCACGCCGAAAGCGGTGATCGCGGACGACGACGTGCGCTACGATCCGTTCGCGCTGCGCCGCATCGCTGCGCTCCTCGATACCGCCGACGTCGTGCGGCCGCAGAACGTCTTTGTCCCCGCGCCGTGGCACGCCGTCCTCGATACCGGGCGAACGCTGATCGCGCGCGCCACCGGCGGCGATTGGCCCGGCACGCTCGGCGTGCGGATGCGCGCCTACGCGCGCGCCGGCGAGTACGACGGCGACGTGCTCTTCGAGAACCTCGAGCTGGTGCGGACGCTGCGCGCCGTCGGCGGGACCGAGCTGATCGCATACGATCTCTTCGTCGCGCGGCGGCCGCCGACCGCGCGGCGCTTCTTCTCGCAGCGCGTCCGGCAGGCGTACGACGAGCTCGCGCGGCCCAGACGGTTCGTCGCGCAGCTCGCGCTCGCGCCGGCGCTCGTCCTTGCGACGCGCACGTTCGGGCCTGCATCGCTCGGGGCGTTCGCGCTTGGTGCGGTCGCGCTGGCGGAGTGCGGGCGGCGCCGCGGCGGCGGCGCGCGCGTCTTACCGGCGCTCGCCTCGGCGTGCGCGCCGGCGTGGGTGCTCGAGCGCGCGGCGACGTCCTGGGCCGCGCTCGCGCTGCGAATCGCCGGCGGCGGCGTGCGCTACTCGCACGGCAAGCTGCGCCTCGCCGCGAACCCGCCGCGCGTCTTGCGCGCGCGCTACACCGAACAATTCGGGCCGCGAACGGCGCACGGCAAACGATGATCGCGCTCGACTATCTCGAATCCGCGTGGCTGAACCCGTTCGCCAGCGACGTCGCGCGCGCGCATTCGTCGTACTTGGCGCCGCACGAAGGCGAGCTGATGCGGCTGCTCGAGACCGCACCGGTTCCCACCTTCGCGCACGTCGCGCACGCATCGTTCCGCGCGTTCGTCCTCGACGAGGAGTTCTCGTGCCTGGGCGCGAGGTCGGCGATCCACAAGCAGAACTATCGCTTCGGCGCGTACGAGCGGCTCGACGATCGGGCGGTCACCGAAGGGCTGGCGCGCGATCTGTACGCGTTTGCCGCCGAGCGCAAGGGGTTCGAGAGCGACTTCACCACGTTCGTCGCGGTCTTCCGCGAGCGCAAGCACGACGGCGAAGCGGCGTTCGAGCGCGCGCTGTGGTCACAGCTTCAGAAGCTGCACGACCTCGACGTGCGTTATCATCCGTGGGACCCGCGGGTCAGCGACGATCCGGCCGATCCGGGGTTCTCGTTCAGCGTTGCCGGCAACGCCTTCTTCGTGATCGGGATGCACCCGAACGCCTCGCGCGCCGCGCGCCGCTTTCCGTGGCCGACGCTCGTCTTCAACGCGCACGAGCAGTTCGAGCACCTGCGCGCCAACGGCCGGTTCCGCGGGCTGCAGCGCCAGATTCGCGCGCGCGAGCTGCGGCTCGACGGCACGATCAACCCGAACCTCGCCGACTTCGGCTACCATTCCGAGGCGCGCCAGTACTCCGGCCGCGCAACCGGGACGAGCTGGACGTGTCCGTTCACACCGCGCCGCTGATCGAGATTCCGCCCCGTAGCGGAACGGCGTTCGTGCTGGAGCGCGGGGACGTGCTGACGATCGTCGATCCGGAGGGCGAGCAAGTTGCCGACCTGGTTGCCTTCGCCGCGGGCGATCCGCGCGAGCATCTCTCCAACGGCCGGACGTTCGACTACGAAGAGACGATCGCGCTGACGACCGGCAACCGGCTCTGGTCGAACCGCTCGCGCCCGCTGCTCACCATCGTCCGCGACGACGTCGGCACCCACGACTTTCTCCTGACGCCGTGCTCCCGCGACACCTGGCGGCTCTGCTACGGGGGTAAGCACGAGGACGTCCCCGGCTGCTTCGGCAACCTCGTTGCCGCGCTCGGCCCCTATGGAATCGAACCGGACACGATCCCGACCGCCTTCAACGTCTTCATGTACGTCGAGGTGGATCCGAACGGGCGCCTCGAGGTTCGCCCGCCGCGCTCGCGGGCCGGCGACGCCTTCGCCGTCCGGGCCGAAGATCGCCTGATCGTCGGGCTGACCGCTTGCTCGGCGTCTTCGTCCTGCAACGGACGGTACACGCCCATCCGTTATATGGTAGGCCCTTCCGAACCGGCCTGACGGCCCGCTCGCGCGTTGACGCTCTGGCGGCAAGATGGTATGCTTCGGAGGTTCCGGCCGGACCGCCGTGGTTCGGCCGCTTTCGTGTGCGTTCCGGAGTACTGAGTGCCGACGATCTCCCAGCTGGTCCGTAAGGGCCGCGAGAAACAGCAGAAGAAGGTGAAAACCCCGGCGTTCCGCGTCGTTTCGACCGGACCGAAACCGGGCCACCCCGACCTGCCCAACCGTACCTTCGAGGTGCCGGGGAACCCCCAGCGCCGCGGCGTGTGCACTCAGGTCAAGACGATCACCCCGAAGAAGCCGAACTCGGCGCTTCGTAAGGTCGCCCGCGTCCGCCTCACCAACGGTGAGGAGGTCACGGCCTACATCCCCGGTATCGGCCACAACCTTCAGGAGCATTCGGTCGTCCTGATCCGCGGCGGCCGCGTCAAGGATCTCCCGGGCGTCCGCTACCACATCATTCGCGGGACGCTCGACACCTCGGGCGCTGCGAACCGCAAGCAAGGCCGCTCGAAGTACGGCGCCAAGCGCGGCGCCAAGAAGAAGTAAGGAACCGCGTTCTCATGCCTCGCAAAGGGCCCGTCCCCAAACGTCCGATCCTGGCCGACCCGAAGTTCGGGTCGAAAGTGCTCGCGCGCTTCATCAACAAGGTGATGCTGCGCGGGAAGAAGTCGGTCGCCGAGCTGATCACCTACGATGCCCTCGAGCTGATCGCGACCCGCACCGGCCGCGACCCCATGGACATCTTCACGCAGGCGCTCGGCAACGCGATGCCGCTGGTCGAAGTTCGTCCCCGCCGCGTCGGCGGTGCGACGTATCAGGTCCCGATGGAGGTCCGCCCGGACCGCCGTCAGGCGATGGCGATGCGCTGGCTGATCGGCTACGCGCGCCAGCGGCCCGGCAAGTCGATGACCGAGAAGCTCGCCAACGAGCTGATGGACGCTTCGAACAACCAGGGCGCTTCGATCAAGAAGCGCGAGGACACGCACAAGATGGCTGAAGCCAACAAGGCTTTCGCCCACTACCGTTGGTGATCGGCACCCCCTTTTAGCATCATGGCTCTCAAGCGCGACTATCCGCTCGAACACACCCGGAACATCGGGATCGCTGCTCACATCGACGCCGGCAAAACGACGGCGACGGAGCGGATTCTTTTCTATACCGGTCGCACGCACAAGATCGGCGAGGTCCACGACGGCGCCGCGACCATGGACTGGATGGTTCAGGAGCAGGAGCGCGGGATCACGATCACGTCCGCTGCGACCGCTTGCACGTGGCGGGACACTCGCATCAACATTATTGATACGCCAGGCCACGTGGACTTCACGGTCGAGGTCGAGCGCTCGCTGCGCGTCCTCGACGGCCTGGTCGCGCTCTTCGACTCGGTCGCCGCGGTGCAGCCGCAGTCCGAGACCGTGTGGCGCCAGGCGAACAAGTACGCCGTCCCGCGGATCATCTTCGTCAACAAGATGGACCGGATGGGCGCGGACTTCTTCAACTGCGTCCGCCAGATCCGCACGCGCCTCGGCGCGCCGGCGACGCCGATCCAAGTTCCGATCGGCGCCGAGGGCGATTTCCTGGGCGTCGTCGACCTCTTCACGATGACCAAGGTCATTTACACCGACGACCTCGGTTCGACATCCGACCGGACGCCGGTCACCGAAGCCGACGGCGAGCTCTACACGACCGCGCAGGAATGGCGCCAGGCGCTGATCGAGGCGATCGCCGAGCAGGACGACGAGCTGCTCGAGATGTTCTTTGCGGAACAAGAGATCCCGGTCGAGCGGCTGCACAAGGCGCTGCGCGCGGCGACGATCCAGGGCAAGGTTCTGCCGATGCTCTGCGGCTCGGCGTTCAAGAACAAAGGCGTGCAGCCGCTGCTCGACGCGGTCGTCGACTTTCTCCCTTCGCCGATCGACGCCAAGCCGATCACCGGCAAGGATCCGAACCACGACGACGCCGAGATCACCCGCAGGCCGGGCGACGACGAGTACTTCTCCGCGCTCGCGTTCAAGATCGCGACCGACCCGTACGGCAACCTGACGTACTTCCGGGTTTATTCCGGCGTGCTCGAAAAGGGCTCGTACGTCTACAACGCGCGCAGCGGCCGCAAGGAGCGCATCGGTCGCATCCTGCGCATGCACGCCAACCATCGCGAAGACATCGACGCGATCGGCGCGGGCGACATCGCGGCGGCGGTCGGCTTGTCCGACACGCGCACCGGCGACACGCTGTGCGACGAGAAGCACCCGATCCTGCTCGAGAACATCACCTTCCCGGAGCCCGTCATCCATCAGGCGATCGAGCCGAAGACGAAGGGCGACCAGGACAAGATGGGTATCGCGCTGACGCGCCTCGCCCAAGAAGATCCGACCTTCCGCATGCGCACCGACGAGGAGACGCAGCAGACGATTATCGGCGGGATGGGCGAGCTCCATCTCGAGATCATCATCGATCGCTTGAAGCGTGAGTTCAAGGTCGAAGCGAACGTCGGCAAGCCGCAGGTCGCGTACAAAGAAGCGATCACGAAGAAGGTCGAGAAACAGGGTAAGTTCGTTCGCCAGACCGGCGGCAAGGGCCAGTACGGCGACGTATGGCTCCGCCTCGAACCGGGCGAGCCGAACACGGGCTATCAGTTCGTGTGGGGCATCGTCGGCGGCGTGATCCCGAAAGAGTTCCAGAAGCCGGTCCAGGAAGGGATCCGCGAGGCCGCCGAGTCCGGCGTGCTCGCGGGCTACCCGGTCCTCGACTTCAAGGCGACGGTCTTCGACGGATCGTTCCACGACGTCGACTCCAGCGAGATGGCGTTCAAGATCGCCGGCTCGATGGCGTTCAAGGCCGCGAACCAGGCTGCCGGACCGATTCTGCTCGAACCGATCATGGGCGTCGAAGTCACCGCACCGCGCGACTACATGGGCGCGGTCAACGGCGACCTCAACCGCCGCCGCGGCCAAATCCAGTCACAGGACGAGGCGATCGGCGGAGCGGTCGTGATCAAGGCGAACGTTCCGCTCAGCGAGATGTTCGGCTACGCGACCGACCTGCGCAGCGCGACCCAGGGCCGCGCAACGTACACCATGGAGTTCTCGCACTACGAGAAGGCGCCGAAGTCCGTCGAGGAAGAGATCGTCGCCAAGGCTCAAGGAAAAAAACTCGCGACCGCTTAGGGGATGACGACGACGACGGCGACGACAAGCCGCCGCGCCGGAAGCGCTAGAACCCGACAGCGGGCGGCTAGCGCGCACAAGCTTCCACTCAACGCACCACGCGCATCACACAAAAGGACCAAGAAACAAAGGCATCATGGCAAAGGCAAAGTTCGAGCGGTCGAAGCCGCACGTCAACATCGGGACGACCGGACACGTCGACCACGGTAAGACGACGCTTACGGCTGCGATCATCAACTGCCTCGCGACCGAGCACTCCAGCATCCAGAAGCGCGCCGTCGACGACATCGACAACGCGCCCGAGGAGAAGGAGCGCGGGATCACGATCGCTATCTCGCACCAGGAGTACGAGACGAACAAGCGCCACTACGCGCACGTCGACTGCCCCGGTCACGCCGACTACATCAAGAACATGATCACCGGCGCGGCGCAGATGGACGGAGCGATCCTGGTCGTCGCGGCGACCGACGGTCCGATGCCGCAGACGCGCGAGCACGTGCTGCTCATGCGCCAGGTCGGCGTGCAGAAGATCGTGGTCTTCCTGAACAAGGTCGACCTGGTCGACGACGAGGAGCTCCTCGAGCTCGTCGAGCTGGAAGTGCGCGAGCTGCTCTCGGTCTACGAGTTCCCCGGCGACGAGGTCCCGGTCATCCGCGGCTCGGCGACGAAGGCGCTCGCGAGCTCGGGCAAGCGCGGCGATCCGGATGCCGACGTCATCTTCAAGCTGATGGATGCGGTCGACGACTACATCCCGACGCCGGAGCGCCCGGTCGACAAGCCGTTCCTGATGCCGGTCGAAGACGTCTTCACGATTACGGGCCGCGGAACCGTCGGCACGGGCCGCGTCGAGCGCGGTCAGGTCAAGGTCGGTGAGGAAGTCGAGATCGTCGGTCTGAAGGAAGAGTCGCGCAAGACCGTCGTGACCGGTATCGAGATGTTCCGCAAGCTGCTCGACGCGGGCATCGCCGGCGACAACGTCGGCGTGCTGCTCCGCGGCGTGGAGCGCAACGACATCGAGCGCGGCCAAGTGCTCGCTAAGCCCGGCTCGATCAAGCCGCACAAGAAGTTCAAGGCCGAGGTGTACGTCCTCTCCAAAGAAGAGGGCGGCCGCCACACCCCGTTCTTCGCCAACTACCGCCCGCAGTTCTATTTCCGCACGACCGACGTGACCGGCACGATCAAGCTGCCGGAAGGCGTCGAGATGGTGATGCCCGGCGACAACGTCCAGATGGACGTCGAGCTGATCACGCCGATCGCGTGCGAAGAGGGCCTGCGCTTCGCGATCCGCGAGGGCGGCCGCACGGTGGGTGCGGGCGTCGTGACGACGGTCGCAGACTAAGGATATTGTTTAGAGCTTTATTGGGGCTTCGCCCCAATAAAGCGTCTTTGAAAGTAGTTATGTCGAAGCAGAAGATTCGTATCCGGCTCAAAGCGTACGATCACCGCGTGCTCGATCAGTCGGCCGAGCGCATCGTCGACACGGCGAAGCGCACCGGCGCGTTCGTCAGCGGTCCGGTGCCGCTCCCGACGGAGATCAACCGGTTCTGCGTCAACCGGTCGCCGCACGTCGACAAGAAGTCGCGCGAGCACTTCGAGATGCGCACGCACAAGCGCTTGATCGACATCCTTCAGGCGTCGCCGAAGACGATGGACGCGCTGATGCACCTCGACCTCCCCGCCGGCGTCGACATCGAACTCAAGGCGTAAGCCGACTCGGAAAACCCTGACGAAAGTCGGGGTTTTTCCTTTCGGCGGTGTGCGGGCAGGCGTTGCCTGGGTAGAGTGAGGCGGATATGACGCCGGAGCAGGCCGTGGACGGCCTTCCACCGGTCGACCTCGCTACGCTCGACCTGCTTCCGGACCCGGCCTGGGTCACGCGAGGCGAACAGGGTGTGGCGTATTTCAACGCGGCCTGGCTCGAGATGACGGGCACCGCGGCGCGCGTGGTGGAAAGCGACGAGTTCCGAGGGTTCATCCACCCCGACGAGCGCGCGCGGCTGCTGACCGATTGGCGCGCGTCGCTAGCGGCCGCGGTGCCGTTCTCGGCGCACTACCGGATCCGGCGCGCCGACGGGGACTACCACTGGTTTCTGATGCGCGCGGTGCCGGTGACGGACGAGGGCGGCCGCCCGACCGGCTGGCTCGGCACCGTCGTCGACGTCGACGCCGAGCTGCGGATGCGCGACGAGCTGATCGTCTCCGAAGCCCGCACGCGCTCGATCGCGAACGCGATCCCGCAGCTCATCGGGATCGCCTCGCCCGACGGCCGGCTCGTTTCGGTGAACGACACGTATGTAGCGTACACCGGGAAGACGATCGACGAGATCGGCGGCGAGGGCTGGGCGGCGACGATCCATCCCGACGACGTTGAAGTGCTGACGGCGAGCTGGGAGACCGCGGTGCGCGCCGACGAGCCGTTCGACACGCAATTCCGGGTGCGGCGCTACGACGGTGTCTACCGCTGGTTTCTCAACAAGGCGATCCCCGTGCGCGACAGCGCCGGCGCGGTCGTCGCCTGGGTCGGCACCGCGACCGATATCGACGAGCGCAAGCGCGCCGAGGACGCGCTGCGCGTCGTCGTCGAGGCAACCTCGGCGTTCGCTGACACGCTCGACGCCGGTGTTGCGCTGCAGCGGCTTGCCGAGATCGCGGCGACGCACCTCGCCGACTGGTGCGGCGTCTATGTCTACGACACCGAGAACCGCTTGCAGCCGGTCGCGATCGCGCACTCGGACCTTCACAAGGTGCGCTTCGTGCGCGAGTACCTGCGACGCTATCCGACGCGCGAGGGCGACGCGCCGTCGGTCGTCGCATCGACCGGCGTGCCGCTGCGCATCAACGAGATCACCCCGGAGATGTACGACACGATCGACGACCCCGAGCAGCGCGAGCTCGCGCGCTCGCTCAAGCTGCGCGCGATCCTCTACGTTCCGCTCGGCGTCGAGGACGAGCGCTACGGCGTCATCGGGCTCGCGATCTCCGAGAGCAACCGCGCGTTCACCGACGAAGACCAGCAGCTCGCGACGCTGATCGCGCAGCGCGCGTCGATCGCGGTCGGGAACGCGCGCTCGTACGAGCGGCAGCTCGAGGTCGCGCGAACGCTGCAGAGCTCGTTCCTACCGACCGCGTTGCCGCACGGCGAAGGGTTCGCGTTCGATGCCGTCTACGCATCGGGGACGCGCGAGCTCACGGTCGGCGGCGATTGGTACGACGCCTTTCCGTACGCCGACGGCGCGTACGCGCTCTCGGTCGGTGACGTCGCGGGGCGCGGGCTCGAAGCGGCGGTCCCGATGGGAAAGATGCGGCAGACGTTCCGCGCGCTCGCGGTCGTCGAGGCCGATCCGGCGCGCGCGCTGGCGGGTGCCGACGCCGTCCTGCGCGGCGAGCACGAGGAGATCTTCGTCACCGCGTTCGTCGCGACGTACGACGCGCGCAGCGGCTTGCTGCGCTATGCGAACGCCGGCCACCCGCCGCCTTTCGTCCGCTCGGCGGACCGCCGTCTCGCGCGGCTCGAAGCCGCCGGCGTCCCCCTCGGGCTGGGATCGTACGACACGCTGCGCACCAGCGAGGCCGCGCTGGCCGACGGCGATCTGCTGGTCGCGTTCACCGACGGGCTGATCGAAGCGACGCGCGACATCGAGGCCGGCGAACGCGCCGTCGCCGCGGCGCTCGTACACCCGGCGTTCGCGTTCGCTTCCGAGCCGGCAGCGCTGCTGCGCGCGATCGTCGTCCCCGACGTCCCCGGCGACGATGTCGCGATCCTCACGCTGCGGCGCGGCGGCGGTGCCGACTGGTCGTTCGACGCGAACGCGGGACGCGCGGCGCAGGCGGCGCGCGAGGCGTTCGTCGCGCGGCTCGCCGATCTCGGCGTCGATCGCGAGGAGCGCCAGGCGCACGAGATCGTCTTCGGCGAGATCGTCGGCAACGTCGCGCGCTACACGCCCGGTCCGGTCGACCTCTCGCTGCGGCGCGACGGCGACCGGCTCGTCCTCGCGGCGCTCGACCGCGGGCCGGGCTTCGACTGGAACGCGGCGCCGCCGCGCGATCAATGGGCGGAGAGCGGCCGCGGACTGTTCCTGATCCAAACGCTCGCGCGCGATGTACGCGTCGAGCACGTCGCCGGATACGGCACGTACCTCGAGGTCACGCTGGCCGGCTAGGGGCCTTCGGGAGAGCAGGCGTCGAAGCAGCCCGAATGCCGACGCCGATCGACGTCACGTACGAGCGCACCTTCAGCGGGACGACGCGCCGGATCTACGAGCTGCTCGTCGAGCTGGGCACCTCGCAGGACCGGATCTGGCCGTTCGCCTCGCAGCCGTTCGTGCGCAGCGCCGGCCCGCTGACGCCCGGCACGACCGAGGAGTGGCATCTCGGCTTGCACTCCGTCCTCGAAGACGTCGAACCGGAGAAGCGGATCGTCTGGCGGATCGACACCGAGGGCGTCGACGGAACGCATACGTTCTCGTTGGAAGCCGACGGCCGGCGCGTCACCGTGCGCCACCGGCTCACCGCGACGCTCGACGACGTGCAAGGGCGGCTGCTATGGCGGCGCCTCGAGGAACAGCACGAGCGCGCGATCGAAGGTCTCTTCGACAAGCTGGCCCGCGTTCTGAAACGGTAGCGGCGAGAGCGCGTTCAGCCGAACGCGTTTTCGCCGGTGATCGCTTGGCCGAGGATCAGGGTGTGGATCTCGCTGGTGCCTTCGTAGGTGAGGACGCTTTCGAGGTTGTTCATGTGGCGGATCACGGGGTACTCCAGCGTGATCCCGCTGGCACCGAGGATCGTGCGGGCTTCGCGGCAGATGGCGAGTGCTTCGCGGACGTTGTTCAGCTTGCCGAACGAGACGTGCGAAGAGTGCGCTTTCCCCTGATCCTTGAGCCGTCCGACGTGCAGCGCGACCAGTAGTCCTTTGTTGATCTCGAGCATCATGTTGACGAGCTTCTCTTGGGTGAGCTGGAAGGCGCCGATGTGCTTGCCGAACTGCACGCGCGTCTTCGCGTACTCTAGCGCGCTCTCGTAGCACGCGCGCGCCGCGCCGAGCGCGCCCCACACGATCCCGTAGCGCGCCTCGTTCAAGCACGAGAGCGGACCGCGCAGCCCGCTTACGTTCGGCAAGATCGCGTCGGCCGGAAGGCGGACGTCTTCCAAAATCAATTCCGACGTGACGGATGCGCGCAGCGAGAGCTTGCGCTCGATGTTGCGCGTGGAGAACCCTTTGGTGTTCGTCGGAACCACGAAGCCGCGAACCGTTCCGCTGCGCGGGCCGTCATCGGGGTCGGTGCGCGCCCAGACGATCGCGACGTCGGCGATTCCGCCGTTGGTGATCCACGCTTTCGTTCCGTTCAGCACGTAGTCCGAACCGGAACGGCGCGCGACGGTGCGCATCCCGCCGGGATCGCTTCCGAAGTCGGGTTCGGTCAGTCCGAAGCAGCCGATCGCCTCACCGGCCGCCATCCGCGGCAGCCACGTTTGCTTTTGCTCTTCCGAGCCGTGCGCCCAGATCGCGTACATCGCGAGCGAGCCTTGCACCGAGACGAACGACCGAAAACCGGAATCGCCCGCTTCAAGCTCCAGGCACGCGAGGCCGTACGCGACCGCGCTCGTTCCCGCCGTGCCGTAGCCGTGCAGGTGCATTCCGAGCAGACCGAGATCGCCGAGCTCCTTCGCCATCGACTTCGGGAAGGTGTGGTCCTCGAACCAGCCGGCGATGTTCGGCAGCACGCGGTCGCGCACGAACGCGCGGACGGTGTCGCGGATCAGCCGCTCGTCGTCGTTCAGCAGCGCGTCGATCCCGAGAAAGTCGGTCGGCGAGGGCGCCGGCGGCGCGGAGCGGTGCGTGTCGGAGCTCGCGGTCGTCATGCTGCAGAGGTTCGGGGCGAGCGCCGGGCGCTCCCCGGGACGCCGGTTCAGTGGACGATGTAGCGGTCGGTGGTCGGCACCGCAAGCGGGACGAGATACGGCTCGCAGCGTTTCGGCGTCACGAGCGTCATGCCGCTCCGCACATCCGTCAGGGGCGTGACTCCGAGGCCTACGTCAAGGACGTCGTCCGATTCCAGCCTCGCAAGGCGGCGCGCTGAATACACCCACCGTCCCGCCTGCGGCGAGGTCTCGACACGGTACGTCCCGGCCGGTAGGCCGACTCGAACGAAGCGGCCGTTCGCGTCCGTGCGCAGGTGTACGCTCGTCGTGCCGTCGGTGCTGATGACACTCACGGCGGCGGCCGCCAGCGGCTGATGCGTATCGCAATAGTAGACCTGACCGCGTAGAGACGCAGAGCCCTGCGCGCCCGCCGGTACCATCGTGCCGAGCGAGAGAACGGCCGTCATCGTCGCCGCGATGCGAATTCGGTTCATGGTCCACCTATTTTAGCATAACGGCCGAATCCCAACATGCTCGCGACTCGCCTCTTGTCCTCGCGCAGACCAGCGTGATAGGGTCGGCGTGAGATGGTTGACACGAAGATCCCGCGCTGGCTCGCAGCGCTGGACGAAAGAAAACCGTACATCGAAGTCGTCGACGGCGAGAAGCTGCCCGACATGAGCCCGTACAACGTGCACGGGTACGTCGCGCTGCGCGTTGGAACCCAGCTCGACGAATGGGCCGAAGGTCGCGGCACGGTCGCGGTCGAGGTTCGGCATTATTTTCTGCGCCCGGACGGCACGTGGTCCTCGCTGCTTCCGGACGTTTCGTACCTGTCGTCTGCGCGAGTACCATACAGCGCGGGCGACGCGTGGCAGAGACCGCGCGTCGCGCCGGACATCGCCGTCGAGATCCTCTCGCCCAGCGACCGTCCGGGACGCACGCAGCGCAAGGTCGAGACCTACATTGAGTTCGGCGCGAAGGCCGTCCTAATCGTGCATCCGGTCAAACGCACCGTCACGATCCATCGCAACGACGGAACCGTCGAACACCGCGATGCGCGCGGCACGTGGGCACTCGAACCGTTCGACGGTCTCGTCTTCGATTGGGAGAAGATCTATCGCAATATCGACGCGGAGCACGACGCTCTACAGCGACCGTAAAGCGCTTCAGCCGCCGGGTGAACCTATGCTGCGATCCTCGTGTCGCTGAGCTCTTCCAAGCTCTTGCCGCGCGTCTCTTCGCCGAGCGCGAGGACGACCAGCGCGCCGGCGAGCATCACGCACGCGAAGACGATGAAGACGCTGTACGGCGAGCCGAACCGGACCAGCATCACGCCGACGAGCGCCGGTGCGAACGCGCCGACGAACCGGCCGGCGCCGGCGGCGAGCCCGGCGCCGCTCGCTCGAATCGCGGTCGGATACTGTTCCGGCGTGTAGGTGTACGTGACGCCCCACGCGCCCAAGTTGAAGAACGCGATCACCGCGCCCCACGCGATCACCGCCGTGGCGGACGGGATCGGCGAGAGCGTCGCCGAGGCGAAGAAGAACGAGCCGGCCGCGGCGCACGCGAGGAACGTCACCAGCGTCGGCTTGCGCCCCCAGCGGTCGACAAGCGCAGCTGCCGCATAGTAACCGGGGATCTGGAAGATCGCGATCGCGAGATTCAGCCACAATGCTTGCTGCAGCGTGAAGCCTTTGGCGAGCAGCAGCGTCGGCAGCCACGTGAAGATCCCGTAGTACGAGAACACGAGCGCGATCCACAGCGCCCACAGCATCGCCGTGCGCTTCAAAAACGGTGCAGCGAACAGCGTCTGCAACGACACGCGAGGAGCACGCGCGGGCGCTTCGTAGCCGATCCCGGCGATGCGTGCGACCTCGCGCGCTTCGGCGCCGCGTCCTTGCGCGAGCAGATAGCGCGGCGACTCCGGGATCGCGCGCCGGATGACGAAGACGTACAGCGCGGGCAGCATCCCGATCAGGAACGCGACCCGCCATCCAAAGTTCGGTACGATCACCGCGCCGATCAGCGCGGCGATGACGGTGCCGTACGCCCAGAAGCTTTCCAGCAGCACGACGGTGCGACCGCGGTTCTCCGTCGGCGAGAACTCGCTCACGAGCGTGCTCGCAACCGGCAGCTCGCCGCCGAGCCCGAGCCCCGCGAAGAACCGAATGATCGCCAGCGATCCGGCCGACCATGCGAACGCGGATAGCCCGCTCAGCAAGCTGTACGCCAGCAGCGTCCACGTGAAGACCGCCTTGCGCCCGAAGCGGTCGGCGACGACGCCGCTCAGCGCGGCGCCGAGGAACATCCCGATCAGGTTTGCGGTGATGATCCCGCCGACGACCGGTTTCGAGAGCCCCCACTCCTTGACGGCGGCGGCGACGACGCTGCCGAGCAAGAGCAGGTCCATCGCGTCGAAGAGCCAGCCGCCGCCGGCAGCCAGGAGGAGGCGTCGCTGAAAAGTCATCTCGACGGCAGGCTTATGCTCAGTCCGAGAATATCCCTCTCCGCGACGACGTCGCGCCGGAACCGGTAGCGAAGCGCCGGCCGCCCGCCCCCTTCCCGCTCGCGCTCGCCGGTCGGCTCGACGAGGTTCGCCCCGGCGACCAGCCGCCGGAAGTTCCCCTTGTGGAGCCGCACCCCGGTCAGCGCCTCGACGGCGAGCTGCAGCTGAAACAGCGTGAACGCCGGCGGAACCAGCTCAAAGACGACCGGCCGGTACCGAAGCGCGCCGCGGATTCGCCCGATCGCGGTCGCCAGGATCCGCCGGTGGTCGAGCGCCATCGGCTCGCCGAGCGTCCGCGCCAGCGGCGCCCGCGACTCCGCCACCAGCCCGATCTCCCAGAACAGCTCGTACCGCTCCAGCACCAGCTCGGGATTCCAAGCCGCGCGCCGCGCCCCGGTCGTCCGCCGCGCGCGCCGCTCCCGCGCTCGGCGTTCCTCCGGGCTTTCGGCCGCGACAACCCACGCCGCGACCGCCGGAGCGATCACGTCGTCGACGAGCGCCGGCCGTCCCGCGCGCCAGTCTTCCCACGGAAAATAGTCGTACCATCCGCGCCAGCGCGCGTCGCTATGCGGAGCGGACTCGCGCTCGCGGACGAACGCCAAATATGCGATCGAAAGAATCCGTGGCCCGCCCGGGCGGCGCGGGTCGCGGTCGCGGTCGCCGAAGGTGTAGAGCTGCTCGACGTGCCCGAGCTCGAGCTGCGTTTGCTCGGTGACCCAGCGCCGCAACCCGGTCTCGAGTGTACGGTCGCGTTCGGGATCGAACGGCCCCGCCGGAAGCGCTTCATCGGGAACGCGGACGAGCACGCGCGGCTCGTCGTCGGAGACGGCGACGACGACGGCATCGAGCGCGACGGCTAAGTCGGTCGCCACGTGCATCGCTTCGCGCGCAGCGCTCGCTGTCCCGCGCGGGGGGCGAGCGTGTTTACGCTTCGCCGGAGCGGGGATCGGAACTCAATCATGGCGAGCAACTCACGCAACGGCAACGGCCGTCCGGACCTCGATCGATTTCGCGTTGATGCGACGAAGCAAGACCTGACGACGAACCAAGGTCTGCCGATCGCGGACAACCAGAACTCGTTGCGCGCCGGTGAGCGCGGGCCGACGCTGCTCGAAGACTTCATCCTGCGCGAAAAGCTCACGCATTTCGACCACGAGCGGATCCCGGAGCGCGTCGTCCACGCGCGGGGCTCCGGCGCGCACGGTTACTTCCAAGTCTACGAGCCGCTGACCGACCTCACGCGCGCGCATTTTCTTTCCGACCCTTCGCTGAAGACGCCGGTCTTCGTCCGTTTCTCGACCGTCGGCGGCTCGCGCGGCTCGGCCGACACCGTCCGCGACGTGCGCGGCTTCGCGACGAAGTTCTACACGCAGGAAGGCAACTACGATCTGGTCGGCAACAACATGCCGGTCTTCTTCGTGCAGGACGCGATCAAGTTCCCCGACTTCGTCCACGCGGTGAAGCCCGAGCCGCGCAACGAGATTCCGCAGGCATCGTCGGCGCACGACTCGCTCTGGGACTTCGTCTCACTCACCCCCGAGACGACCCACATGGTGATGTGGCTGATGTCGGACCGCGCGATCCCGCGCGCATACGCGAACATGGAAGGGTTCGGCGTCCACACCTACCGCTTCATCAACGCGAGCGGCGAGTCGAAGTTCGTCAAGTTCCATTGGAAGCCGCTCGCCGGGATGGCGTCGCTGGTGTGGGACGAAGCGCAAAAGCTCGCCGGCAAGAACGCCGACTTCAATCGCGCCCAGCTCTGGGAGTCGATCGAGCAAGGGATCTATCCCGAGTGGGAGTTCGGAATCCAAGTCTTCGACGACGAGCAAGCGGACGAGCTCGACTTCGACATCCTCGATCCGACCAAGCTCGTTCCCGAAGAATTGATCCCGGTGCGCCGCGTCGGGAAGATGACGCTGAACCGCAACCCCGACAACTTCTTCGCCGAGACGGAGCAGGTCGCGTTCTGCGTCTCGCACGTCGTCCCCGGGATCGACTTCAGCAACGACCCGTTGCTCCAAGGCCGCATCTTCTCGTATCTCGACACGCAGCTCTCGCGCTTAGGCGGTCCGAACTTCCACCAGATTCCGGTCAACCGCCCAGTCTGCCCGTTCCACAACGGCCAGCAAGACGGCATGCATCAAATGGAGATCAAGGTCAACAAGACCAACTACGACCCGAACTCGCTCGACCGCGGCTGGCCGAAAGAAACGCCGGTCGAAAAAGGCGGGTTCGCCAGCTACCTCGAGCATCTCCAAGGCGACAAGCGTCGCATCCGCGCCGAGTCGTTCAAGGACCACTACTCGCAAGCAACGCTGTTCTGGAACAGCCAAACCGACGTCGAGCAAGATCACATCGTCAACGCCTTCGGCTTCGAACTCGCCAAAGTCGGAACGCTCGCGATCCGCGAACGAGTCTTAGCGAACTTGGTCAACGTCGACAAAACGCTCGTATCGCGTGTTGCCGAGCAACTCGGCCTGCCGGTTCCGAAAGCCGCCTCGGCGAACGGCAAACGCGGCCGCAACGGAAAGAAGACCGTCGACAAGTCGCCCGCGCTCAGCATCATCGCCAACGCAAAAAGCGACTCGATCAAAGGCCGCAAGGTCGCGATCCTCGCCGCCGACGGCGTCGACGCCGCCGCAATCGAAACGGTGCGCGCGGCGCTGGAAGAAGGTGGTGCGCAGGGACTCGTACTGGCGCCGCATCTCGGGGAGCTGAAAGGCGCGGAAGACGGTCCGCGCGTGGAAGCGGATCACCGCATCGTCACCGAGCCGTCGGTCGGGTTCGACGCGGTCTACGTCCCCGGCGGCCTCGACAGTGCCCGCACGCTCGCAGCCTCCGGCGACGCGCTGCACTTCGTCGCCGAAGCATACAAGCACCGGAAGCCGATCGCCGCGTCGTCGGACGGCATCGAAGTGCTCCGCGAAGCCAACGTTCTCGCCGTCGACGAGGACGATACGGCAACACGCGTGGGCCTGGCGATCAGCGATGACGCCGAAGCGATCGTCGAACGGTTCATCGAGTACATCGCGAAGCACCGGGCATGGGATCGAGCCGACGCGGAGGCCGTTCCCGCGTAGGACTCCTAGCTCAGAGGGTTCGTGTCGTTCCGCGCGCACGCAGGGGGCGGTGAGCTCGCGCGGCCTCGACGACTTCGCGAACGGCCGCCGTCACGGCGGCGGGCGCGTCGAGATGGATGTGATGGCCGCTATGCGCGACGACGATCAGCTCGCTATTTGTCGAGAGTTCCGTCAGCGTCGACTTTTCGGAGAGCCGTGCCGCGTCGGCGGCCATCTGCTCGGCGGAGCCGCCGGAGCGCGCGGCGCGGACCAGCACGGCGAGCGGCGCGTCGTGGAGCGGACGAGGATCGCGAAGCTTCGCATCGTGAAATCCCTGAAACTCTTCGGGCCAATAGTCTCCGCCGTCGGCGGTCCAGTGAGCCGGTTGCGCCATTGCCCAAAGCCGAAGTTGCTGCACGTCAGCCGGCAGCTTGTCGTACGGCGATTCGATCGCCGCCGGCTGCTGGTTGGCGAGGAACGACGCCAGCCGAGCCGACTCGCTCAGCAAGAGCCGGCGTTCATCGGGCGCAATCGTCTGCCGCACCGGCGGGATCGCACGGCCTTGCGACAAGTCTCGTTGGCGCACCAGCTTGCCGTTGGTATTGAAGACCGATTCCTCGGTCGTCGGATCGACGAGGACCATTCCTGCGACGTCAGCCGGATAGAGAGCGGCGAACGTGCGAACGAACAATCCGCCGATCGAGTGACCGACCAGAACGTAAGGTCCTTGCACGCCGGCGTTGTGAAGTGCCGCATGAAGCTCGTACGCGATCTGTTGCATCGTCCGCGGCCGCGGACCGAGCTCGCTCCACGCCGCGCCGGCACGATCGTACGAGCAGGCCTGCGCGAACTCGCTTACCGGCTTCTGGACAAGTGCCCAGTCGAGCGAGAAGTCACCGCCGCCTGCTTCGAACACGACGGCTGGCGACGCGCTCGGCGACCCGGTGCAATTCAGGTGAAGCCGCCACCCCCCGACGTCGACGAGCCGCCCCGGCGGAGCCGGCGCCGCGACCTGCCCGACCGCCGCACCCCGCAGCATGAACACGATGAGTCCCGCCGCTGCGCCACAGTGGACAACGCCGCGAATCCGCTCCCACATCGCCGTCCGCTTCGCGCCCCCCGGTCCCCGCACCGCCGATTTACTGCCAAGAAGCTAAGCGAACGTATCGACGATCGTTCCCCGGTCGTTATCGCCGTCCGCATCCGGATCGTTCGCCGTAACCGCGGCGATATACGGCGGCAGCGCAAGCGACTGAGGAGCCGTTGTCGGGGCGAGCGCCGATACCGCCGTGATCATGCTCCCACTTTACTCCCATCAACCGACCCCCCGCCCGAGTCCAACGTCACACAATACATAGTCCACTAGCCCGCCTGCGCCCATCGTGCCGGGGCGGGGGGGGGGGGGGGGGGGGGGGGGGGGGGGGGGGGGGGGGGGGGGGG
>DASZGA010000135.1:0-13715 GCA_035939295.1 Candidatus Elarobacter sp. | reverse complement strand
CGTTCGACCAGCGCGCGTACGCGATCCTCGCCTGGGCGCTGCTCGCGGTCGGGCTGTGGTTCGCCGGCAACCTCGTGCGCTCGAGCTTCGGCCGCTCGCTGATCGCGATCTCCGCCGGCGAGCTCGGCGCGCAAGCGCTCGGCGTCGATTCGGAGCGATTGAAGCGGCAGACGTTCGTGCTCAGCGCGGTCTACGCCGGCGTCGCCGGCGGCGTCTTCGCTTCGCAAGCGTCGTACATCGATCCGAGCTCGTTCGACTTCTTGCTGTCGGTGAACTTCGTGCTGATGTCGGTGATCGGCGGGATCCGCAGCCTTTCCGGTGCTGTGATCGGCGCGGCGGTCGTCGTCGCGCTGCGGCAGATTCTGCAAACGGTCGTGCCGCTGGTGCTGCCGAGCGCGCGCGGCGACTTTCAGTCGTTCTTCTTCGGTGTCATCTTGATCGCGATGCTGATCTTCCTGCCGCGCGGCCTCGCCGGCCGCTTGAGCGAGGCGCGCAACGCGTGATCGCGCAGCTCTGGCAGTACGTGCTGGCCGGTGTCGTCGTCGGCGCGATCTACGCGCTGATCGCGGCGGGATTCGTCCTGATCTATCAGGTCACCGGGCTGATCAACTTCGCGCAGGGCGAGTTTGCGATGATCGGCGCGATGACGGCCGCTTCGCTCGCGACCGGCGGGATGCCGGTGCTTGCAGCTGCCGGTATCGCGGTCGTGGTCGCGGCGTTAACGGGTGCGCTGTGCTATCTGCTCGCGATTCGGCCGGCGCGCGCGGCGACCGGCGTCACGCTGATCTTCATTACGCTCGGTCTCGACGTCGCGCTGCGCGGTCTCGGCTTGTTCGTGTGGGGAACGAACCCGCTCAGCCTCAACGCGTTCACCGGCGGGAGCGCGATCACCATCTTCGGCGGCGTTCTTCCGCCGCAAGCGCTGTGGGTGCTGCTGACCGACGTGATCGTGTTCGGTGCGCTGTACGTGTTCTTCCGGCACACGTACGCGGGCACCGCGGTGCGCGCCGCGGTCGCGAACCCGCCGATCGCCTCGACGTTCGGGATCCCGCTGCGCACGTTCGCGTTCTGGAGCTTCGTCGCGGCGGCGGCGATCGGCGGGCTCGGCGGCGTCGTCATCGCGCCGATCACGAGCGCGACGTACGACATGGGGCTCACGCTCGGGCTCGCCGGTTTCGTCGCCGCGGTGCTCGGCGGACTCGACTCGCTGCCGGGCGCGCTCGTCGGCGGCTTCGTGCTGGGGATCGTCGAGAAAGTGGCGGGCGGCGTCTTTTCGACCGGTTGGGAAGAAGGCGTCGGGTTCTTGATTCTCGTGCTGGTGCTCGTGCTGCGCCCGCAAGGGCTGCTCGGGCGCACGGTGCGCCGCGCGTGACGGCGCCGGCGAGCGGTACGGCGACCGCGCCTGCGAGCGCGACGCTCGAGGTGCGCGGCGTGACGATGCGGTTCGGCGGCGTCGTCGCGGTCGACGACGTCTCGTTCGGCGCGCGGGCCGGCGAGGTGCTCGGCGTGATGGGCCCCAACGGCGCCGGAAAGACGACGCTCTTCAACGTCATCAGCGGCGTGCAGCGACCCACCTCCGGCGATGTGTTGCTCGGCGCGACGCGATTGACCGGACGTGCGGTCGAAGACGTCGCCGCGCTCGGCGTGACGCGCACGTTTCAAACGCCGGTGATGTTCTGGGGGCTCACGGTGCGCGAGAGCATCGAGGTCGCGCTCGCGGCGCGCGAGTTGCGCGGCACGTATCCGCCGGCGCCGCCGCGCGAGCTGATCCCGTGCGGGTTCGGGACGCCCGGGAGCCGGCGCCACGACGCGACGCTGCGCGAGCGCGCCGGCGCGATCCTCGAACGCGCCGGGATCGCCGCGATGGCCGACCGCGCGACCGAGTCGCTTGCATTCGGTGAAGAAAGGCTGCTCGAGCTTGCGCGCGCGCTCGCCGCGTCGCCGTCGGTGCTGCTGCTCGACGAACCGCTCTCCGGCTTAAATCCCGACGAAGTCGAAGCGGTGCTCGCCTCGATTCGTGCGGCGCGCGCGGACGGTGTCGCGGTGCTGCTCGTCGAGCACGCCGTCGGCGAGTTGCTCGCCGTCGCCGACCGGGTCGTCGTCCTCGATCACGGCCGCAAGATCGCCGAAGGCGCGCCGCAAGCCGTCGCGACCGATCCGCTGGTGATCGACGCCTACATCGGAGACGAGCTCGAATGAACGCCGGCGTGCCGGTTCTCGAAGTCGAGAACGTCTCGACGATCCGCGGCCGCGTGCAGATCCTGTGGGACGTCAGCTTGAGCGTGCAGCGCGGCGAGACCGTCGCGATCGTCGGGCCGAACGGTGCCGGGAAGACGACGCTGGTCGGTTCGATCACCGGGCTGATCCCGCCGAAATCGGGCCGCGTGCGAGTCAACGGCGCCGACGTCACCGGGAACCCGCCGGACAAGCTCGCCGCGCGGCGCGTCGCGCTGTGCCCCGAACGCCGTGGGATCTTCGCGCCGCTGACCGTGCGCGAGAACCTATTGATGGGCGCGTACGCGCGGCACGCGAAACGCGCCGAGCTCGAGCCCGACTTGGAAGACGTGTTCGCGCTGTTTCCCGCGCTGGTGCGGTACCGCGACGCGACGGCCGGTTCGCTCTCCGGTGGCGAGCAGCAGATGGTCGCGGTCGGCCGTGCGCTGATGGCGAAGCCGGAGCTGCTGCTGCTCGACGAACCCAGTCTTGGCCTCGCGCCGAAGGTGCGCGCCGAGATCTTCGGCGCGCTCGCGCGGCTCGCCGAGCGCGGCGTGACGATCCTGCTCGTCGAGCAGAACCTGCGGCTCGCCGCGCGGATCTGCCGCCGCGCGTACCTCATGCAGCGCGGCCGGATCGTCGGGACCGAGAGCTCCGACGAGCTGGCGCGCTCGGCACGCAAGGTTTACTTGGAGTCGCACGGGTGAACGGGCCCACCCGCAGAAAGCCCACCGGACTCGTTTCGAAGGAGGTTCCGTTCATGCGTTCGACGGTCGTCCGTCTCGGCGCGCTCGCGCTCGCGTCGTTCCTCATCGTCTCCGCGGCGCCGCCGCGGCCCGTCGCCGCCGCCGGCGAGCCGATCCTCATCGGCGCCACCGTCTCGGAGAGCGGCCCCGGCGCGACGCTGGGCCGGCCCGAAGCCGACAGCATCCAGATGGCCGTCGACGAGATCAACAAGGCCGGCGGCGTGAACGGGCGCCCGCTGCAGGCGACGATCCTCGACGACGAGTCCAGCGCGACGACCGCGGTGAACAACACGCGCAAGCTGCTCGACCAGCATGTCGTCGCGATCATCGGCTCGTCGCTCACGCAGACGTCGCTTGCGATGATCCCGCTGGCGACGCAGGCGAAGGTGCCGATGATCTCGCTCGCGTCGAGCGCGCAGGTGATCCAGCCGGTCGCCGACCGGCAGTGGATCTTCAAGATGCCGATCACCGACTTCCACGTCGCGCAAGCGATGCAGGAGTACATGCGCAAGCGCAAGCAGACGCACGTCGCGGTGATCTACCGCAACGACGACTACGGCAAGACGGGGCTCTCGCACTTCCGCGACGCCGGGAAGAACTTCGGCTTCGACGTCGTCGACGCCGAGGCGATCGACGCCCGCGCGAGCGACGCGACGACGCAGCTCACCCACATCAAAGCCGCGAATCCGCAAGCGATCGTCGCGTGGACGACGCTTCCGTCGGCCGCGGTGATCATCAAAGGCTACCGCGAGCTCGGCCTCAACGTCCCGATCTACTACTCCGACGGCGCAGCGACCGGCGTGTTTCCGCAGCAGGCAGGAGCCGCGCTGAACGGCGCCTACATCGCCAGCACGAAGATCAACGTCGCGGACGCGCTGCCGAACAACGACCCGCAGAAGAAGCTGCTCGTCCACTACATCGACGCCTTCGTGAAAGGCTATCCGAAGGACGCGCCGGTCAGCATCTTCGGCGGCTTCGGCTACGACAGCGTCTACGTCCTCAAGCAGGCGCTGCAGCGCGCGAAGAGCACGGAAGGTGAGAAGGTTCGCCAGGCGCTCGAGCGCACCGACTACCTCGGCGTAACCGGGCAGTTCCGCATGTCGGGCGGCGACCACAACGGCCTCTCCGTGTTCTCGCTCGTCCTCACGCAAATAGAAAACGGCAAGTTCATCATCGCGAAGTAGACTTCGCGTGCTGTTGAAGTGCTGACACCATTCCCGCGGAAGGAGGCCTATCGCGCGCTCTCGCTCGCGCGGGCGCTCGACGAGCGGATGTGGCGTCTCGCGCGGGCGGGGCGCGCGCATTTCGCCGTTCCGTGCAGCGGGCACGAAGCGATCGGTGTCGGGTATGCCCTAGCGATGCGGCCGGGGCTCGACTGGCTTTCGCCGCACTATCGCGATCTCGCGGCGCTGCTGGTGCTCGGGATGACGCCGCGCGAGGTGATGCTGTGCTTCTTTTCGCGGCCGTCGGATCCGAACGCGCGCGGGCGGCAGCCGTACGCGCACTTCGGCTCGCGCAGGCTGCACGTGCTCTCGCAGCAAGGGCCGCAGCCGAACCACTGCTCGCACGGCGTCGGCTGCGCGTGGGGGTCGAAGCTGTTCGGCGACGGCAGCGTCTCGGTCATCGCATTCGGCGACGGCGGCGCGCAGAAAGGCGAAGTGCACGAGTCGATGAACGTCGCGGCGATCCACCAGCTGCCGTGCGTCTTCGTCGTCCACCGCAACGGCTGGACGCAGTCGGTGAAGCGCAGCGATGAGTACGCGACCGAGACGCTGGTCGCGCGTGCCGCGGGGTATGGAATCCCCGGAATCGCGGTCGACGGCTCCGATGTCGAAGCGATGTACGCCGCGGCGTCGGAAGCGTTCGCCCGAGCACGCACCGGCGAAGGCCCGACCTTGATCGATGCAGCCTGCGTCCGCTTCATGCCCAACACCTCGAACGACGACGACACGCGCTACCGCGACCGCACGGAGCTCGAAGCACAACGCGCAACCGGCGATCCGCTGCTGCGCGCGCGTGCGCTGGTCGACGGGGCCTGGGCAGCGTCGGTTGACGCGGAAAACGCGGCGACGGCCGAAGAAGCAGCGGAATGGGCGGAAGCGCAACCGCTCGGCGATCCCGCGACGGTGATGGAGCACATCTATGCGTGAACTGACGGTCATCGAAGCGGTCCGCGAGGCGCTCGGTGACGAGATGGCTCGCGACGAGCGGGTGATCGTGCTCGGCGAGGATGTCGGGAAGCTGGGCGGCGTCTTTCGTGCGACCGAGGGTTTGTACGACCGGTTCGGCGCGGCGCGCGTCGTCGACATGCCGATGGCGGAGACCGTCATCGCCGGCGTAACGGTGGGGCTGGCGATGCGCGGGCTGCGGCCGGTGGCGGAGATTCAGTTCGCCGACTTCATCCATGCCTCGATGGACCATCTGGTCGGCGAGGCCGCGAAGATTCGCTGGCGCACCGGCGGCGACTGGACGTGTCCGATGGTGCTGCGCACGGCGTACGGCGGCGGTTTCCGCGGCGGTCCGTATCACTCGCAGTCGGTCGAAGCGTACTATGCGCATGCACCCGGGTTGAAAGTTGTCGCGCCCTCGACGCCGGCCGACGCGAAGGGATTGCTGCTGGCGGCGATTCGCGATCCCGATCCGGTGCTCGTCCTCGAACACAAGCGAACGTATCGCGCGATCCGCGGGCATGTTCCCGAGGGCGACTACGTCGTTCCGATCGGATGCGCGGCGATCGCACGCGAAGGAAGCGACGCGACGGTGCTCGCGTACGGGATGATGCTGCACGAGTCGCTCGCCGCCGCGGAGACGCTTGCGAGCGACGGGATCGACGTCGAAGTCGTCGACTTGCGCACGCTGCTCCCGCTCGACCGCGAGACGATCCTCGCCTCGCTCGCGAAGACGCGGCGCTTGTGCGTCGTTCACGAGGACACGATCACGATGGGGCTCGGCGCCGAGCTGTGCGCGCTCGCCGCGGAAGCCGGCGTCCTCGACGTCCCGCCGGTCCGCGTCGCGATGCCGGACATCCCCGGGATCCCCGTCGACGACAACCTGGAAGACGCCGTCCTCCCGAACCGCACGACGATCCGCGACGCGCTCGTTCGCTTAGTCGCACGCGAGCGCTCGCGCGCGAACGGCGCGCCCGCGCAGCGGTCGTTCGATCCGGGGATCCCGCAAGCATCGAGCGTGGTGGAAGTAGCGCTGCCGGAAGAGCACACCCGCCTCGCGCTCGACGCGCTGGTCATTGCGGCGCGCGCTGTCCCGCGCTGCAACGCGACCTTCGCCTGGACCGGAATCGTCGAGCGCGACGACGTCGTCGTCGACCTCGACCTCGGACCGTCTGCGCCGCCGAGCGGCCGCGGAACGATCACGCTGGTCGACTACGGCCAAGACGGAAGCGATCTCGCGATCCCGTTCGTGCGCCCCCGCCAAACCGCCGCGCTCCGAATCGGCGCGGTCCGCAACGGCCGCGCATACGTCGCCTGTGCGGTGGACCACCGCGCAGTCGACGGCGCCGACGTAGGCCGCTTCCTAGCCGCCTTCAAAACCGCCGCCGAAACGCGCTCTGCCGATGTCGCACATGCACGTTGAATTTCCGAAGCTCGCCGACACCCTCGTCGACGGCGTCGTTTCCGCCTGGTACAAGAAACCCGGCGACACGGTGAAGAAGGGCGAGCCGCTCTTCGCCGTCGAGACCGACAAGGTCAACGCCGACGTCGAGTCGCCGCACGACGGCGTGCTCGCCGAGATCCTCGTTCCCGAAGGCGAACGCGCCGAAGTCGGCCAGCTCCTCGCGCGCTTCGCCGGCGCAGGCGGTGTCGAAGCGCCGCCGATCGCGTCGTCGCCGCACACGAGCCCCGCCGGCGTGCACACCGCGGTCTCGCGCCCGATGCGACCGCCGGCCGCGAACGGCGGCCTGACGCCGATGCGCCGTCGCATCGCCGAGCGGATGACCGAAGCGCGTGCGACGATCGCGCAAGGCTCGTGCGCGCGGCTCGTCGATCTGAGCGGGATCGAACGCCGCGGCGTCTCGTGGACCGCGTACTTCGTCAAAGCGTTCGCGCAAGCGCTCGAAGCCGACCGGATCGGCGTCGCGGTGGAAATCCCCGGCGGGCTCATCGTCCCCGTCGTTCCGGACGCGCGCGACGCTTCGCTGCACGACATCTCGGTCCGCATCGCCGACCTCGCCGAGCGCGCGCGCACGAACGCGCTCAAACCGGTCGATGTCGGCAACGCCGCAGCGACGGTGACGAACGTCGGCGCGACGGGAACGCTCCTCGCGTTTCCGCTGATCGCTCCCGGCGAGCCCGCGATCCTCGCGCCGGGCGCGATCGCCGAAGGCCGCTGCTGGCTTGCGCTCTGCTACGACCGCGCGCGCTACGACGAATTCGCCGCTGACCGTCTCCTCGGCGACGTCGCGAACCGCGTCGTCGCGCTCAGGTAGGTAGCGCGCCCGGTACGGCCGGCATCGCGCCGAAGAAGGCGGCGTGGTCGGCGACGATGCGCTGCACCGTGCCGGGGTCGGGCTCCAAGCTGGTCGCGCCGAACTGAAACGTTCCGCCGAGCACGATCCCGTCGCTGCGCGGGAACATGTACCGGTTGTAATGCAGCACCGTGTAGTCGATTCGCGGCTGCGGCGCCAGGACGGAGAGCTGACCGCGCACCGGCGTGAGCTGCGCGTCGCCGGTGAGCTGCTTCGCGCCCAGCCCGGTGCAGTTCATGATGAGCGGCTCGTCGAGCGCGAGCATCTGTGCGGCGGTGTCGAACGTTCGCACGACGACGCGGCCGCCGCGCACGAGATAGTCGCGCTGCAGCGCGCGCAGGTAGCGATTCGGCTCGATGAACATCGTCAGGAAGCGCGTCGCGTAGCGCGTCGGAAACGGATGCTGCCCGGGCCCATACGTCACGACCTCGGGATAGAGATCGGCGATCGCGCGCGCGTGTCCGGCGCTCAGGAACGGAGATTCGGGCTGGTCGTGACAGTCGTAGTTCTCGATCCACCGCACGCCGTAGTCCTCGCCGAGCAGCGTTTGGAAGCGGCGGTTCGCTAGCACCGACGCGCGCGCGTACAGTGCGCGAAACGCCGCGTCGACGTGGTCTTCCTCGTAGATGGAGCTGGGCGACCATTGCGCCCCCGACATGTTCGACGTCGTGGCCGGCGGCAGATCGCGGGCGTAGATCGTCACCGCGAAGCCCGCGTCTTGCAGCACGCGCGCGGTCGAGAGCCCGATCACGCCGCAGCCGATTACGGCGGCGTTGCGTTTCTCCGTCTGCAGCGCGAGCTCGCCGGCGAGGAGTGCCGTCCCCCACGAGAGCGACATCCCGCCGCCGCCGTGACCGAAGTCGTGGACGATCGTCTTGCCGTCGTGTCCTTCCGCGCGGAGGACGAACCCGCCGGCGCGGTACGGCCGCAGTCCGACGGTCGTGCGCGTGACTCGGTCGAGCGAGACGTCGGCCGGCACGAGCGCGCGCGCCGCGGCTGGTGTGGCTGCGGCGGCGAACGCGCCGCGCGCGCCCGCGAAAGGAACCGCGGCCGCACCGGCTGCGGCGGAGAGTTGAAGGAACCGAACGCGTTGCACGCGCCGCCCTTCGCAGGCGAGGACGCGGCGCCCCGCTCCCGAGGTTCCGGCATGCCGCTCGCCAAAGGCCGGACTCCAGCATGATCGGCGAAGCCCCGTCCAACATTCGCACGCAGGAAGCGGCGGAACACGATTTCATCGTCCGTGCGCTGCGCGCCGTCGACGTTTCCGAGTCCGACGCGAACGACGTCGCCCGCGTCCTCGTTGCCGCCGACCTGCGCGGCGTCGAGTCGCACGGGATCGCGCGGCTCGACATGTTCTACGTCCGCCGCATCGAGGCCGGCGTCGTCAACGCGCGCCCGGCGTACACCGCGATCTCCGACCGGCCGACCCAGTTCGCGCTGGACGCGGGGAACGGGCTCGGCCACCCGGCCGGAATCTTCGCGATGCGCAAGGCGATCGAGAAAGCGCGCGAGCACGGGCTCGCGTTCGCGACGGTGCGCAAATCGAACCACTACGGAATCGCCGCGTACTACGCGATGCTCGCGCTCGAGGACGGCTTGATGGGCCTCTCGATGACGAACTCGACGCACCTCGCGGTGCCGACGTTCGGCCGGCAGAAGACGCAAGGAACGAACCCGATCTCGGTCGCGATCCCGGCGGACGGTCATCCGCCGTACGTCCTCGACATGGCGACCACCGGCGTGACGTTCGGCCGCCTCGAGGTCAGCGACCGCAAAGGCAAGGCGCTCAAACCGGGCTGGGCGGTGGACGCCGAAGGCCGCGAGACGCTCGATCCCGCGCTGGCGATGACGAAAGGTGCGCTCCTCCCGCTCGGCGGCTACGGCACCGAGAACGGCGGCCACAAAGGCTACGGCCTCGGCGCCCTGGTGGAGATCCTGTGCGGCGTGCTCTCCGGCGGTATGTTCGGGACCGACCTGCGGCTCGACGAGCGCGGCTTGCACGGCGGAACGGTCGGCCATTTCTTCGGTGCGTTTCGCATCGACGCGCTCCGCGACGGCGACGCGTTCCAGCGCGATCTCGCGCGCGAGCTGACGGAGTTCGAACAGAGCGCGCCCGCGCCGGGCGCCGAGCGCGTGATCACGCCGGGTGAACCCGAACGTGCGAACACCGAGCGCTTTCGCAGCGAAGGCGTCCCGATCGATCCGAAAGTGTGGGACGGGATCGACGCAATGGCCGAGCGGCTCGGGATCGAGAAGCTGGAACGGTTCACCGTTGCCTGAGACGGCGCGCGTTCGCGAGGAAGAGCTGCGCGCGTTCGTCGTCCGCGCGCTCACGAAGGTCGGAGTCGACGAGCCGCAAGCGGAGATCGTCGGGGAGGTGCTGGTCGCGGCCGACCGGCGCGGGATCGAGTCGCACGGCGTCGCGCGGCTGCGCTGGTTCTACGTCGACCGGATTCGCAACGGCCGCATCGCGGCGTGCTTGCGCTACGAGGTCGTGCGGGAGACGGAAACGTCGCTGCTGCTCGACGCCGCAAACGGGCTCGGTCATCCCGCCTCGCACTTCGCGATGACGCGCGCGATCGAGAAAGCGCACACCAGCGGGATCGCGTTCGCCGCGGTGCGCAACTCGAACCACTACGGGATCGCCGGCTACTACGCGATGATGGCGCTCGAGCGCGACATGATCGGAATCTGCACGACCGACTCGGCGCACTTCGCCGTCCCGACGTTCGGCCGCACGAAGATGCAGGGGACGAACCCGTTCGCGTTCGCCGTCCCGGCCGGCGAAGAGCCGGCGTTCGTGCTCGATTTCGCGACGACGACCGTGACCTACGGAAAGCTCGAAGTCTACGAGCGCAAAGGACTGCCGCTCAAACCGGGCTGGGCGGTCGACGAGCACGGCGCCCCGGCCACCGATCCCGCCGTGCGGCACAGCGGCGCGCTCCTCGCGCTAGGCGGGTTCGGCACCGACAACGGCGGCCACAAAGACTACGGCCTCGGCGCGCTCGCCGAGATCCTCACCGGCGTCCTCGCCGCCGGCTGGTTCGGCGCCGCGCTGACGCTGCACGAAAGCCCCGATGCTCCGGCCGGGATCACCGCGCACTTCTTCGGCGCGATCTGCATCGACGCGCTGCGCGACCTCGCCGATTTCAAACGGCAGATGGATGAAGAGCTGCGCGCATTCAAGCGCAGCGCGCCGGCGCCGGGACAGGATCGGGTCTACGTCGCGGGCGAGATCGAGCACGAGAACGAGATCGCGTTCCGCCGCGACGGGATCCCGCTGATCGCACCCGTCCTCGATGATCTCGACGCGCTCGCGCGCGACCTCGGGATCGAGCCCGTTACGAGGCTCGAGGCGTAACCGCTTCCGGCGCGCGCACGTGCTCGGGGCAGAAACCGACCCCGATGACGCGCGCGGGAATCCGCTGGAGATACGGAAACCGCCGGAACACCTTCACCGGCCACGGCAGGCCGATCGGCGCCGTGCTTCGCAGCACCGCGCCGATGATGCGCTGCTGAATGAAGACTTGCATCATCTGCGTGAGCCGCGTCGGGAGGGTTCGGCGCCGCTGCACCGTGGCGAGATCGCGAACGGTCGGGGTTCCCGCGCGCAGCGGCTCGGCGAGGAGGTTCGCCGTCGCGACGGCGTCTTGGATCGCGAGGTTGATCCCGACGCCGCCGATCGGCGACATCGCGTGCGCCGCGTCGCCGATGCAGAGCAGTCCCGGCCGGTACCATTCGCGCAACCGGTCGACGCGCACGGTCAGCAGCTTCACGTCGTCCCAGTCGCGAATCTCGTCGATCCGGTCGCGCAGCGGCGGCGAAACCGCCGCGATGTCGTCGCGCAGCGCCTGCAAGCCGCGCGCGCGCAACGTCTCGAACCCGCCCTTCGGGATCACGTACGCGCACTGCCAGTAGTCGCCGCGGTCGAGCATGACGAGGATCCGGCCGGCGTCGAACCGTCCGAGCACGCCGCCTCCGTCTTCCGGCCGCTTCGAAAGCCGCATCCACAGCACGTCGATCGGCGCGCCGAAATCGTCGATCTGCAAGCCGGCGCGCTCGCGCACCAGCGAGTGCCGCCCGTCGGCGCCGACGACCAAATCGGCGCGAATCTCAAGCGGGCCGTCCGGCGTCGTCGCGCGGACACCGGCGATCGCGCCGCCTACTTCGATCAGATCCGTTATCTCGGCGCGCATCAGCACCTTGAACGCCGGATAGCGGTGCCCGTGCTCGGCGAGGAAGTTCAAGAACTCCCACTGCGGCATCAGGACGATGAACTTGCAGCGCGTCGGCAGATGCCGGAAGTCGGCGATCTTCACCGTCGTGCCGGAGATGACGCCGCTCAGCCCCGTGAACTCTTGATGCGGGCGCGCCAAGAAGTCGTCGAGCAGGCCGAGCTCGGCGATTACCTCGAGCGTCGACGGGTGGACGGTGTCGCCGCGGAAGTCGCGCAGAAAGTCCTCGTGCTTCTCGAGCACCACGACGTCGACGCCTGCGCGGGCGAGCAGGAAGCCGAGCATCATCCCGGCCGGGCCGCCGCCGGCGATGCAGCAGCGCACGTTCATCGTCTCCACCCGGGCTCGTTTCGCCGCCGTCGGCCGTTCGCTCCCGGCCGAGGCGCGGCGTTTCTTCTCGCGAACGTGTTGCGGCTGATATGGCCGAAGCTGTGATCGTCGACGCGCTGCGCACGCCCATGGGGCGGTACGGCGGCGCCCTCGCTCCCGTGCGCCCCGACGACCTCGCGGCGCGCGCGATCCGCGCCCTCGTCGAGCGGACCGGGGTCGATACGGCGCTCCTCGACGACGTCTTCTGGGGCGCGGCGAACCAAGCCGGCGAGGACTGCCGCAACGCCGGCCGGATGGCCACGCTGCTTGCCGGTCTGCCGACCAGCGTCCCCGGAACGACGCTGAACCGTCTCTGCGGAAGCGGGCTGCAAGCGATCAACTCCGCGTATCACGCGATCGCGGCCGGCGTGATCGACGTCGCGATCGCGGGCGGCGCCGAGTCGATGACGCGCGCACCGTTCGTCATCCTAAAATCGGAGAAGGCGTACGACCGCGCACCGGACATTCACGATACGACGCTGGGCAACCGGATGGTGAACCCGCGCCTCGCCGCGATGTACCCG
This sequence comes from Candidatus Elarobacter sp., assembly GCA_035939295.1. Lineage (GTDB taxonomy): Bacteria > Vulcanimicrobiota > Vulcanimicrobiia > Vulcanimicrobiales > Vulcanimicrobiaceae > Vulcanimicrobium. The sequence goes on along the minus strand of DASZGA010000135.1, from coordinate 1,144 downwards.
CCGATCTCGCTGGGCGAAACCGCCGAGAAGGTCGCCGAACAGTTCGGCGTCACGCGCGACGATCAGGACAAGTTCGCCTACGCAAGCCAGATGAAGTGCAAGGCCGCGATCGAGGCCGGCCGCTTCGACGCCGAGATCGTTCCCGTGCACGTCGAGCAGGAGAAGAAGAGCTACGACCTCATCCAAGACGAGCCGCCGCGCCCGGAGACGACGCTCGAATCGCTCGCGAAGCTGAAGCCCGCGTTCAAAGCGAACGGAACCGTGACGGCCGGCAACTCCTCACCGCTCAACGACGGCGCCGCCGCGCTGCTGATCTGCAGCGCGGAGGCGGCCGAGAAGCACGGTTGGCAGCCGCTCGCGCGCGTCGTGACGTCGGCGACGTTCGGCGTCGACCCGAGCGTGATGGGAATCGGCCCGATCGGCGCGACGCGCAAAGCGCTCGAGCGCGCGAAGCTGCAAGCCGGCGACCTCGATCTCGTCGAGCTGAACGAAGCGTTCGCGGCGCAAAGCGTCGCCTGCATGAACGAGCTCGGCATCGATCCGGAGATCGTCAACGTGAACGGCGGCGCGATCGCGCTCGGCCACCCGCTCGGATGCAGCGGCGCCCGCATTACGACGACGCTCCTCCACGAGCTCAAACGCCGCAACGGCCGCTACGGCCTAGCGACGATGTGCATCGGGATGGGTCAAGGGATCGCGACGATCTTCGAGCGGGTCTAAGCCAATGCGGCCGCGTGCGCGGCGGCGATCAATGTGAGTTGCATTTGTTCGCGACGATGCTGTTGCTTTCGATCGTCCCGCCGCCTTTGGCGAGCACGGCTAACACGGTCTGAATCGTCGAGCTGAGATCCGGTCCTTGCGCGATCGCGGTGTGCACGGTGTCGGTCGCGATCGCCGCGCACTTCTTGTCGTTCCCCGTCATCCGCGCGACCGGCTTGCAGCCGGCGTTGCCCCCGTTGAGCTTCGTGCACGCGGTCATCGCCGCGAAGTCCGCCTCGTCTTGCGTTTGCGCGTCCACCGCAACACCGAACGCCGTTCGCGAGCCCGGCACCCAGGCGATCGTTCCGAACAGTGAGCCCGCCGGTCCGACGACCCCGCCGACGCCGGTCGCGCCGCCGATGGTGACCACGGGCGCGCTCCCCGC
>DASZGA010000134.1:0-3935 GCA_035939295.1 Candidatus Elarobacter sp. | reverse complement strand
GTCCCCTTGTTCTCCGGCGCGGCGAAGGCGGCGTCGAAGTTGCGCTCGGCGTCCTGACCGGTCGCGTCGGTCGAGGTCATCACGGCGATCCGGTTCCAGCCCTTCTTGTGGAAGTAGCGGACCATGATCAGCGCCAGGTCTTTGGTCGAGACGCTGCTGGAGAAGGTGTACGTGCTGCGGTCGGGATGAATCCCCGGCGAGAAGCAATACTGCACCGGCCCGCCGTCCTTCACGACGGCCATCATCGCGTTGCACTGCGCAACCAGGGAAGAGCCGAGGATCACCGGGACGTGCTTGTCCATCACGCCGCGCGTGAGCTGCACCGCGAGCTGCGGGTTCGACTGATCGTCTTGTACGACGAAATGAATCTTGCGCCCGCGGATCCCGCCGCGCGCGTTGGTGATCTTCTCGACCGCGTCCAGCGCTTGCTTCTCTTCTTGACCGAGGAACGCCGCGGTCCCGGTGAGCGAGAGGACGGCGTTGATCTCGTACGGCTCGTCGGCAGCGCGGGCGGGAAGCGCGGCGGCGCACAGCAGCGCGGCGGCGCACGCGGCGAGACGGCGAAGGCGAGAGCGAGCAGGCGTCATAGCGGGGTTTTCGATATACTTCGCAAACCTTACCTTCCGTCTTGCGAAGTGTCGTGAACGCTGGAAACCGGCCTCCGCTCCGGCTGGGCATCGTCGGCCTCGGCCGCGCCGCGGCGCAGATGCTGCCGAGCATCGCCGCGCACCCGCACGTCGTCGCGGCAGCCGCCGCCGATCCCGACCCCGCGGCGCGCGCACGCTTCACCGAAACGTTCGGCGGACCCACGTTCCGCGACGCCGGCGAGCTGTGCGCGAGCGGCGAGGTGGACGCCGTGTACGTCGCCACGCCGCACCAGCTCCACGCCGGCGATTTCGCCGTTGCGGCGGCGCACGGCAAGCATGCGATCGTCGAGAAGCCGATGGCGCTCACCCTTGAGGACTGCCGCGCGATGACGGCGGCTGCGGCGCACCACGGCGTCGTGCTGGTCGTCGGCCCGACCCACGGGATGGATCCTGCGATCGTGCGGATGCGCGAGATCATCGCGAGCGGCGAGCTCGGCAGACTGCGCATGATCGCGAACCTGAACTATACCGACTTTCTTTACCGTCCGCGGCGCCCCGAGGAATTGGACACCGCGCGCGGCGGCGGGATCCTCTATAACCAGATTCCGCATCAGATCGAGATCGCGCGCGCGCTCGACGGCGCGCCGTTGCGCAGCGTGCGCGCAGTGAGCGGTGTGTGGGATGCGAATCGGCCGGCCGAAGGCGCGCTAACCGCGTTGCTGGAGTTCGAGGACGGTGTCGCGGCGACGCTGACGTACAGCGGCTACGACCACTTCGACAGCGACGAGCTGCATTGGTGGACCGGCGAGTTCGGCAACGCGAAGCCGCGCGACGGTCACGGCAGCGCGCGGCGCGCGCTGCGCGGCGCACCGGACCGCGACGCGGAGGCTCGCCTGAAAGCGGCGTCCGGTTTCGCCGGGCGCGGTGTGACGACGCTGGCGTCGGGAACGGCGCACCAGCCGCACTTCGGCTTCCTGCTCGTGTCCTGTGAGCACGGCGACATGCGGCCCTCGCGCGATGGCGTGCTGATCTACGGCGACGACGGTGTGCGGGAGATCCCGCTCGCGAGCGGCCGCACCTATCCCAACAAAAATCACGTATTGGACGAGCTCTACGACGCGGTCGCGCGCGGGATCGCGCCCGTGCACGACGGCGCGTGGGGGACCGAAACGGTTGCGGTGACGCTCGCGCTGGCGGCGTCGGCACGCGAGCGGCGCGAGGTGCGCCTCGGCGCGCAGATTCCAGTTCGATTCGAGGAGACCGATCATGTTGTCACGTGAAGAGAACGAGCGGCTGACCAAGGTCGTCGACGGCCCGATGGGTCAGATGATGCGCCGGTACTGGGTCCCGGCGTGTCTTTCCGAAGAGGTCGTCGAGCGCGATGGAACGCCGCTGCGCGTGCGGATCTTCGGCGAGCCGCTGGTCGCGTTTCGCGACAGCGAAGGCCGGCTCGGAATTCTCGACGAGCACTGTCCGCACCGTCTCGCCTCGCTCGCGCTGGGCCGCAACGAAGAGGGCGGGATCCGCTGCGTCTACCACGGCTGGAAGTTCGACGTGCGCGGACAATGCGTCGAGATGCCGACCGAACCGGAGAATTTCACCTATCGCGACCGCATGCGCGCGCGCAGCTATCCCGTGCGCGAAGCCGGCGGGCTGGTGTGGACGTACCTTGGACCACCGGAGGCCGAGCCGGCGTTTCCGGAGTACGATTGGATGACGCTGCCCAAAGAGCAGGTCGCGATCATCAAGGTCGGCGAGCGCGTGAACTACTTGCAGGCGGTCGAAGGCGCGATCGACTCCTCGCACAGTTGGTTCCTGCACCGCGACACGATCTGGGACTGGAAGAAGCGCAGCGAGATCTCCAGCGACCTTTCACCGCGCCTTGAAGCGCAGGACGAGCCGTACGGTTTCCGCTACGCCGCGATTCGCAAACCGAATGCGAACCCGGAGAGCGAGCAGTACGTCCGCGTCACACAGTTCATCGTCCCGTTCACGGCGCTGATCCCGCGCCCGCTCGACCGCAAGGAGCCGGCGCACGCGCAGATCTTCGTCCCGGTTGACGACACGCGCACGATGTTCTACGGCGTGTTCTTCAGCCAGGACGGCGCCCCGGTCGACGAGGACGGGCAGCGGCGCAAACACCACGTCGTTCCCGGAGCAGACCTCGACCCGCGCTGGTTCCGCCTCGCAAACCACGACAATTGGTTCATGCAGGACCGCGCCGCGATGAAGAACGGCAGCTACACCGGAATAAAGGGTTTCACCAACCAGGATATGGCCTGCCAGGAATCCATGGGTCCGATCGCCGACCGCACCCGCGAACACCTCGGCACCTCCGACATCGCCATCATCCGCATGCGCCGCCGAATGGTCGAAGCACTTCGCCGTTTCGAAGCCGGCGAATCCCTGATCGGCCAAGACGCGACGTTCCCGTACGACCGTCTGCGCGGTGACCAGCGCCTGATCCCGATCGGCGAACCGTGGCAGTCGGTGGGATCCTACGACGGCGAAACGGCCGCGACGGCGGCTCGTTCTTCGACAAGCTCAGGATGACGTAGCGTTGCCCTTTTCCCGGGAGGTCTAGCATGTCGAAGCTGAGGCTCAGTCTCGCGTGTTGGGACTACGATCGCACGCGTGCGCTGATCGACGGCCGCGTCCCGGTGGACGGTGTCGAGCTGATCTATCACGCGCTGCCGGTCGAAGAGACGTTCTTCCGCATGATGCGCCACCGCGAGTTCGACGCCGCGGAGCTGTCGCTGTCGTCGTACGTCGTCTCGACGTTTCGCGACAACCCGTTCGTGGCGATCCCGGTCTTCCCGTCGCGCTATTTCCGCCATTCGTGCATCTTCGTCAGCGGCAAAAGCGGGATTACCGAACCGAAAGACCTGATCGGCAAGCGAGTCGGCGTCCCGGAGTACCAGCTCACGGCAAACGTCTGGATTCGCGGCATTCTCGCCGACGAGTACGGTGTTCCGATCGACAGCGTGACGTATCTCACGGGCGGCGAAGAGACACCGGGCCGCATCGAAAAAATCGCACTGCAGCTTCCTCCCGAGATCCGCATCGAGCCGATCGGTCAGGAGCAAACGCTCTCCGCGATGCTGGCCTCGGGCGAGATCGACGCGCTCTACGCGCCGCGCAAGCCGTCGACGTACGTCACGAACGGCGTGCGCCGTCTCTGGGAAGACTACGTCCCTGTCGAGCGCGAGTACTACCAGCGAACCGGAATCTTCCCGATCATGCACGTGATCGCAATCCGCCGCGAAATCTACGAAGCAAACCGCTGGCTCGCAACGGCACTCTTCAAAGCCTTCAAAGCAGCGCAGACGATCGCATACGAAGACCTGC
>DASZGA010000133.1:0-4402 GCA_035939295.1 Candidatus Elarobacter sp. | reverse complement strand
CGAGCTCGACGAAGGGATGCGCCGGCTGCAGCAGACGCTCGCGCGCGTCCCCGGCGACAAGTACCCGATCGCGGCGAACGAGGGCGTCTTCGACGTGCTGCCGGCGCTGCGCGAGAGCTTCTACCGGCTCGAGAACTGGCTTCACGCGAACTGGAAGGACGGGCTGCGCAAGCCGATCGAGAACGACTCGGAAGCGGAACGGCGGCGCGACCTCGCGCTGCGTTCGGTCGCCGCCCACGTCGCGACCGTCGACCGGATCGAAAGCGCGGCGCAGCAGGCGACGAGCGGTGCGGTGCCGGCCGACGAGGTCGACGCCGTCGCTTGGGTGGAGCGCGGCGAAGGCGGCGAGCGCTACGAGATCAACGCGGCGCCGTTCTCGGTCGCCGATTTCCTGCGCGCCTCGCTGTTCGCACGGACGCGCAGCGTCGTGCTGACCAGCGCGACGATCTCAACCGGCGGCTCGTTCGCGTTTCTCAAGTCGTCGCTCGGCGTCGACGAAGCGCAGCAGCTGGTCGCGCCCTCGCCGTTCGACTACGCGAAACAGGCGCGCCTCTACGTCGCGCCGCCGCACTTCAACCCGAAGGCGGTCGACTTCGCGCGCCGCGCCGCGCCGCTGATCGAAGAGATCCTCGACCGCAGCGGCGGCCGCGCCTTCGTTTTGTTCACCTCGTACGCGCGCTTGCGCGAGGTGTACGCGCTGCTGCGCGAGCGGATTCCGTTCCCGGTGAAGATGCAGGGCGATCTGCCGCGCACGGCGCTCCTGGACTGGTTTCGATCGACGAGCCGCGCCGTGCTGTTCGCGACCGGAACGTTCTGGGAAGGGATCGATGTCGTCGGCGACGCGCTCTCGTGCGTCGTCATCGACCGGCTTCCGTTTCCCTCGCCCTCGGAGCCGCTCGTCGCGGCGCGAATCGCCGCGCTCGAGGCGAAAGGCCGTTCCGGTTTCGAGCACTACATGATCCCCAGCGCGATCGTGCGCTTGAAGCAGGGCTTCGGCCGGCTCATCCGTTCGACGTCGGATCGCGGCGTGGTCGCGCTCCTCGACGGCCGCGCCACTTCGATGCGCTACGGCGCCACGATCGTCGACGCGCTTCCACCAGCGACGCGCATCACTGATCTCTCGGCTCTCGACGATCTCTTCCGCGAGGTGTGATCCCGACCGCTCGTCATAGCAGCATCATGCGCCGTTACCATGGTGTATGGAACGCGTTGAGATTCGCACCGATCCTCCCGCGGTCCACGATGCGCGGTGCTGGCATTGCGGCCGTGCGGTGGGCGGGCGGCGGGCGGTGCGGTATCTGCATCCCGGCGACCGGCCGCGGACGGCGATCGTCGAAGACTGGCACGCGTGTCCGTGCGGCGCGTTTCAGAACGTGCGCCGGCCCACCGAGATCACCGTCTCCGCGCTGACGCGGGCGTAGCGGGAGCGTTTGGGGCGCGCGCGAAGCGCGCTTCATGCGCTTTCGTTCGTTGCCGCTCTTGCTGTGCGCCGCACTCCTCGCCGCGCCGCTGCCCGCCTCGGCCTGGGGCGCGCAGGGCCATCGAATGATCAACGCCGCTGCGATCCGCGCCCTCCCGGAGTCGCTCCCCGCCTTCATGCGTTCGACGCAGGCGTACGACGTGATCGAGCTGCTGGGTCCGGAGGCCGATCGCGTCAAGGGCGCCGGCGCGCCGCTCGACGACGACGACAATCCCGGACACTACGTCGACGCGCAAGACGATCTCACCGTTGCAGGCGTGGTGAAGCTGAGCGCGCTGCCGCCGAGCCGCCACGCGTACGACGGCGCGCTGCGGGGCGCGGCAGTGCCGACCGACCAGTACGCGCAAGGCTATTTGCCGTACGAGATCGCGGACGGCTGGGAACGGATCGTGCGCGATCTCGCCTACTGGCGCGTCGATCTCGTCGGCGAGCAGAAGGCGTCGACCGCCGAAGACCGGCGGTTCTTCACGCTCGACCGGTCAACGCGCGAGGCACTGGTGTTGCGTGACGTCGGCTACTGGGGACACTTCGTCGCCGACGGCTCGCAGCCGCTCCACGTCTCGGTCCATTTCAACGGCTGGAACGCGCAAAAATACCCGAACCCGCAGAACTTCTCCGACTCGCGGACGATTCACGCGCGCTTCGAGACGACGCTCGTGCGCGCGGTCGCAAACGACGACAACGTGGCGCGGCTCATGCCGCCGTTCGCGCAGTCGCGCGCGCCGATCCTGGAGGAGGTCGGCACGTATCTCTCCGCAAGCGCGAGCTTGGTCCCCGACGTCTACCGGTTGGAAGCGAACGGCGAGATCGACGCGCACACGGTCAACGCGCGGTCCTTCGTGTTCAAGCGGCTCGCGGCGGGCGCGACCGAGATGCGCAACCTGATCGTCGACGCGTGGCTCGCGAGCGCCGACACGAAGGTCGGGTATCCGGCGATCTCGGTTCACGACGTCGAGTCGGGCACGGTCGTCCCGACGCGCGCGACGGTCGGTTTCGGAGACTGAGCCCCGCGTCGCCCTGCTCTGCGAGCGAGCGAGTTTCGGTATCCCCGGTCGAGGGAGATACCGACGTGTTGTCTTTTTCCCACCAATCAGGAGCACGCTCGTGAAGCACATCAAACCCGCTCGCGCGCTCTCCGCGCTCGTCGTCCTGGCCGGCTTCACCGCCGCGACGCTCGCCGTGAACGCGCAGACGTATCCAGCCGGCCCTCCGCCCGGCGGCCCGCCGCCGCCCGGCCCCGGGATGTACGGCGACCGCATGCCCGCGAGCGACGCCGAGTTCGTTCGCGCGCTCGACAACGGGAACACCACCGAGCTCGACATCGCGAAGTACGTGGTGAATCGCACCAAAGATCCGACGATCCACCAGTTCGCGCAACGGATGATCGACGATCACAGCACCGCCGCGGTGCAGCTCGAAGCCACGACGCGCGGAACGAACTTGCGTCCCGCGCCGCGCGAGATTCAGACGAACGGGATGGGTGCTCGCATGCTGGCGCTGCTGCAGTCCGACAGCGGTGCGCAGATGGATAATGACTTCATGCGGATTCAAGTCCCCATGCACCGCCGCATGCTGGGGCTACTGCAGTGGGAGTCGCAGAACGGTCAGAACACCGGGCTCAAGTTGCTCGCTGAGAAGCTAACGCCGACCGTGCAGCAGCATCTGCAGATTGCGCAGAGCTATCTCGCCGCTCACAACCTGACGCCGTACTCGCCGCCGCCGCCGAACCCGGTTCCCGGCCATCCGAACCCGAACGGGATCGGCCCGGGCCCCGGCGTCCCGAACAACCCGGCTGCGCCGTCGAACGGCGGCTCGACCTCCGGCAACAACAACGGCACCGGCGGAACCACCGGGAACCCGGTCGTCGCGCCGACGTACGCGCCGCTCGGCTCCGGCACCCCGGCGCCGGGAACGGGCACGATCAACTCGCCCGCGCCGGTCCCTTCACCGACCGCGCATCCATAGCGCGAACGCGTTCTGACGATCGTCATGCCGAACGGCTGACGGCCGTGCCTGGTCCCTCCGCCCGCATTCTGAGACGATGCGGGCGGAGGTTTTTATGGACGACAACCAGATTCCGGCGCGTTTGCAGCGCGTCACCAAACGCTACGGAGCGCTTACCGCGCTGAACGAGATCGACGTCGCGCTGCAGCCGGGTGAGACGCTGGCGCTGCTCGGCCCGAACGGTGCCGGCAAGACGACCGCGATCCGCACGCTGCTCGGGATCCTCAAACCGGACGCCGGCGCGGCGACGCTCTTCGGCAAGGATCCGCGCGTCGCCGCGAACCGTGCGCGCGTCGGGGCGATGCTGCAAGTCTCCGGCGTTCCGGCGACGCTCACCGTCATCGAGCACGTCCGCTTGTTCTCGGCCTACTATCCGCACCCGCTCCCGATCGCCGAAACGCTGGAGATCGCGGGACTGCGCGGCTTGGAGAAACGCCTCTACGGCCAGCTGTCCGGCGGGCAGAAGCAGCGCGTCGCGTTCGCGCTGGCGATCTGCGGCGATCCGGACGCGCTCATCCTCGACGAGCCGACCTCGTCGCTCGACGTCGAGTCACGGCTCGCGCTATGGACGCAGATTCGCGCCTACGTCGCGCGCGGTCGCAGCGTGCTGCTGACGACGCACGATCTCGCCGAAGCCGACGCGCTCGCGAGCCGCATCATCGTGCTCTTCGCCGGCCGCATCGTTGCGGAAGGAAGCGCCGCCGCGATCAAGTCGCGCGCCGGCGGCTCGATCGTTCGCTGCACGACGGGGCTCGACGACGCGCGGCTGCGCGCGATCGAGGGCGTCGACGCGGTGCAGCGCACCAGCGACGCCGTCCGCATCTCGACCCACGTTCCGAACGCCGTGGTGCGCGGGCTCTACGTCGCCGACCCGACCTTCACGCTGCTCGACGTCGCCGAGACGCCGCTCGAAGAAGC
>DASZGA010000132.1:0-13441 GCA_035939295.1 Candidatus Elarobacter sp. | reverse complement strand
ACGTCGTCGTCGGTGCGCGCGTTACGGACGGCTTCGGTGAACTCGTCTTCGGTGAGGCCCAACCACTCGATGAGATAGCCGGAAAGGCCCGGCGAGACTTTGTAGAGGCCGAGCGTCCCTTGGATCTTCGCGCGCGTCTTGTCGATCGTGCGCGCGAGAAAATACAGGCCGCCGAGCATCTCGTGCGGGCTGCGCGGCGGGTGCGCGCGCAAGTCGGCGTCGGGATACGGAAGCGCGGCGTTCTCGCCGTGCGCGGCGCCGTCGCTCACGACGCCGAGGCTTCGCGGCGGTAGGCGCCGATCGCTTCGAGCACGGGGCGGTCGTCGTAGCGGAACAGGTACGTGTCTTTCGCCGCTTCGTGGCGGTACGGCATCCACGACGGAATGCAGAACGTGTCGCCCTTCTCCCACTCGAGCCGCTCGTCGCCCACTTGCGTGAGACCGCGGCCTTTGTAGACGTGGTAGATCACGCCGGCGGTCTCGCGGCGCGTCGGCGAGGAGCTGCCTTTCGCGATCCGCTCAGCGGCGGCGCCGATGACGCGCGAGACCGCGCCGCCGGTCTGCTTGTGCTCGTACTCGGCGAACACGTACGGCTCGGGCTGCGCTTCGAGCCGCGCTTCCATGTCGTCCCACGGATAGCGCAAATGCGTCTCGTCCGGCGCGGGCTGCGAAGGGAATCGCTCTTCGGAATACGGCTGCGCGAAGTTGGCCGGGAAAAACTGATACACCGGAAGGTCGAGCCCGTCGAGCCATACCATCGGGCCCTCGCCGTCGTGACCGTGATCGTGGTACTCCCACGACGGCGTGAGGATCAGGTCGCCGCGCCGCATCGTCACCCGCTCGCCGCCGACCGCCGTGTACGCCGCGTCCCCTTCGACGATGAAGCGCAACGCGAACGCAACGTGCCGGTGTGCGCGCGCGACCTCACCCGGAAGGATGAGCTGCAAGCCCGCATAGAGCGTGTCCGTCGTCTGCGGCGGCTTCAGCGCCGGGTTGATCAACTGCAGCACGCGGCGCTCCGCGTCTTGCGCCGAAACGAGGTTCCCGGCGCGCTCCAGGAGCGGGCGCATCGCGGCGTAGCGCCACACGTGCGGGACGGCTTTCGGTTCGGGTCGGGGCGGCACCACCGCGTCCATCATCGTCCAGAGCGGCTGCGCCTCTTGGGCGGCCGCTTCGGCATACAAGCGGTCGAGAGAGTCGGTCGCGATCATCAGTCCTCCGGGAGGCGGTGTGATTCGTGCCGGCCGGGAAAGACCCCGCATGCGCTTCGTTCTGTTCAGTACCCCATCGTCCGGGCGGCGCCCCGGCGTCCTCGCGGGCGAGACGATCCGCCCGATCGAGGGGCTCGCCTCGCTCGACGCGCTGGTCGCCCTCGATCCTGCCGCGCGCGACGCCGCGGTGAAGCGGCTCGGCAACTCGGTCCCGCTCGCGGACGCGACGCTGCACGCGCCGCTCCGCCCGCACAAGAACGTGTTCTGTGTCGGCCGTAACTATCTCGCGCACGCCGAGGAAGGTGCGCGCGTTCGCGGCGAGGAGCTGAAGCTGCCGTCGGTCCCGACGTTCTTCTCGAAGGCGCCGACCGCGATCGCCGATCCCGATGCGACGCTCAACCTCGACGCGACGGTCTCGCAAAAATACGACTGGGAAGCGGAGCTCGGCGTCGTGATCGGAACGCGCTGCAAGAACGTGCGCGAGGAAGACGCGCTCGGCGTGATCTTCGGCTACACGTGCGTCAACGACGTGAGCGCGCGCGACGTGCAGAACGCGACCACGCAGTGGTTCAAAGGGAAGACGCTCGACGACACCTGTCCGCTCGGCCCGTGGATCGTCAGCGCCGATGAGATCGGCGATCCGCAGAAGCTCGACGTCTCGCTGCGCGTCAACGGCGAGACGAAGCAGCACGCCTCGACCGCGGTGATGATCTTCCCGATCGCGCGGATCATCGCCGAGCTGTCGAAGGGGACGACGCTCGAACCCGGCGACGTGATCGCGACCGGAACGCCGGAAGGGGTCGGGTTCGCGCGCGTTCCGCCCGAGTTCCTGAAGGACGGCGACGTGGTCGAGGTCGAGGTCGAGAAGGTCGGCGTGCTGCGGAATCGCGTCGCGATCACAGCGCCCGTCGGCGCAGCTGCACATTAGCTCCGAACGCGGCGGACGCTACGACGTCGTCGTGTGCGGCGGCGGCGCGGCGGGCGTCGCCGCGGCGATCGGCGCCGCCCGCGCCGGCGCGCACGTCGCGCTTCTCGAGCAGGCGCCGTTTCTCGGCGGCGCGGCGACGCGCAGCGGCGTGCTCACGTACTGCGGCTTCTGGACGCAGGCCGAGCCGCCGCAGCGCGCCGTCGGCGGCGTGGGCGCGGAGGTTCTGAGCGAGCTGCGGCGGCTGGGCGGGATGAGCGGGCCGACGCGCACCGAGAGCACGCGCGTCGTCATCGCGCTGATCGAGCCCGAAGCGGTGAAGCTCGCACTGGACCGGCTCTGCGAAGCCGACGGTGTCGACGTGATCCTGCACGCGCGGCTCATCGCGGCGGAGAGTGACGGCGACACGCTGCGCAGCGCGATCGCGACCGATCATGCCGGAACGTTCGCGCTCGAGGCGGCGGCGTTCGTCGACGCGAGCGGCGAAGCCGATCTCGCCGACCGCGCCGGCGCCGCGACGCGCTACGGCGACGACGACGGGCGCGTGCAGAACGGAACGCTCGCGATGCGGATCGGCGGGATCCCGCGCGATGCCGACGTCACCCGGGTGCTGTGGGCGGGCGCCGTGCGCGACGCGAAGGCGCGCGGCGTGGACCGGATGACGAAAGAGCACGGGCTCGTCGTGCGGCTCCCGAACAGCGGCGAGGTCGTCGCGTTTCTCGCTGACGAGAACTACGACGCGCGCGACGCGCGCTCGACGAGCGCCGCCGAACGCCACGCGCGCGAGCAGGCGTGGGCGTACATCGAAGCGATTCGCACGCTCCCCGGCCACGAAGGCGCGTACTTGATCGCGACCGGTCCGGCGATCGGGACGCGCGAGTCGCGGCACGTCGTCGCGCGCGCGAAGCTGCTCGACGTCGACGCGCTCGATTCGTACGTTCCCGAGGAGACCGTCGCGCTCGGCGCGTGGCCGGTCGAGCACCACCCAGGTCCGGGCGTCGCGAGCGTCTGGAAGCGTTTGCGCTACGACGCCGCGTACGGGGTCGCGCTCGACACGCTGCGGTCGGCGACGCACCGGAACCTGTTCGCGGCCGGGCGCGTCATCGACGCCGACGCCGACGCTTTCGCCTCGGTCCGCGTTATGGGAACGGCGTTCGCGACCGGCCACGCGGCCGGCGTCGCCGCCGCGCTCAGCGCAGGCGGGCGTTCGGCCGATGCACAAACCGTGCGCGCCGAGCTCCTCCGCCAGCACGCGATCCTCGACCTCGAAAGGAACCGGCCCACCGCATGACGTCACGCGCCCGCTTTCTCAGCGCCGCCGCCGCGCTTTCCGCGACGACCGCCTTCCCGACCGCGATCTTCGCGCAAAGCCGTAAGACGCTGACGATCGGCTACGTCCCCTCGACGCTTTTCGCGCCGGTCTTCGTCGCGGTGGAGCGCGGCTATCTGCGCGACGCCGGGTTCGATGCCAACCTCACCCCAATCGTCGCCGGCGCCGACTCGATGTCGCTGGTCGCGCAAGGGCAGATCGACATCGCAGCGGCGGCGCTCTCGGCAGCGTTCTACAACGCGGTCAACCGCGGCCTCGAGGTGAAGTTCGTCGCGTCGACCGGCTATCAGCCGCGCAAGGGACAGCCGTCGGCGCTGCTGATCCGGCAGGATCTCTACGAAGGCGGCCTGCGCATCCCCGGACTCCGCGGCAAGAAGATCGGCTGGATCGGAAACAGCGGTGCCGCCTCGGCGTATTACGTCGCGCGCATTCTGCGCAAAGACGGCTTGCGGCTGACCGACATCGAGTCGCTGAACATCCCGAACCCCGAGCAGCAGACCGCGCTCGAGCGCAAGGCGATCGACGCGCTCTTCACCTCGGCACCGTTCACCGAGGAGTTTCAGCAGCGGCATCTCGCGACGATCGTCGCTTCGCCGCCGCCGGGGATCGCGGCGGCCGGGGTCTTCTTCGGTCCGGCGCTGCTGCGGAACCACGACGCCGCGAGCGCGGTGATGACGGCGCTGCGCAAGGCGGCGGCGGAGATCGGCGGCAACGGCTTCTACGCGCCGGCGAACATCGACGCGTACGTGAAGTACACGAAGCAGCCGGCGGAGATCATCAAGGCCTCGCCGCGCTACGACTTCAAGCCCGACCTCCGCATCGACCAAGGAACGCTCGAGGACATGCAGCGCGAGTTCGTCGCCGACAACATCCTCACGTACAAGACCCCGCTCAACGAAGTTCGCCTGGTCGCGCGCTTCTAGCGGAGCATTCGCGCATGGAGCTCGTGCGGGGCGGCCGCATCGCGACGATCGACGGACTGCGCGGGATCGCGATCGTCCTGGTCGTCTGGCTCCACGTCTGGCAGATCTCCTGGCAGCCGCTGATCGTCCCGTACGTCAACTACTCGTTCCAGCCGATCGGCGAGACGGGGTTCCTCGGCGTCGCGCTGTTCTTCTTCATCTCGGGGTTCGTTCTCACGCTGCCATACGTGCAGGCGCACCTCGGCGAGACGAAGCCCCCGTCGCTGCGACATTTCGCCGGACGGCGCTTCTTGAAGATCGTTCCGTCGTACGTGCTCTGCATCGTCGTGCTGATCGCGATCGGGTTTCAGACCTACCATACGGTCTACGACGCGGTGCGCGACGTCGGGTTCCACCTGCTGTTCGTCCACGACTGGTTCGCGGTGACGAACGGCTCGATCAACGGCGTGATGTGGTCGCTCGGCGTCGAGGTGCAGTTCTACGTGCTATTTCCGCTGCTGGTGCTGGCGTTCGTGCGCAAGCCGCTGTGGACGGGGCTCGCGCTCTTCGCGGTCGCGAACGGCTGGCGCGTGTGGTGCCTCTATTCCAACCACTACTTCTACGAGCAGCGGCTGGAGCAGCTTCCGGCGTACGTCGATTTCTTCGCGGCCGGGATGCTGGCGGCGTACGCGTACGTGTCGATCGCGCTGCGGCGGCCGCGGCTGGCCGAGCGGAGCTGGGCGTTCACCGCGCTTTCGATTGCCGGCTTCGTCGCGTTGTACGCGCTCGCGACGGACTGCTACGCCCATCGCGGCGACAAGGAGTGGCCGCAGCTGTGGATGGTGCATTGGCGCTCCGGGTTCGCGCTGGCATGCCTGGCGGCCGGACTCGGTTCGCTCTTCGCCGTGCGCGGGTATCAGCGTCTGCTCGCCAACCGCGTGCTGCTGTTCATGGCCGCTATCTCGTACAATCTGTATCTGTGGCACCAGCCGCTGGCGCGCGAGCTGCAAAAGTGGCACATACCGCCGTACGCGACGCTCGAGGCGCACGACGACCGGCACTGGTCGGTGGTGTTCAGCTTCGTCGCGGTCGGCGCCGCGATCGCGTTCACGGCGTTGCTGACCTACGCGTTCGAGCAGCCGATCCTGCGGCTCGGGAAACGCCGCCGCGAGCTGCGGCCAACGCCGGTCCCGATCGCCGCGGAGACCGTCGCGGAAGCCTAACTCACCTCGGCAGGTCCCTCCTCTTAACGAGCGAAGTCGCTTGCTGATTCCAAATTCTCGCCGATGATGAGGACATCGTGGCAACGCAGTACGAACCACCCCGCAGCGAACAACCGCCCTCCGTCTCCGATCCCGAGTCTTCGCCCGGGGACCTGATTCGACATATCAACGGCATCCTTGCACCACTGCATCTCGAGTTCATCAGCAGCGAGCAGAAGGACACCTACCTTCGGTTAAGACGGCTCAACGGGTTCGACGATTCGCTCCCGGACGATAAGATCGTTATCGCGCTCCGCGATGTGGTGAAAAGCGACCCGGTGGCTTTGCGGGCGCTGAAGAATGTCACGGACCTCAGCTTCGAATAGATTCATCACCCTCGTACTGATCGCCGGCGTCGCCGTCGTCCTCGTCGTCCTGGCGCGCTTCTACCACTCCTGGTCACCCCTTTTTGCAAGCTTGTCCACGTGTGTTTTCGGTAAGGACACGTGCTCGACGGCGGCGGCAACGTGGCTGCTCTGCGTGGTGACGCTTAGCGGCTTCATCGCAGCCTACGTGACCTATCGGCTGGAGCTTTCAACCCGTCTCGTCCAGTTCGAGTGCAACCACATCCTCGACCCTCCGCGATATGCCGGTGAAAAGATCGACGCGCACGGCCAAGAAACCGAGATATTTATCTACTCCGAGCGCCCGAACTACATTCGGGGTACGGAAGACCATCCGCTCGGATTCAAAGAGGCGGACTATCGCATCGCACGCTGCGATTTTCTGAACGTCGGGCGGTGGGCGATGCTGGACGCGCACGTGCAGCTCACCGGAACGACGGCGCACGACGTGGTTTTCGATTCCGTACGCGTTCCGTTGGGATACCTGACTACCCCCGAGCAACGCACCGAGCGCTTCAACCACGTCCGGATTTACCTGCATAAAGACGTGGTCGATCTGGTGACGGTTCGCTGGTCGGGCCAGGCAGAGCACGACGGCCGGCGCTTTCGTTTCCGTCCGGGCAAGCCGCCAAAGTTCGCGAAGCGTACGGTGTCGCTGTCGACGCAATTGGTGCCCGAGCCTTCAGAAGCCGCGAGCCAACGCTCGGCCAACCGGCGCGCAAACCTGCTCTCCCAGTTCGCCCGAATAGTGCAGCGCCGGCGAGACCTGCGCGAAACACCGCCGAAAGCCGCCGGGCCGTTCGACTAGCGTACCGGTCGGCGAGCCCTTCAGGTCAGTTGAAAACGATTTCGTTTTGGATTGCGGCAGTCGCAGCTTCGTCGCCAATCGGCTTGTCGAGGTGAATGATTCGGACTTTCCTGTCGCCGTCCGCAGTGGTGACTTTGGTTTCTTCCGCATCGTTGCCGGCGGCGAATTGCTGAACGACCGCGATCTCGGTGACGGTGTCGGTCCAGACGCCGGGCTTCTCCCTACAATGGACCTGGAACCCGGAAAGGCCGCTGTCATCGGCGGTCACGATTCGCGCCTCGTAGCCGGGGTTCGGCGCGACCACGGTCGCGCGGAGCTCGAGGGTCTTGTCGTCTGAATAGGCGGCGAGCGAGCCGTCAACGACGTGGGCCAGTTGCCATTCCACGGTATCCTCCTCGGTCCCGCAACTTGACGGGGCGAAGGTGGTTCGTTATTGCCATGACGCTCGCCTCTTTCGGCGAGGCGAGTAGAGCACCAAAGGGACCGCGGCGCTCCGGAGCGATTCTTCCCGGCATGAAGATCGCGGTGCCGAAGGAACGTGCGGCCGGTGAACGACGGGTCGCGCTCGTTCCCGAGATCGTCGCGAAGTTCGTCAAGGGCGGACATACGGTCGCCGTCGAGCGCGGTGCCGGGACGAGCGCCGGCTACACCGACGCGGCGTACGAAACCGCCGGCGCGACGCTCGTGCCGGACGCGCGAACCGCGTACGACGGCGCCGACGTCGTCGCGCGCGTCGCGAAGCCGACGGACGAGGAGCTCGAGGGGATCCCGAAGGGCGCAGTGCTGGTCGGCTTTCTCGCGCCGCTCGGCGATCCGCAGTCGGTCGAGCGCTACGCGCAGCGCGGGCTCACCGCGCTCTCGATGGAGACGATACCGCGCACGACCAAAGCGCAGGCGATGGACGCGCTCAGCTCGCAGGCGAACATCGGCGGCTACAAAGCGGTGCTGCTCGCAGCGAACCACCTGCCGAAGTTCTTCCCGATGCTGACGACCGCCGCCGGAACGATCGCGCCCGCGAAGGCGCTGATCATCGGCGCGGGCGTCGCGGGATTGCAGGCGATCGCGACGGCGCGCAGACTCGGTGCGGTCGTCACCGCGTACGACACGCGCGCGGTCGTCGCCGAGCAGGTGAAGTCGCTGGGCGCGAAGTTTCTCGAAATCGACGTCGGCGAGAGCGGTGAAGGCGCGGGCGGGTACGCGCGCGAGCTCTCGCCCGAAGCAATCGCGAAGCAGCGCGCCGCGATGGTGAAGGCGATCGGCGGCAGCGACGTCGTGATCACGACCGCGGCGATCCCCGGCAAGCGCGCGCCGATTCTCGTCACGCGCGAAGCGGTCGCCGCGATGGCGCCCGGCAGCGTGATCGTCGACCTCGCCGCCGAGACGGGCGGCAACGTCGAAGGAACGCAGCCCGGCGAGGTGGTGACCAGCGAGAACGGCGTGACGATCGTCGGACCGCTGAACCTTGCCTCGTCGCTCGCGTACGACGCGAGCCGGCTGTACGCGCGCAACGTCCAGGCGCTGTTGGACTACGTGACTAAGGACGGCGCGCTCGCGCTCGACCCGAATGACGAGATCGTCGCCGGATCGACGCTCACCCGCGACGGCGAGGTCGTCCACGCGGCGACGCGCGCCGCGCTCAGCGGCGATAGTCACAGCGCAACGATACCCGGAGGAGCCGCGTGATCTCTGCCCATCTGCTCGCCGAGCTGACGGTTTTCATCCTGGCGGTGTTCGTCGGCTTCGAGGTCATCTCGAAGGTACCGACGACGCTGCACACGCCGCTGATGTCGGCGACGAACGCGATCCACGGGATCGTGCTGGTCGGCGCGATCCTGGTCGCCGGCACGGCCGACGCGCCGCTCGGCGCGATCGCCGGCTTCTTCCTCGTCCTGCTGGCGTCGCTGAACGTGTTCGGCGGTTACACCGTCACCGAGCGAATGCTGGAGATGTTCAAGCCGAAGGTGCGCGCGCCGAAGCCGCCGTCGGACGGCGCGCAATGACCGCGACCGATACGACGCCGGCCAACTGGGTCGACATCGCGTACCTCGTCACCGGGGTACTTTTCATCCTCGGCCTGCGGTATTTGAGCTCTCCGAAGACGGCGCTGCTCGGAAACCGGTTGAGCGCGGTCGGAATGCTGATCGCGGTCGCCGCGACGCTGACGCAAGGAATCGTGAACTGGTACGTGGTCGGCTCGGCGATCGTCGTCGGTGCGATCATCGGGATCGTCTCAGCGCGGCGCGTGAAGATGACCGCGATGCCGCAGATGGTCGCGATCTTCAACGGCGCCGGCGGCGGTGCGGCGGCGCTGGTCGCGGCCGGCGAGCTGCTGAAGTACGTGAACTCCGGAACGCCGATCACCTACGACGTCTCGTTCACCAGCGTGCTCTCTGCGGTGATCGGCGCGCTCTCGTTCGCCGGCTCGATCATCGCGTTCCTGAAGCTGCAAGAAGTGATGACCGGGCGGCCGATCACGTATCCCGGGCAGCAAGTCGTCAACGCGCTGATCTTGCTGGTCATCTTGGTGAGCTGGGGACTCGTCGTCGCCGGCTATCCGCCGGTGCTGCAGTGGTTTTGGATCGCGCTCGGCGCGGCGCTGGTGCTCGGCGTGCTGTTCGTGCTGCCGATCGGCGGCGCCGACATGCCGGTCGTGATCTCGCTGCTCAACTCGTTCACCGGGCTCGCTGCGGCATCGACCGGGTTCGTGCTCGGGAACAACGTGCTGATCATCAGCGGCGCGCTTGTCGGCGCGTCGGGGACGCTGCTCACCGTGCTGATGGGCAAAGCGATGAACCGCAGCATCACCAACGTGCTCTTCGGTGCGTTCGGCGCGGTGAAAACGACGACCGGCGCCGCCGGGACGAAAGGCGGTCAGAACGTTCGCTCGGTGAGCGCCGACGACGTCGCCGCGATGCTCGCGTACGCCAACGAGGTGATCGTCGTTCCCGGCTACGGGATGGCGGTCGCGCAGGCGCAGCACTCGATTCGCGAGCTCGCCGACCAGTTGGAGAAAAAAGGCGTCGAGGTGAAGTACGCGATCCATCCGGTCGCCGGCCGCATGCCCGGTCACATGAACGTCCTGCTGGCGGAAGCGAACGTCCCGTACGAGTCGCTGTACGACATGGACGACATAAACCCGGAGTTCGAGCGCGCGGACGTCGCGCTCGTGGTCGGCGCGAACGACGTCACCAACCCCGCCGCGCGCGAGGACAAGAACTCGCCGATCTACGGGATGCCGATCCTCAACGTCGACAAGGCGCAGAACGTGGTCGTCCTCAAACGCTCGATGGCCTCCGGCTTCGCCGGCATCGACAACCCGCTCTACGACGACCCCAAGACCGTGATGCTGTTCGGCGACGCGAAGAAGTCGATCGACGCCGTCGTCGCGGGGGTCAAGGCGCTGTAGCTGACGCGACCCCCGTTGACAGAAGCGAAAGCCGATGCTTAAATAAGGCACGACCTACGCTTTGGAGGGCGGGCGTGCAAGATGTCTTGAAGGCGCTCGCCGAACCGCGTCGCGTCGCGATCCTCAAACTGCTCGCCGGCGGTGAGATGCGCGCCGGCGAGATCGCGGACGAGTTCGAAACGACTCGCCCCGCCATCTCGGAGCATCTGCGCGTCTTGGTGGAGGCGCGGCTCATCGTCCTGCGGCGCGAAGGGACGCGCCGGATCTATGCCCTGCGCAAAGAGGCGTTCGTGGAGCTGCACGCATTTCTCGACGAGCTCTGGGATACTCGACTCGCGCGGCTCAAGGCGGCCGCGGAGCGCGAGAACCGTGCGCGCGGCCGCGGCAAACGCTGAGATGATCGAGAAAGAGATCTACATCGATGCGCCGCCCGAGGTCGTCTACGGCTTCCTCACCGAGCCCGCGAAGATGATGCAGTGGATCGGGACCGAGGTCGAGCTCGACCCGCGTCCCGGCGGCGTGTTCCGTGTCGTGCCGAACTTGCTCGACGTCATCAGCGGCGAGTTCCGCGCAGCGATACCGTATTCGAACGTTTCGTTCACCTGGGGGTTCGAGGGCGACGGCCAAGGTGTGCCGCCCGGTTCGACGATCGTGGAGATCACGTTGGAACCGGAGGGCGCGGGGACGCGCCTTCGCCTGACTCACCGCGATCTCACCGGCGAGTCGCGCGAGAAGCACGACGGCGGCTGGGATCACTACCTCGCGCGCATCGCCGTCGCCGTCGAAGGCGGCGCGGTCGTACCGGATCCGTACGCGGATCCGAGCCACCGGCACGTCTGAGCACGAAGAGCGCGGCGGTGATTCCGCCGCGAGGAGGGGAGCATGTCCGTCGAAACACCTGCGTACGAGCTGCGCGATCATCGGGTCCTGCCGCACGACGAATGGGTCGAAGTGCGCAAAGAGCTGCTCGCGAAAGAGAAAGAGTTCACTCGCGCGCGCGACGCGCTCTCGCAGGCGCGCCGCGACCTGCCGTGGGAGCGCGTCGAGAAGGACTACGTCTTCGACGGACCCGACGGAAAGGAGTCGCTCGCCGATCTCTTCGCGGGCTCGAGCCAGCTCATCGTGTACCACTTCATGTTCGATCCGGGCGAAGACGAAGGTTGCGCGCACTGCTCGCTGTGGGCCGACACCTTCGACGGCATCCCGGTCCATCTGAAAGCGCTCGACGCTGCGTTCGTCGCGATCTCGAGCGCGCCGCTCGCGAAGCTCGAAGCCTACGAGAAGCGCATGGGCTGGCACTTCAAGTGGCTGTCGTCGTTCGAGAACGACTTCAAGCGCGACTTCGGTGCGCAGTTCACCCAGCAGGAGGTTGACGAGAAGCGCGCCTTCTTCAACTACACGGTGCAGGACCCGTACGACACCCAGCGCGAGGGGATCAGCGTCTTCTACAAGGACGGCGACGGCACGATATACCACACCTACTCGACGTTCGCGCGCGGGATCGACATCGTGAACGGCGCTTACAACTTCATCGACATGACGCCGAAAGGCCGCGACGAAGGCGAGATTCCGCAGCGCTGGGTGCGGCGCCATGACGAATATCCGGGCTGAACGGCTCGCGATTCCGGCCGCCGTCGCGGTAGCGGCGTGGTGGTTCGTGCTGCACGGCGCCGGGATGCCCGCGATGACCGCGGCGCCCGAGATGCCGGCGATGCCGGCGATCCCGGAAGCCGCGGCGTTGCCGGCGTTGATCGTGATGTGGGTCGTGATGATGGCGGCGATGATGCTTCCGAGCGCGGCGCCGTGGATCGCCGCGCGCGGGACGCCGTTCGCCGCCGGCTATCTCGCGGTCTGGACGCTCTTCGGCGTAGGAGCGGCGGTCGTGCAGTGGGCGCTCGACCGCTCCGGCGCGCTCTCCGGCGCGATGTCGCTGCACGGCGGCGCCGCAGCGGCGCTCGTCGTCGCGGGCGTCGGCGTCTACGAGCTCACGCCGTTCAAGAACGCGTGCCTGCAGCATTGCCGCCCCGTCGACGGCGCGCGCGAAACCGAGTCGTCGGGCGGAATGCGCGCGGACCTCGCCGCCGGGCTGCACCGCGGCACGTTCTGCCTCGGCTGCTGCTGGGCGCTGATGGCGCTGCTGTTCGTCACCGGCGTGATGAACGTCGTCGCGATGGTCGCGCTCACCGCGTTCATCGCGCTCGAGAAGCTCGTCCCGCCGCGCGTCCCGATCGCGCGGATCGCGGGCATCGCACTGCTGGCGGCCGCGGCGGCCCTGGGCTTTCGGATTGTCACATAGCGGCCGCCGGCCGCTGTGGCGGCCGGTGACGGAACCGATCCCTCCAAGCTGAGGCCGCGGCCGCTTCGGAGAAACGTCGCGCGATGCTCGTCGCAGCGATCCTCTCGGCATGGCTGCAGTACGCGGCCGACGGCAAGCCGCACGCGCGCGCCGTCGTCAGCGATCGGGCGTGCCCGACGGCGACGGTGGACGGGCGCCGTGAGCCGATGAGCGAGCGCGCGAAGCCGAGCGCGGCGTTCGACGATCTCGTCTGCGAGCTCGCCGTCGCGCCGGAGGCGAAGAGCATTCGCGTCGGTGACCGCGCGCTGCCGGCTCCGGCGCACGATCCGCGCACGATCGTCGTACTCGGCGACACCGGCTGCCGGATCGGCGTCCTGCTCGTTCAAGCCTGCGACAACCCCGCCGGATGGCCGTTTCCGACGATCGCGCGTGCGATCGCCGCTGTTCGTCCGGATCTGGTAATCCATGTCGGCGACTATCTGTATCGCGAGCACGCCTGCGCGCAGCTGTCGCCGTGCAGCGGAAGCCCGTACGGCGACGACGGGCCGGCGTGGTACGCCGATTTTCTCACGCCGGCGGCGCCGCTGTTCGCGAGCGCTCCGCTGGTCCCGGCGCGCGGTAACCACGAAGAGTGCGCTCGCAACGGCGCGGGCTGGTTTCGCTACCTCGACCCGCACGCGACGACGGCGTGCGCGAACACGACCGAGCCGTATGCCGTCGACCTGCACGATCTGCGCATCGTCGCGTTCGACTCGGCGGTCGCCGAGGACAACAAGCTCGATCCGGCGCGCGAGCCGATCTACCGAAAGCAGTTCGCCGCGGTGCGCGAGCTCGCCAAAGGCCGGAGCTGGTTCGTCACCCATCGCC
This sequence comes from Candidatus Elarobacter sp., assembly GCA_035939295.1. Taxonomy (GTDB): domain Bacteria; phylum Vulcanimicrobiota; class Vulcanimicrobiia; order Vulcanimicrobiales; family Vulcanimicrobiaceae; genus Vulcanimicrobium. Next base: position 91 of record DASZGA010000132.1, on the reverse strand, counting down.
CGCCGTACACGAACGAGGACGAGCGCGGCGCGATGGGCGACGCGCTCGCGCCGTACGACGCGGTCCTCGCCGGACACATCCATACGTTCGC
>DASZGA010000131.1:0-6798 GCA_035939295.1 Candidatus Elarobacter sp. | reverse complement strand
GGAACGTCGAATGCGCTCGCCGCGATCCCGCGCCCCGCGACGAGAGCGCCGGCGACAGGGCGGCCGTGATACGTGGCCGTGTAGAATGCTTCGACGAAGCGGTCTGCGCGGTCGGCGAACGCCGATCGGAGCCGCACGCCGCGCAGCTCGCCGAGCTTCCCGAGCGCCTCGCGAAACGCAGCACGAGCCGACGTCCCCGAACGAACCGGGATCGTGAAGGAGCGCCCGGTCGAGACGGGCTCCGCCGAAGCACCGAGGTTGGGCGTACAGGTCACGGCACACACCGCGACGAGCACTGCAATCAATGCGCGCATCATCCCGGCCGGGTTCGGGGGAGCGTAGCGATTCCCCACATGCGCGCCGAACGCGATCCGCGCCACCCTTCGTTCAGGTGCGCGGGCGGGCGAGGGTGTTCGCGTCCGCGTACGAGACGATCGGCTCGCGGATGAACGAGAAGGTGCCGTCTTCGCGCAGCTCGCGCGCGATCTCACGCAGCACGCCGAGCACGCGCCGTCCCGGCCACGAGCCGACGCTCACGCGCCGCACGCCGAGCGATTGAAGCCCCGCGGCGTCGGGACTCTTCGGACCGGCGAGGACGTTCAGCGGGCGCGGCGCCGCGGCGGCCAGCTTGCGGAGCGTCTCGGCGTCCATCACGCCGGGAACGAACACGCCGTCGGCGCCCGCGTCCGCGAACGCGTCGAGGCGTTCGACGGTGCGCTCGAAGCGCGTCTCTGCCGGACCGATGCCGGCGAGATAGATGTCGGTGCGCGCGTTCAAGAACAGATCCGGTGCGGCGGCGCGCGCCGCGCGAACGCGCGCGACGGCGTCGTCGAGCGAGTACAGGTCGCGCTCGCCCTTCGTGTCTTCCAAGTTGTAGCCGGCGACGCCGGTCGCCGCGAGCCGCGTGACGAACGCGGCGACGGCCTCCGGATCGGTGCCGTACCCGTCTTCGACGTCGGCCGAGAGCGGGACGTCGAGCGCGCGCACGATGCGTTCGAGCGTCGCGAGGTGCAGGTCGACGTCGAGCTCGCTGCCGTCGCGGAAACCGAGCGCGTTCGCGAGCGCGGCGCTCGACGTCGCGACCGCGGGGAATCCGGCCTCTTCGAAGACGCGCGCCGTGACGACGTCCCACGCGTTCGGGATGACGAGGATCGCGGGCCCGTCGTGCACCGCGCGGAACGCGCTGCGCTTGGCGGCGGTCGAGGTTCGATCGGTTTGCATCGAGCGGTTACCTTCCGAAGAACGAGGCGACTTGAGTGACGTACGGCGCTGCGAACTCGCGCCGCGCTGCGTAGTGGTCGCTGCGGGCCGATTCGTCTTGCGCGCGCGCCGCTTCGTAGGCCCGCTTCACCGCGCTTTCGGCGGGCTGGCGGTCCGCGGTCGCGAGAACGAACGCGCGCACCCAGGCCTCGTAACCGCGCGGCGACTCGGTGACGGCCGGCGAGCCGATGTGGATCACGCCCCAGCCGCGCGGCGCGCGCGCGTCGGTGTCGCGGCCGGCGTACGCGGCGAGCGGCTCTTCGGGCGGCATCATCGACGCGGCGACGAGCATCGGCGCGACGCCGCCGATCTCCGGCGTCATCTGACGCAGCACCGCGAACGCGAACGCGCGGCGCGCGAACTCGGCGTCGTCGACTTTCGTGTACGGCGAGTACTTTGCGACGACCGCGGCGTTCGAGGCGAGCGTCGTCGCAGACGCGCGCCGCTTCGCCGGATCGAGGTTCTCGAGGCCGAGCGACGGCTGCCCGCTTCCGCGCACGTCGACCGACGCGAGCAGCAGTTCGGTGAAGAGCGGGATCTCGTCGGTGAGCCGCGACGTGCGCGGGCTGATCAGCTCGGGGTGGTCCGGGTTGAGCCAAATCACCGGCTCGTCCGGGTACCGTTTGTCGCCGCCGCGCCCGGCGTAGTATGCGACCGGCGCAACGTCCGGAAAGAGCGCCGGCGGCCGCCACGCCGTGCGCACCCGCGCGTGCGTCGCGGCGATCACCTCGACCGTCTGGAGCGTGAGCGTTTGTCCGCGCGGCGCGCGCGGCTCGCCCGAGGCCGGCGACTCGACGAACGCGAGCGCAGCGCGCGCGGAGCCGGCCGCGAAGAGGGCGGAAGCTGCGGCGAGGAACGCGCGGCGGGCGGGCATTCGATTCGCTTCTCGCATCCGCGGGCGGCGGACCTGCGGCGCGCCCGTCGAAGCCCGGGGCGTGGCCACGTTCGCACTCGCGATGATCGTCTGCGCCGACTTGGAACGGAGCAAACGCTTCTACCAGAACATTCTGGAGCTGAAGCTCGGCACCGACGCGGCGCCGCACTGGATCGACTTCGAACTGGGTGACGGGCGAATGCTCGGACTGCATCCGGCCAGCGAGTCGCTGACGGTGAAGCCCGGCTCGCTCCAGCTCGGGTTCTACGCCGACGACGTCGACAAGTTCGTCACCGACGCGCGCACCGCCGGCGTGACGATCCTGCAGGAGCCGCACGACGCGAGCTTCGGCCGCTTCGCCGTGATCGCCGACCCCGACGGCTACCCGGTGCAGGTCGCCACCCCGAAACCGTGGCGGTAAGGGACTACAAGAAGCGCGCGCGCGAGCTGCGCGCGCTGATCGACGAGGCGAACTACCGGTATCACGTCCTCGACGATCCGCAGATGAGCGATCAGGACTACGACGCGCTGCTGCGCGAGCTGATCGATATCGAGGAGGCGCATCCGGAGGCGCGCACGCCGGACTCGCCGACGCAGCGAGTCGGCGGCGCACCGTCGAACGGGTTTCCGCCGTACGTACACGCACGGCCGATGCTCTCGCTGGCGAACGCGTTCGACGAGAACGAGCTGATGGCGTTCGACGCGCGCGTGCGCAAGCTCGGCGGGGTGGAAAACGACGTCGCGTACACCTGCGAGCTGAAGATCGACGGCCTCGCCGTCTCGCTGCGCTACGACGGCGGGAAGCTGAGCGAGGGCGGGACGCGCGGCGACGGGAGCGTCGGCGAGAACGTCACCGCGAACTTGCGCACGATCAAGTCGGTCCCGCTCGCGCTGCGCGACGGGAAGACCGCGGTCCCGCGCCACATCGACGTGCGCGGCGAAGCGTACATGCGCAAGAGCGACTTCGCGCGGCTCAACGCCGAACGCGAGGCGCGCGGCGAGGCGCCGTTCGCGAACCCGCGCAACGCGGCGGCCGGCGGGATCCGCCAGCTCGACCCGCGGATGACCGCGGAGCGGAAGCTCTCGTTCTACGCCTACGCCGTCGGCGAGATCGACACCGAGAAACCGCCGGCCTCGCAGCACGAGCTGCTGGGATACTTGAAGTCGCTCGGGTTTCGCGTCAACGAGCACGCGCACGCGGTGTCGTCGATCCGCGACGTGATCGCGTTCGCGCAGGAGTGGGAAGAGAAGCGCGACGAGCTCGATTACGAGATCGACGGGATCGTGATCAAGGTCGACGATCTCGCGCTTCAAGCCAAGCTCGGGACGTCGGGCAAAGACCCGCGCTGGGCGATCGCCTACAAGTTCCGCGCGCGCGAGGCGCGCACGAAGCTGCTCGACATCGTCGTCAGCGTCGGCCGCACCGGGGTGCTGAACCCGAACGCGGTGCTGGAACCGGTGCGTATCGGTGGAACGACCGTCTCGAACGCGACGCTGCACAACCAAGACTACATCCGCAGCAACGACATCCGCATCGGCGACGTGGTGACGGTGATTCGCGCCGGCGACGTGATCCCGCGCGTCGTCGGCCCGGTCCTCGAAGAGCGCAAGGGGAAGAGGCTGCCGCAGTACACGCTGCCCTCGCAATGCCCCGTCTGCGGCTCGGACGTCGACCACCCCGAAGGCGAGCCGATGGCGCGCTGCACGAACGCGTCGTGCCCGGCGCAGCTCGTCGAGCGCGTCCGGCACTTCTGCTCGCGCGGCGCGATGGACATCGAGGGCGTCGGCGACCAGCTCTCCGCCGCGCTGGTCGACTCGGGGCTGGTGCGCAACGTCAGCGACATCTACTACCTCGATTTAGAAAAGCTGCTGAAGCTGCCGCGGATGGCGGAGAAGTCGGCGAGCAACGTCCTCGACGCGATCGAGAAGTCGAAGCGGCGCGGTTTGGCGCGGCTGCTGTCGGGGCTCGGGATCCGTTTCGTCGGCTCGCAGAACGCGGCGATCCTCGCCGGTGACTTCGGCACGATCGACGCGATCGAAGCCGCGACGGAAGAAGAGCTGCTGCGCAGCGAAGGGATCGGTCCGGAGATCGCGACCAGCGTCGCGCTGTTCTTCGCACAAGAGCCGAACCGCGCGATGGTGACGCGCCTGAAAGAAGCCGGCGTCGACACGACCGCGCCGCTCCGCCCGCGCGAGCCGGTCGGCGTCCTCGCCGGCAAGACGCTCGTCCTCACCGGGACGCTCCCGAGCCTCACGCGCGACGAAGCCTCGGAGCTGATCGTCGCCGCGGGCGGCAAAGTCAGCTCGGCGGTTTCGAAGAAGACCGATTACGTCGTCGCCGGCGACGAGGCCGGCAGCAAGCTCACCAAAGCCGAACAGCTCGGAATCACGATCCTCGACGAACCCGGCTTGCGCGAACTGTTGAACGGCAGCGCTTAGCGCTTCGGCGGCAACCGAAAGCGCGACTGGTCGAACATAACCTCGACGTCGAATCCGAATCCCGGCAGCGCCCGATGCTCGAAGCGCTCCCCGGGCGAGAAGATGCGTTTCGCCTCGCGGTCCCACGCGATTACCGTGCGCGTGCGGGGGTTCACGATGACGACGACGTCGGTCCCTGCGCGCAACAGTGTCGCAACCTTGTCTTCCAGGTCCGCTCGGCTGTCGCCGGGCGAGCGAATCTCGACCGCGGCGTTCGGCGGCACGAGCGGCACTTCGAGCTCGGCCTCCGTCAAATCAGCGTCGCGCTCGTATGAAAGGTACGACACGTCGGGGACCAGCGGCCGGACCTTCTCACCGGGTGGCGCAACGCGGAACCGCCATTCCGGCAGGACCTCGCCGCGTGATTCGGCCCAGGCGCCCAGATTGTCGAGCCACCATCGCTGCAGCGCGGCGTGAGCTCGCCGCGGGCTCACTTTGCGCACCGCGCGGCCGCGCAGCCATTCGGTTTCGGGCTTGGTCTCTGGTAGGAGGATCTCTCGGCGCATCGTGCTCTGCATGTTTTCTCCACGCAAGGCTATCACGCCGTGCCGTGAAGACGTCAAGGGGTGCGCTCCATGATAATTCGCATATCGTTTGCGCAATGCAATACTGATTAGAAGATGCGAAGCAACGTTGCATCGACGTGCTTCACGACCGACGCTTCGCCGAGCGCTTCGGCGACGTCGCGCGCGATCACGCCGCGCCGGCGGTGTGCTTGCGCGACTTGACCGGCGCGGCCGTGCCAGTAGGCGCCCGCGCGAGCGGCGTCGACCGGTGAAAGCCCTTGCGACATGAGCGTCGCGATCGCGCCGGTGAGGACGTCGCCGGTTCCGGCGGTTGCAAGCGCGTTCGTTCCGGTCGGGTTGAGGTGGGTGGCGTCACCAGACGCGATCAGCGTCGTGCGGCCTTTCAGCAGCGTCGTGATCCCGTGCTCGTCGACGAACGCGCGTAGCCGCTGCAATCGCTGACCCGGCGCGATCGTTCCCTTTCCGCTGAGCCGTGCGAATTCACCGGCGTGCGGCGTCAGCACCAGCTTCTTGTCGCGGTAGGCACCTAGCCGCTTCGAAAGATGGTATAGCGCGCTCGCATCGGCGACGACGGGCAGCTCCGTCGCGCCGATGACGCCGTTGACGATCGTCGCGTACACCTCGGAAAGGCCGAGCCCGGGCCCGATCCCGATCGCGTTGCAGCGGTTCGTCAGATCGAGGATCGTCTGTACGGCGCGGTCGGGGTCGCGCTCGTCGTACGTGACGACGACCTGCTCGACCAGGTGCATCCGCAGCGCCGCGGCCGCGCCGTCCGGTGTGGCGACGGTGACGTAACCGGCGGCCGCGCGCGCCGCACCCCACGCGCTCAGCACCGCCGCGCCGGGAAACTGCGTCGAGCCGGCGACGATCAGCGGCGCGCCGGCGCTGCGCTTCTCCGAATCGTCGGAGCGCCGCGGCAAGAGCGCGGCGAACTCCGGCGGCGTCAGCACCATGGTGGGCGGATCGTCGATCCCGTTCGCGTCCTCGTCGCGCATCCCGATCGGCGCGCACCACAGCGCGCCCACGACGTCGCGGGCGGGCTCGAGAAAACATCCGAGCTTCGGGCGGCCGAGCGCGATCGTCGCCGTCGCCTGCACGACGAGCCGGTCGGTCGCGCCGGTCGTCGGGTCGATCCCGGTCGGTACGTCGAGCGCGAGGACCGGCGCGCCGCTCGCGTTGATCGCATCGGCGAGCTGCGCGCTGCGAGGATCGAGCGGGAGCCGCGCGTTCGCACCCAGCACACCGTCGAGCACCAGCGCCGCCTCTTGCAGCAGCAGAGGATCGGGCGGCAGCGCGCGTTCTTCGACGCCGGCCGCGAGCGCGCGTTCGCGCGCGTCGCGACGCGCTTCGCTCCCGCTCGTCGACGGATCGGCATAGATGACGCGCAGCCGCAGTCCTTCGTACGCCGCGAGCGCCGCGTACGCGTCGCCGCCGTTGTTTCCGTTCCCCGCGATCCCGACGACCGGGCCGTCGCCGCGCGCGTAGCGGTCGATCAGCCGCGCGATCGCCGCGCCGGCGGCGCGCATCAGCGCGACCTCGCCCTCGCGCGCCACCGCCGCAGCGTCGATCGCGCGCATCTGCGCCGCGGTCACCGCTCTCATCGATCGCGCTCGCGCAGCATGATAACGCGCCGTTAACCTTCGAGCACGACGACGGCGG
>DASZGA010000130.1:0-8687 GCA_035939295.1 Candidatus Elarobacter sp. | reverse complement strand
TGAACGTCGCGGAGTCCTCGCCCAACCCGCCGCGCAGGTGCGGAAGCGCTTCGACGACGAGGTCGAGGACGTTGGTGCTCATCGCTGCTCCTTCGATGCAACGAGCGCGCGAATCCCGTGTTCTCCCGGTAACTTCCCCGCACACGCTCTTCAGGAGAACATCGTGATCAGCCCGCTTCGCATCGCGAGCATCGCCGGAACGCTCGCGCTCGCACTCTCGAGCGCCGCCGGCGCCGCCAGCATCCGCCTCGTCCCGCTCGCGCCCACCTCGGTCGGCGCCTCGGTGACGTGCGCGGCGGCGCCCGCCTCGATCACCCACGCCGAACCGGCGGACCTGCCGGCGATCGCCGCCGAGCAGAACGTCACCGGGATCACCTCGGTCCGCATCGCGTTGGACGCCTCGGGTCGCCTGACCAACTCGTCGGTCCTCGAATCGAGCGGGAACCGCTGGATCGACCAGGCCGCGGTGCGCGCCGCCCGCTTCTCGCGCTTCAGCGCGGAGTCGCGCGACTGCACCCGCGTCGGCGGCGAGTACGCGTTCGTCGTCGACTTCACCAAATAGTCGCCTAGGGACGCCACGCCCTCGGCGGCACAGGCGCAACGGCCACGCGCGGAGTAACGCCGCGCGTGAGCCGTTGCGTCGAGGTCTTGCTGGGGCCGCCGTGGTCCGCCGACGCGGTGCGCGGCGCGCACGCTGTTGTCGTCGACGTGCTGCGCGCGACGACGACGATCGCCGCCGCGCTCGCGAACGGCGCGGCCGGAGTGATCGCGGTCGCCGAACCGGAGGACGCGATCGCGCTCGGCAACCGGCTGGGCCGCGAACGCGTCCTCTTCTGCGGCGAGCGAAATGCGGTGCGGATCGAGGGGTTCGACCTCGACAACTCGCCCGCGTCGTTCACACCGCAAGCCGTCGACGGCAAGACGCTCGTCATGACGACGACCAACGGAACCCGGGCGCTGCGCGCGGTCGCGACCGCCGCATCGGTTCGCACGGCGGCGCTGGTGAACCGGCTCGCCGTCGCCGATGCGCTCGCGCACGAGGACGGCGACGTCACGATCGTCTGCGCCGGCGACGGCAACGGCTTCGCGCTCGAAGACGCGCTCGGCGCCGGCGCCCTCGTCGACGCACTGCTCGCGCAGATCGCCGACGTCGAGCTGCGCGACGGCGCGCGCGCGGCGGCGCTCCTCTACCGTTCCGTCGCATCGCGCCTCCCCGACGCCGTCGCCAGCGCCGACCACGCCCAGTCGCTCGCACAAAAAGGCTTCGCCGCCGACGTCGCGCTGTGCGCCGCCCTCGACACGCTGAACGTCGTCCCGCTGCTGCGCGACGGGATTCTCGTGGCTACGCCAGCAGCTTCTCCGGCGTAATCGGGAGATCGCGGACGCGTTTGCCGGTTGCGTGGTAGACGGCGTTCGCGATCGCGGCGGCGGCACCGACGATCCCGATCTCGCCGATCCCCTTCACGCCGATCTCGTTGACGTGCGGGTCGTCCTCGGGGACGAGGATCGCCTCGATCGCCGGAACGTCGGCGTTCACCGGGACGAGGTACTCGCCGAGGCTCGCGTTCATGATGCGGCCGGTGCGCTCGTCGAAGCGGGTGTGCTCGAGGAGCGCCATCCCGATCCCCCACACCGCGCCGCCGATGAACTGGCTTTTCGCCGTCTTCTCGTTCAGGATGCGGCCGGCGCCGAACGCGTTGACGAAGCGCGCCAGGCGAACCGTGCCGAGCTCCGGATCGACGCGCACCTCGGCGAACTGCGCGCCGAAGGAGTGCATCGCGTAGTGCTGCTTCTCGTCGCCCGGCTTGGCATCGGCCCGGCCTTCGATCGCATCGGTGTTGTGCTTGCGCAAGATCGCGATCAGCGCATCGCCGCTCGCGTCCTTCAGCGTTGCGGGGTCGACGCCGTCGAGCGCGGCCAGCTTCGTGCGCACGTCGAGCGCGGCGAGCTTCAGCGCCGAACCGGCGCTCGCGGTGAGCGCCGAGCCGCCCGCATTCGGTGCGTTCGGAAACGCCGAGTCGCCGAGCTCCATCTTCACGCGCGCCACCGGGAGACCCAGCGTCTCGGCGACGACCTGCGAGAAGACGGTGTAGGCGCCGGTTCCGATGTCGACGCCGGCGCTGCGCGCGAGCACGCTCCCGTCGGCGCGAAGCTGCACGCTCGCCGATGCCGCGCTGCGGTTCATCGGATAGGATGCGGCGGCTACGCCGAGCCCGACCAGCAGGTTGCCTTCGCGCATCGAGCGCGGTCGCGGGTCGCGCCGGCTCCAGCCGATTCGTTCGGCTCCGGCGCGCAGCGACTGCACGAGCGAACGGCTGGAAAACGGCAGCCCTTCGGCGTCGTGTTCCGTGTCGTTGCGGATCCGCAGCTCAACCGGGTCGATCTGCAGCGCGTACGCCAGCTCGTCCATCGCGGACTCGAGCGCGAACGAACCGCTCGACTCGCCGGGCGCGCGCATGTACGTCGGCGTCGCCGTGTTGAGCCGCACCGCGCGGTGCGTCACAAGCAGGTTCGGCGTTGCATAGAGCACCGTCGAGATCAGTCCCGACGGCTCGATGAACTCGTCGAACACCGAGGTGTGCGCGGTCGTCTGGTGGATCACGGCGGTCAGCTTCGCGTCGCTTCCGGCGGCGAGCGCGACCCGCTGCACCGTGCGCGGGCGATGGCCGATCGAGCCGAACATCTGCGGGCGCGTCAGCACGATCTTCACCGGCCGGTTCGTCAGCTTCGCCGCCATCGCGGCGAGCGTCACGTGCGGCCAGCTCGATCCCTTCGAGCCGAAGCCGCCGCCGATGAAGCGCGAGATCACGCGCACGTTCGTGGTCGGAACGCCGAAGACGGCCGCGAGCTTCCGCCGCGCGCCGACGACCCCTTGCGAGGCGTCGTAGATCGTGAGCCGGTCACCTTCCCACTGCGCGACCGTCGCGTGCGGCTCCATCGGGTTATGGTGCTCGACCGGCGTCGTGTACGTCGCGTCGACCTTCGCGGCCGCACTCGCGAGCGCGGCCTCGGCGTCGCCCTTGCGCGTGTCGGCGTCTTTGCCGTGCACCGCCGCCGGTTTGTACGGCGTTGCCGCGTCGAAGCGCGCCACCGGCGGCGACGCCGCATAGCGCACGCGCAACGCGGCGGCCGCATCGGTCGCGCGCTCGAACGTGTCGGCGATTACCACTGCGACCGGCTGGCGGTCGTAGTACACCAGATCGTCCTGCAGGACACGCAGGATCGGATAGCCGACGTCCTGACCGCTGTTCTTCACCCGCGGCGCGTTGGACGGCGTCATCACCGCGATCACGCCCGGCATCCGCCGCACCGCTGCGTCGTCGATCGACGCAATCCGGCCGTTCGCGACGCTGCTGAGCAGCAGCACGCCGTAGGCAAGGTTCGGAACGGCGATCTCGGCGGAGTACTTCGCCGCGCCGGTCACTTTGAGCCGGCCGTCCACCCGATCGACCGGCGGGCCGACGAGGCCGCCATCAACCCTGTTCACCGGTGTTCCGACCAGCCCGCTCATGCAACACCGCCTGCGTGGGCGAGCGCGCGCGCGGCGGCGCGCTGCGTGAGCGCGATCTTGAAATCGTTCTGGCCGTATCCGCGCATCCCGCGGGTCGCCGCTTGCGCCGCGGCGGCGAACGACTGCGTGTTCGCGGGTTGCCCGCGCAGCGCCGCTTCGGCGTCGTGCGCGCGCCACGGCTTCGGTGCCACGCCGCCGAGCGCGACGCGCGCGTCACGAATCGTTCCGCCCGCCACGTCGAGCGCCGCGGCGACGGAGACGAGCGCGAACTCGTACGACGCGCGGTCGCGCACCTTGAGATAATACGAGCCGCGCGCGAGCGCGCTCGCCGGCACCTCGACCGCGGTGATGAGATCGCCGTGCTCCAGGACGGTCTCGCGCTGCGGCGCCGTGCCGGGCAGCACGTGAAAGCGCTCGAACGGGACCGTCTTTTCGCCGGAGCGGCTGCGCACGTGCACGACCGCGTCGAGCGCCAGCAATGCGACCGCGAGATCGGAGGGGTGCGTGCAGATGCACTGCTCGCTCCCGCCGACGACCGCGTGCCCGCGGTTCACGCCGTGGAGCGCCGAGCACCCGGTTCCGGGCGCGCGCTTGTTGCACGGCTGCGTGGCGTCACGGAAGTACGCGCAACGCGTGCGCTGCATGATGTTGCCGCCGATCGTCGCCATGTTGCGCAGCTGCGGCGACGCACTCAGCAGCAGTGCCTGTGCGACCGCCGGAAACTCGCGCGCAACGGCAGGATGATCCGCGACGTCGCTCATCGTCGCCAGCGCGCCGATCCGCACGCCGCTCGGCGTGCGGTCGATTGCGCGCAGCGGAAGGGTCGTGATGTCGACCAGCAGCGAAGGCTGCTCGACGTACTCTTTCATCAAGTCGATCACGTTGGTCCCGCCGGCGACGTACTTCGCGCGCGGATCGGCGCCGACCGTCGCCATCGCGGACGCGGCGTCGTGCGCCTGCGCGTAGCGGAACGCGTTCACGACGCGTTCCCCGCGGCGGCGCGCACGGCGGCCACGATGTTCGGATACGCACCGCAGCGGCAGATGTTCCCGCTCATCCACTCGCGCACCGACGCTTCGTCGGTCGGCCTCTTCTCCGCGAGCAGCGCGACCGCCGAGACGATCTGGCCGGGCGTGCAGTAGCCGCACTGAAAACCGTCGTGCGCGAGAAACGCCGCCTGCACCGGATGCAGCTGCTCGCCGTTAGCGAGCCCCTCGACGGTGGTGATCTTCTTGCCCTGCGCCATCACCGCCAGCGTCAAGCACGAGTTCACGCGCCGCCCGTCGACGAGCACCGTGCACGCGCCGCACGTTCCTTGATCGCAGCCCTTCTTCGTCCCGGTCAGTTGCAGCCGCTCGCGCAGCGCGTCGAGCAGGGTCACCCGCGGCTCAATGTTCAGCGCATGCGCCTCACCGTTGACGTTCAACGTGACCGGGATCGGCCCAGGCCCCTTCGACGGAAGGATCGCGACGGAAACGACGGCTCGCGCCGCGGTTCTGAGCCGCGGCGAGCCGAGCACGACACCTGTCACGATCGTGGGGAGTGCCGCCCGCAAAAGGAACCGCCGGCGGGTCATCTTGCCGAATTTCATCCCGAGTTACCCCGTACGCGTACGAACTTCGTACCCGGACGGACCCGCGTTACACGGCCAGCAGCACGGTCGGTGGTCGCTACCGCACCTCGACGACGTCGACGATGTCCGCGGCGAAATCGCCATCCAACCCCGCGGGCACGAGCTCGCCGAACTCGCGCATCACTCCGATGTGCCCCTCGATCGCTTCACGCGCGTTCCGAGCCGCCTCTTCCCGCGTAGCACCCCAGCTGAAGCAGCCCGGTAAATCCGGAACACGAACCCACCAGGACTCGTCTTCAGCTTGCTCCATAACGATGACAAACTTCACCGCAATCCAGCCTGTCTGAGGATGTTGTGAACTACGCCGGCAAATCGGTCGCCCGTCCATGGTACGGCACGGTTATCGTATTCTGCCTGTCGGGGTGACGAAAGTGCCGGTGCGAACCGGTGGCACGAACGCACATCCACCCTTTATTACGGAGCAGCATCTCGATTTGTCTATAATTCACCGCACCCGCTGATCACGCGGTGCGGTGGGCGCAACTAGGGCTGCTGCGCTAGGCCGGGTTTACGGGACGTCGTCGGCGGCGCCGGCGACGACGACGCCCGGCGTGCGGACGAGGACGCGGCCGTGCTTCGAGTCGTAGCGCACGGTCGAGCCGAACGTGTCGGCGATCGTCGCGCTGGCGACCATCACGCGGCCGTGCACCGTGAACGGTGCGTGCGCGAGCGTGACGCGGTGTCCGTTCATCTTCGCGGTCGCCGCTCCGGCGCGCATCACGAGGACGTCGGTCCCCTTGCGGACGACGATGTCGCCGTTCGCGGTGTCGAACGTCGTTTTCGCGCCCGCCGCGTCGGCGATCGCGCGCAGCGGGAGATATGCGCCGCTCGGGGTCGTCACCGCGGGGACGTCGGAGGCCAGCCGCTGCCCGTCGACGCTGATCGTCGCCGGGGTCGACAGCGCGAGCGAGAGCGAGGCCATCAGGGCGATGGCCGCCGTCGCTGCGATCAGTCGTCCGCTCGGGACGAGCGCTAAGGCGCTATGCGGGTGTGGGTTCACGGTGTATTTCGTGTCTATAGTCCGGGTATTGCTCGTCGATGACCTTTTCGATCTCGATCCGCAGGCGGCCTAGGAGGTCGGCTTCCGGGAAGGTCCCCACCAGCTCGCCCTTGCGATAGATGGCGCCCTTTCCTTTGCCCCCTGCTATACCTACATCGGCCATCTTAGACTCGCCTGGCCCGTTGACGACACAGCCCATCACAGCGACTTTGACCGGCGCCGTGTACTCTTTGGCGATAGCCTCGACCATTCGGGCAAGCTCGACGACCTCGATCTCCGCTCGCCCGCACGACGGGCAAGCAGTGATGTCGAACCCCTTCTCGCGCAGCCCCAGCCCCTTGAGGATCCCCCAGGCGACCGGGACCTCTTCGACCGGGTCGGCCGCCAGCGAAACCCGCAGCGTGTCGCCGATCCCCTCGAACAGCAGGACGCCCAGACCGATCGACGACTTGATCGTCCCGTCGAGCGGGAGCCCCGCCTCGGTGACCCCGAGGTGGAGCGGGTACGGCGTCCCGCGCTCGTCGAGCTGCTTGGCGAGGAGCCGGTACGAGTAGATCGTCGTGACCGCGTCGTGCGCCTTGACCGAGATGATGATGTCGGTGTGCCCGAGGTCTTCCAGGATCTCGACGTGGCGGAGCGCCGAGGCGGCGAGCGCCTCGGGGGTGTGGCCGAGCTTCTCCTCGAGGTCCCGCGCGAGCGAGCCCATGTTGACGCCGATCCGGATCGGTGTCCCGCGCTCCAGCGCCAGCTTCACGACCTCGCGCGTCTTCACCGGGTCGGTGATGTTGCCCGGGTTGAGCCGGAGCTTCGCGACGCCGGCTTCGATCGCGGCGAGCGCCATGCGGTGGTCGAAGTGGACGTCGGCGACGATCGGGACCGGCGAGCGCGCGACGATTGCCGGCAGCCCGGCCGCGTCGCGGGCGTCCTGGCAGGTGACCCGGACGACCTCGCAGCCGGCCATCGCGAGCCCGTAGACCTGCTCCAGCGTCTTGTCGGCGTCCGCGGTGTCGGTCGTGGTCATCGACTGCACGACGATCGGATGATCGCCGCCGATCCAGACCTTCTTGGCGTCCTTCGACCAGCTCGACTTGTTCTCGAGCAGCACGGCCTTGGTCTGTCGGCGCAGGCGAATCACGGCTCTATCCTAGCAGACGAGCGTCAGAAGGCGCTGCGACCGGAGAGGGCGGCGGTGACGTCGTGGAACGAGACCGCGAGCATCAGCGCGATCAGCACCGCGAAGCCGCCGACGTGGACCAGCGCTTCTTTTTCGGGATCGACCGGCTTGCCGCGCAGCATCTCGACCAGGATGAAGGCGGCGCGGCCGCCGTCGAGCGCCGGGATCGGGAGCAGGTTGAAGATCCCCAGCGAGACCGAGATCAGCGCCGCTAGCGAGATGAAGATGTACGCCCCGAACTGCTGCGCCTGCGCCGAGGCCTGATACATCCCGATCGGCCCGCGGACCTGACCGGCGACGGTCTGCGGATGGGTGACCAGCGCTTGCAGCGCGCCCAGCGTTGTGGTGAAGATCCCGCTGAACTGCGACCAGCTCGAGCGCCACGCCTCGGCGACGCCGACGCGGCGCGACTCGGGGAGCGGGAGAAATCCGAGCCGGCCTTCCATCTGCCCGTCGTAGCGTTTCTGCGCGACCGGGGTGACGTCGGCCGCGTGCTGCACGCCGTTGCGATCGTAGACGACGTGAAGCCGCTTCCCGGTCGAGCTGTGGATCAGGTTGACGAGCACGTTCCCGTCCGGGATCACCCGGCCGTTGACGCTGACGATCCGGTCGCCCGCCTGCATCCCAGCCCGCGCGGCCGGCAGGTCGGGGATGAGCTGGAAGATCCTGGTCGTCGGGACGTCGCCCGGCGTACCGAAGATCAGCGCTCCGCCGAAGAGCAGCACGATCGCGACGATGAAGTTCGCGACCGGACCGGCCAGCACGATCGCCAGCCGCTGAAGCGGCGACTTCGCCTGGAAGTTGTCGTGGTCGAAGGCCTCGCCGCTGCGGAACTGGCGCTGCTGCTCGGCCTCGGTCGACTTCCCGTCCTCGCCCTTCATCTGGCAGTAGCCGCCCAGCGGCAGCGCGTTGATCCGATAGTGGGTCCCGCTCCGCGGCGAGGTCCACTTCAGCAGCGTCGGCCCGAAGCCGACCGCGAAGTCGGTTACCCGGACGCCGTTCGAGCGGGCGAGCAAAAAATGCCCGTACTCGTGGAGAACCACGAGGACCGAGAGCATCAGCAGGAAGACGGCGATTTGACCGATTTGGGCGAGGTGTAGGTCGATCATGTGCTCCGTGAAGGCCTTGCCGTTCGTTCAACGACGAACGCTCGCGCCTCGTCTCGGGCCGAGCGGTCGGCGACGCGGACGGCTTCGAGACTCAAGTTGCTCTTCCCGACCCGGTTCAGGGCCGTTTCGATGCAAACGGCGATCTCCCCGAAGCGGATCTCACCAGAAGTAAACGCAGCGACGGCGACCTCGTTGGCCGCCGAGAGGACGGCCGGGGCCGTCCCGCCCCGGGCCAGCGCCTCGTAGGCCAGCCGCAGGCA